>NZ_MDDU01000018.1:0-80113 GCF_001854795.2 Mesorhizobium sp. LCM 4577 | reverse complement strand
TGTGGCGCCTGCTGACCACCCATGGTGTTCAAGACGCGGCCATGGCCTGGCAGGTCGTTGCCTGGTATCGGATGCGCTGGACCATCGAACAGTTCTTCCGCACCCTGAAGCAGCAGGGCCTGCAATTGGAGGACAGTCAGTTGGAAACCGCCGAGCGGTTGATGAAGCTGACCGCCATCGCCGCGCGCGCCGCCTGCATCATCATGCAGCTTGTCCAAGCTCGCGACGGAGCATCCGCACAGTCGGCCGAGATCGCCTTTACGCCTACCGAAATCGACACCTTGCAGGCACTGGTGCCCGAGCTGGAGGGCAAGACCGAACTTCAGAAAAACCCTCACCCGCCCAAATCCCTGGCCTGGGCCGCATGGATCATCGCCAAGCTCGGAGGATGGGATGGCTATCCCAAGTCCAAGCCGCCAGGCCCCATTACCTTCCGCCACGGCCTTCAGTACTTCCAATCCATCGCACGGGGCTGGAGCCTACGAGATGTGTGAATCGCCTAGCATGAAATGGGGGAGAGGTGGCTCGGCGCGCAGCGCCGAGACGGAGAGGGGGAGCGCCCTATGCGATTACGCCCGACATCGGAGCGCTTCCCACCACCCGGGCGCTCCACGTGGCTAACCCTGCCCTCTCGCCGCTGCTTGCCAGCCGAACTACGATGAATGCCCGCGCAGGCAAGTCACGCGGCGTTGCCGCTGCGGGGATTGCGCAGCGGCTCGAAAATGATCTCAGCGGCAGCGGCGTCGAAGGCGAGCGCGTCGGGCATGGGGAGTGCTGCCGAGAAAAGATAGCCCTGCCCGATCATGCAGCCCAGCGAGCGCAGGATCATGCGGTCGGCGTCGGTCTCGACGCCCTCGGCCATCACCTCGATGCCGAGCGTCCGGCCGAGGCCGATCACCGCCTCGACCACCGCCTGGTCCTCGACGGATTTCGCGAGGTCGCGGACGAAATCCTTGTCGATCTTAATCTTGCGGATGCGCCTGTCCTTGAGCGACACCAGGGTCGAGAAGCCGGTGCCAAAATCGTCGAGCACGATCGATATGCCCGCATCCGCCAGGCGCCCGACCTTTTCGTCGACCCGGTCGCGGTCGACCGGCGCCTCCTCGGTGATCTCGATCTCGAGCATCGCGGCGGGCACATTCCTCGCCTTCAGGCCGGTCAGGATCATGTCGTCGACATTGCCGGCTTCGAGCTCGCGCGGCGACAGGTTCATCGCGACCCGGACATCGCGGCGTCCGTCCCTCACGAGCTCGCCGATCATGGCGCAGCAATTGAGGCACACCGTCTCGGTCAAAAGCGAAAGCAGGCCGGTTTCGCGCGCGGCGGTGACGATCTCGGGCGGCGAGATGGCGCCGTGGACGTCGTGATGCCAGCGCAGCAGCGCCTCGAAACCGACGACCGCGTTGGTGTCGAGCCGCACCAGCGGCTGGAACCAGGAACAGAGGGCTCCGTTTTCAATAGCCCCACGCAGATCGCGCTCGATGCGGTTCTTGCGTTCCAGCGCGGCGTCCAGCCCGGCGTCGAAGAGGCAATATTCGTTCCTGCCGCCGCGCTTGGCCGCGTAGAGCGCGAAATCCGCCTTGAGCAGCATCTCGGTCAATCGCGGCTTTTCCGACTGGTAGATGCCGACCGAGGCGCCGACGCGCACCGAATTCAGCTCCGGATCCGGATTGGCGATGGCGGCGATGATGGCGGAGGCAAGCTCGCCGGCCGCTTGCCGCGACCTGCAGGCGGAAAAAAGCAGCACGAACTCGTCGCCGCCGATACGCGCGATGGTGGCACCCGCCGGGGCGTGACCCTCGATCCTGCGCGCCACCTTGACCAGAAGATCATCGCCGATGGTGTGGCCATAGGTGTCGTTGACGGATTTGAAGCCGTCGAGGTCGATCAGCATTGCGACGAACGGGCCGTCGGACAGCCCGAGCCTGGCGATCGCCTGCTCCAGCCCGTAGCGGTTGAGCAGATTCGTCAGCGGATCGCGCCTCGAGTTGCGCTCCATCTCGGCGGCGAATTCGCGTGCCTCGTATTTGAGACGGCTCGTCTCGCGGAAGCGCGATTGCCCGAGCATCGCGCTCCTGATCATGCCGCCGAGGAAAAGCAGGATGGTGAAGGCGAGCACGTAATTTTCGACGCCGCCCTTGGCCAGAACGCAGCCGGCGGCGGTGAGGAGCGGCAGGGTGATGAAATTGATCGAAGCCGGCGCGTAGCAGGTGCCGTAGGTGACCGAACCGGCCGAAATGCCGGCAAGCACGATGAGATAGAGCGGCGCCTGGCTGGTCGTGTATCCGTCGCTCAGCAGCGCCAGAAACGACCAGGCGATCCCCGAGGCAAGCGCCAGCGCGCCATAAAGGGAAAGCCGGGCGCCCACCGCCTTGGGCCTGTCGTCGGCCGCGCCCGATTGGGCGACGGCAAGCACCACGCGCGCGCCGTTTATCGAGGCGATCGCGATAAACCACAGCATCGCGGCAAGGCCGCCGCCGGACAACAGTTGCACCGCCAGGATCAGGGCCGCGAGCACCGTGCCGATGGGCATCGAGATGAAGACGCCCTTGCTCAGATCCGCAAGCCGGTCGCGCAGGATGCCGGCTTCCACGGCTCCGCTCCTTCCCTCGGAAGAGGGAACCGCAACCAGCCGCTCGCCATGCTTTTCCATGACCCTAGTCGGTAGGCGAGCGGGATGAAAATCGTGTTAAGGATTTCAGCGGTTTACGTCGCATTTTCCGATTAAGTCCGCCCGACGCCGGGAGCTGTGGGAAAACCGGGCGGCTGCTCCGTATCGAGACGGACCATCGGACAACGGTTCTGGACCTTTGCGGAGCGCTGCGGGATGGACAGGAAGAACTGTACGCGCAAAAAACGCCGACATGGAACCTTTTGGCCCATCCCCCGACCTGCCGCAGGTGAAGGTGGTCAGATAGGGCGTTGATTTTGCGGAGGCCAATGGCCTATCCGAATTGATCGCCATGGCACGGCGCGAGAAAAACCCTGTCGTGTTTGTGTGACCGGAAAAGCCCAACCGGAGGCCCCAACCCATGACCCTGACCAACCGCGACCYCATCGAGTTGACCGAATGGCGCCGCAAGCTGCACCGGCAGCCGGAAATCTCCAACGAGGAGGAAAAGACGGCGAAGGAGGTGGTGGACTTCCTCGCCGATACCGGTCCGGACAAGGTGCTGACGGGGCTCGGCGGGCATGGCGTGGCGGCGGTCTATGACAGTGGTAAGGCCGGGCCGACGGTGTTGTTCCGCTCGGAGCTCGACGCGCTGCCGATCGAAGAGCTTTCGGGTGTCGAGCATAGCTCTCAGGTGCCGGGCAAATCGCATATGTGCGGCCATGACGGGCACACCGCGATCCTGGCGGCGCTCGGCCGGCAACTCGGACGCGAGAGGCCGGCGCGCGGGCGCGTCGTCTTGATGTTCCAGCCGGCGGAGGAAACCGGCAATGGCGCGGCCGGGGTCGTCGCCGACCCGCGCTTTGGCGAGATCCAGCCGGACTTTGCCTTCTCGCTGCACAATCTGCCGGGCGTGCCGTTCGGCGAGGTGCGGCTCAAGGCAGGCACCGTCAACTGCGCCTCGCGCGGCATGCGCATCGTGCTCGAAGGCAAGACCGCGCATTCCTCGATGCCGGAAACCGGCATCTCGCCAATGCCGGCGGTGAGCGAGCTGATGCCGGCGCTGCCCGCGCTGGGGCGAGGCACTTTCACCGATGAGGATTTCGGCATGGTGACCGTTACCCATTGTTCGATGGGCGAAGCCGTGTTCGGCATCGCGCCCGGCTATGCGGAAGTGTGGGCGACGCTGCGCACCCGCCGCGATGAGCGCATGGCCGAGCAGGTCGCCGCCGCGGAAGCGCTTGCCGCGAAGATCGCCGCAAAGCACGGTCTCTCGGTGCGCTTCGACTATCACGAAATCTTCGTCGCCAGCGTCAACGCGCCGGACGCGGTGGAGCATCTCAACCGCGCGCTCGACGAGGAAGGTGTCTCGCGCAGCGAGGAAATGCTGCCGATGCGCGCCTCGGAGGATTTCGGCATTTTCGGCCACAATGCGAAGTCGGCGATGTTTTTCCTCGGCGCCGGCGAGCGCCATCCCTCGCTGCACAACCCCGACTATGATTTCCCCGACGACCTGATCCCGATCGGTTCGCGGATTTTCATGCGCACGGCCCGCAATCTGCTGGGTTGAACGCCGATGATGGCCTGTCCAATAGACGCCAGTCGCCATGCCGCTTAGCGGCGGGCCTGATTTCTTCGCCCGCGACGCGCTCGTGGTGGCACGCGCGCTGATCGGGGTCAGGCTTGGGCTCGCCGGTGTCGGCGGCATCATCGTCGAGACCGAGGCGTACCGGCCCGACGATCCCGCATCGCACAGCTTTCGCGGCCGGACGCCGCGCAACGCCCCGATGTATGGCGCCCCCGGCACCGCCTATGTGTACCGCTCCTATGGGCTGCATTGGTGCCTGAACGCGGTGTGCCTGCCGGGCAGCGCGGTGCTGATCCGCGCGATCCAGCCGCAATCCGGCATCGCCGCGATGCGCAAGCGGCGCGGAACGGATGACGACAGGCTGCTCTGCTCCGGTCCCGGCAAGCTTTGCCAGGCGCTGGGTATCGACGCCTCGCACAATGGCCTCTCGCTCACCGCGCCGCCCTTCGAATTTGCTCGATCGCAGACCGATCCTGCCGCTATCGTCAGCGGACGCCGGATCGGCCTCACAAAAGGCGTGGAAGCCGAGTGGCGCTTCGGCCTCGGCGGGTCGGCCTATCTCAGCCGCAGGTTCTGAGCGGGCTATCGCTGCCCACAGCTCATTCGCCCGGCCCTGTCGCGAGCCAGACGGGCGTAGTCCAATCGGCAGGCTTGTGAGAAGACGCGTTCCGTGTACTGTCCGCCCTGAATTAGCAGGGACTCAAATGATGAGAATTGCGGTGGTTGTCGCGCTGAGCGCGGCAGTGGCTGGATGTGCGTCCTCTCCGGTCGACTATAGCGCCTCGCTTTCGCAGCAGGATCCGAAATGGGCATCACCGGAATGCCAGCAGGCCCGCACGGCGGCTTCGGATTACGCCGCCCGCGAGAAGGAGCACCCCGGCTGGGGTTTCGGCGTGCTGGTTGGCCCCTACAGCATGGGGCTCGTCGCCGCAGCCAAGGAGCACGAGCAGCAGCAACGGCGGCTGCTCGCGCGCCAGATACATCTGCAGTGCTCGAGCCAGCCGCTGCCGAAGGAACTGGATTTCGACCCATCGACCTATGCGCCGAAGAAGACACATTATCCGTAGGCGCCAGGCCGCAGCCCGGTCTTACTCCGGCCGCTCCGCGGCATCCTTGCCGTCGAATGCGTAAGTGAGGATCGCCACGCCCGTCGTGGTCGCTATCTGGCTGGACAGCTTCAGCGCCGAGGGCGCCTGTCCGGGCTCGAAAAGGCGCGAGCCCGCGCCCAGCACCAGCGGGTGGACCATCAGCACCAGCTCATCGACAAGCCGGTGCCGCATCAGCGCGCGCAACAGCTTGCCGCTGCCGAACATGACCAGCGTCTTGTCGTGACCTTGCTTGAGCGCGCGCACCCTCTCCGCGGCATCGCCGGCAAGCAGCGTCGAATTTTCCCAGCGCGCTTGATACGCGGCGTCATGCGAGGCGACGAATTTCTGCGCGCCGGTCAGCGCCCTGGTCATCGGACTGGCCGGCTGCCTGACGACCCAGCCTTCGAATAGGTCTTCATAGGTCGTCCGGCCGGCGAGCAGCGACCAGCTGCCGGCCATGGCGCGGCCGATGACCTCCTGCATCTGYGGGTCGCTGCCCGGAATCCCCCAGCCGCCATGTTCGAAACCGTTGCGCGTGTCTTCATCGGCACGTGCCGGCGCCTGGAAGACACCGTCCAGCGTCAGATGCTCGATAGCGACGATCCTTGCCATTTCAGCTTTCGCTCCATGCTTTCAGCAGCGGGCCGTCGCCGCCATAGAGCGGATCCTTGTCCGGCCGGCCGACGGTCGGGATGGTGCGCATCGCCTCGGCATGCTGCTCGGGACTCCGGCACAGGTCGTATGTGCCGAAAGGCGGATAGGCGCCGACCACCAGAAGGTCGGCCGAGCCGGACAGGCGCTGGTGACCTGTGCCTGCCGGCAGCACCGCCACGTCGCCCGCCTTGACCTCGAGCACCTTGCCGTTGTCTCCGCCGAAGCGGAGCTCGGCGGCGCCGCGCGCGATACCCAGCACCTCGTGGATGCGCGAATGATAGTGGACGAAGCTGTAGATGCCGTTGCGCCAGCTGTCGCCCCAGCCATTGGCGGCGAAGACGGCAGCCGGATCGACGTCGTCCGGCAGCGGCACCGCGCCAGGATAGACGAGCATCGGCCAGCGCGGGTGGTTGGGCACCAACCCATCATCGGCGAAGCGGAAGGTTAGAGGCTCCTGTTTGTCGACGAGTTGCGCCATCTTTGCCGCTCCTGCAATCTTACCGTCTGGTCTAACGGGTTCTTGCGCGTTTTGCTCCGGTCAGCCTAAGGAGATCACGATGACTGCATTTCGCCTTTCGACGATCGGCTTTCTTGCCTCAGCACTCCTGTCGCCCCTTTGCGCCGGCGCCACGGCGGCGCCTGCGACCGCTGACGCGGCGCTTGCGAAGAACCTCTATACGCTCTGCCGGCAGATGAAGAACGACGACACGATCCGCCCCTATTCGCACGAGCTTTACGGCGGTACGGTCAAGGCGTTCAAGAAACTGTTTCCAGGCGCCAAGGGCATGCCGGCGGAATCGGAACTGCAGACGCAGGCCAATTACCGCTGCATGAACGGCAAGGTGCTGGCCYGTTTCGTCGGCGCCAACCTGCCCTGCGCGAAAATGAACGCGGCCCGCGACAACCCCGGCGCGGACGAGTTCTGCAAGACCAACCCCAATGACGACATCGTACCAGCTTTCGCGACCGGTCACGAAGCCGTCTATTCCTACAAATGCGCGAGTGGGAAGGCGGTGGTTACCGGTAATTCGTGGGCTCTCGACAAGCGCGGCTTTGCCAAAGACCTATGGACCGAAGTGCCTCCGCACTGAGGCGGGCCTGTCAGGCGACCCGACGACTCCCAAGAATCGTCGCGCGGTAGCGCACTTGCCGCCAGGCCGCGAGCAGGCCAGCGCCTGGTCGAAGGATTCTCCCGTACCGACGCATTCCAGCACCGAATCCGCGCCGATGTCATTGGTCAGTTCCTTGATGCGCGCAATTCCTTCGGCGACTTCCTCGCAACGGACGTCGCCGGGCTTGTGAAGAATGGTTGCGAGCATTTCCTGCTTTCCTTTCGTCGATCGGGTCAGGCGCCGTAGTCGGCGTCGCTGACATGTTCCAGCCAGTCCACGACCTTGCCGTCCTTGACCTCCTGGAGGGCAATGTGGGTCATGGCGGTTTCGGGAGACGCGCCGTGCCAGTGCTTTTCGCCGGGCGCGAACCAGACGACGTCGCCGGGYCGGATTTCCTCGACCGGGCCGCCCTCGCGCTGCACGCGGCCGAGGCCGGAAACGACGACCAGCGTTTGCCCCAGCGGATGCGTATGCCAAGCGGTGCGGGCGCCGGGCTCGAAGGTGACCTGCGCGCCCTGCACGCGCTCCGCGTCGAAGGGATTGAAGAGCGGATCGATCCGCACCGTCCCGGTGAACCAATTTGCCGGACCTTTGCCGGAAGGCCTCGAACCTGCGCGAAGAATGTCCATGATGATCTCCTTTTGCGTCCTCAGATGCGTTCTATCTGAAACGGCCTGCCGTCGGGCCCTCCAGTCGTTTCGCTGGCGGTTATATAAATCACCGGCACTGTCCGGATTAGCCGTTGCAATCTGCATGGACTTATCCGCATTCGGCTCGCCGGCACGCCCAAGTGAACCAGCCGATCACCGACTATAGGGGCAACTGGCGATCCGGGCTGCCAACCAACGTGGCCTGCCGCTTCGACACAGGCGAGGCGCGGGAAATCATGGACTATTTCGGGTACGCGCAGGCCGAGCGTCCGGCGGGCTATTGACCCACCAGACCTAAACGCAAGCGAGTGCTGCGTGGGCGTTGGGGCTAGCGCGGGAGCAGCCGCGAGACCTTGAGCCGCGGCGCGAAGAAGCAGCGCAAATAAGGCTGGTTGGTTATGACGTAGTGGTTCTCGCAGATATGGTATCGGCCGTCGGGCGATTCCTGCACGCGGTCCGGCGGGATGTTGAAGCCATCCGGCAGATAGACATAGCCGCCATCTGCCCTGGATTGCACCGAGGACTGCGGTATGGGGCGGCAGTCCTTACCGCCGCAACACTTGAAGTTCGTTACCGGATCGACCTTGTTTTCGTACCAGTCATGGGCGTTGGCGCCTGTCGCGGCGGCAAGGCACATGGCGGCAACGATGACCCTTCGCATGGCATTCCTCGACGAGGCGGAGGCATTGCTCATTCGAGCGTCATGTATATTAGCGTTCCGCGGGAAACGCTACGTTCAGCGAGGGTCTGGCGGGGAGGCTGATGGAAGGCGATGGGCGAAGCCGGATCCTCAGACAGAGGTCCGGCCTTTCCGATCACACCAGCCGCTGGCCGCCGTCGATATGGACGGTCTCGCCGGTCATGAATTCGTTCTGCATCAGATAGAGATAGGCCGGCGCAATGTCGGCGGGCCTGGCGATCCTGCCGGCCGGGATCCGGCCGCCCATCTGCTCGAAATAGCTTGCCTTGGCTTCGCCGACGATCTCGTCCCACATCTCGGTGTCGACCCAGCCGGGCGAGACGATGTTGACGCGGGTCGGCGCGAGTTCCAGGGCCAGCGCCCGGGCGAAATAGGTAAAGGAACCGGCGACCGCCGAAACCACCGAGCCGCCCGGGACCGGCGGACGGTCCTTGTTGATGCCGGAGGTGAAGATCATCGAGCCGCCCGTGTTCAGCGTGCGCACGGCGTGCTTGGCCAGCATCACCGCGCCGATCAGCTTGCCGTCGACGAAGCCGCGCACGAAATCCATGTCGGTTTCGCCGATCGGATAATTGGGCGGCGGCGTGCCGGCCGTCGCCACCAGATGATCGAAGGAGCCGGCTTGCTCGAACAGGCGGGAGACGTCCGCCTCATTGGCCATGTCGGCGGCGACGCCCGTCACGCGCCCTGCCCCGCCCAGACGCTTTTCAGCAGCCTTCAGCTTGTCCGCCGAACGGCCGGCGATCACCACCTCTGCACCGCTTTCCAGTGCAGCCGCCGCGACGCCGAAGCCGATGCCGGAACTGCCTCCGACGACAATGATCTTCTTTCCATTGAGTGAAGTCATAGGGAGACTGGTCATGGGTCTTCTCTGTCCTTGAGTGATGCGGGAAATCAAGCGCGGCCGGCGTGGGCCGCTTCGATGTCGGCGAGGATGATCTTCCTCATCGAGTACATCGCCTGTCGCGCCCGGTCGGCTTTTACGCGGTCCGGGTCGTTCATCAGGCGCAAGGCCTCACTCGGGATGACCTGCCAGTAGACGCCGAACTTGTCCTTCAGCCAGCCGCAGGGCTGTTCCGAGCCGCCGCCGGCGGTCAGCGCGTTCCAGAAATAGTCGGTCTCCGCCTGGTCCTTCGTCTCGATGTAAAGCGAGATGCGCTCGTTGAACGGCGGCACACCGCCGGCGTTGAGTGCCGTAAAACGCTGGCCTTCGAGTTCGAAGTCGAAGATCGCGTGCGRCTTGTCGGTGAACTCGATGGTTTGCAGTGCGCGGCTGTTCCTGAAAACGGACAGATAGAAGTCGCGCGCGGCTTCTGCGTCCAGGTTGAACCAGAGGAAGGGATGAACGGTGGCCATGATGTCCTCGCAGGCTTGCCCTGAAGTGAGCGTTGATCACAAATTCTGTGAGGATTTTTGGCTGGAAAAAGCTCGACGGACAAACCAAAGTTTGGCAAGTATTTGTTACCATAGCTCACAAATGACTTCGCCATGACCCGCAGACTGCCGCCGCTCAACGCCTTGCCGGCCTTCGAGGCAGCCGCACGGCATTTGAATTTTTCCAGGGCCGCCGATGAGCTCAACCTCACGCATGGCGCGATCAGCCGGGCGATAAAACATCTGGAGGATCAGCTCGGCGTGCAGCTCTTCGAGCGCGCGACGCGTTCCGTGCGGCTCACCCCTGTCGGCGAGCCTTATGCGGTTGCCGTGCGCGAGGCGCTCGACCAGGTCGCACTGGCGACGCAAACGGCGACCTCGCGCCATTCCGGGTCGACGCTCAACGTCAGCACCTCGGACGGCTTCGCCGGAAAATGGCTGGTGCCGAGGCTCTATCGTTTCCACCGCGCGCATGGCGATATCGATGTGCGCGTCTCGACTACCGGCAGGCTGACCAATTTCCGCGGCGACGGCATCGATGTCGCGATCCGCTACGGCGCCGGCCACTATCACGGACTGACCTCGGAGTTCCTCACCGGCGAGGAGGTGTTTCCGGTCTGCAGCCCGAAGCTCTTGGAAGGCCMGCATCCGCTCAAGCACCCGCAGGACCTCAAGCACCACACGCTGATCCGCGACGGCTACCGCATCGACTGGGCGGCGTGGCTTRCCAGCGCCGGCGTCGAAGGMGTCGACCCCAACAGCGGGCTCACCTTCGATTCCGCCACCTTCGCGGTGGAATCGGCCGTACAGGGCGAAGGCGTGGTTCTCGGCCGCACCATGCTGGTTTCCGCCGATCTCGCCACCGGCAGGCTGGTGCGGCCGTTCGATCACGCGCTCAAGGCGGTATCCAGCTTCTATCTGGTCTATCCGCCGGAAGCGATCCGCCAGCGCAAGGTAAAGGCGTTTCGCGACTGGCTGTTCGAAGAGATTAGTCCGCTTTAACGGGCGGGCTCCGGGCAGCTGAAATTCGGACTGAGACGGCATCGCGAACTACATGGTCGGGATTAACGACGAGCGGGAGCTGGCGGAGCTTCCGCGACGGCCACCACGCGGACAACCCCACAGCAACAGTGAAGCAACGCTAGGCCCCGCGATGAAACCTTCGACGATCTTTCCAGTTCGGTTGACAGGAGGATCCTTGAAATGACTGAACCCGGTGAAGGCAGTTCCCATGGTCGAATTGACGACAAGCAGCTCGTCATTCTGCTGAAGCAAAAAACCGGCATCTCCGACGCTCAAGCCAGGAGGCTGATAAAGGCCGTCGGGCGCGACCGACCGGCGCTCCTGCGAGAAGCACGGATCATAAGGGCGCGTGTTCAGACGTCCGCTTCAGGCCGCGCGTGACCGGCTGAATGCGGCGGATGCTCTGCCGGACTCCGCGGCGGTGAAGGCATTTGGCGACTGGCGGTTTCGCAGATCGAGCCGGCTGAAGCAAACTCGTCGGAATCCCTCGCTTGCGAAGACGTGCCGATTGCGCGATGCTCGGCAAAATGGCTGGCGATTATCTGGACCACAAACTGGAATGCCCGTTTTGCGGCACCATCCGTCTGCAAATCCCGGCCGATGCCCAACCCACAACGCCGATCCATTGCGCCGAGTGCGGCGCATATCTCGGTACGTGGGATGAGCTTCAAACCGACTTCGAGCAGCAAGGCGGTACGGACGGCGTGTTCCGGCTGGACAAGGGGCGTATTCAAAAGCTCAATCCCAGTCGCTGACGTGCCGCCGCCGACGGCCCGGATACCGACTCATCGACTGATCGCGGGCAGAATGTTGGGCCTGCGAAATAGGACATGACGGCATCCGCCAAGTCCTTGACGGCTCGAATTCATAAACCCATATCGCAGTGAGGCGCGGACCGCTGCGATCCCCGCCCCTTTCAAACTCAAATTGTTCGTTCGACTTGGAGGACCTTATGAACGATCGGATGTTCGACAGCCCTGTTTTCGTCAAGAGCGGAAACAGCCTCATCCAGGAAATCGCCTGCCTCGAAGACGCCCTGGAATTTCTCTATGAATGGCCCAAGAACCGGCGCGGACCGATCTATGAAACGGCGCTGCGCGCCTGCCAGCGGGCATTCGACAGCGGCTTTCCGCTGATGGCCGCCAGGGAGGCATTTTGCGGTTTCGCCAAGTCCGCCAAAATCCAGGAAGACGTGAGCACCACCCTGCCCTGGATGATCGGCAAGGGCGCCAAGGGCGGCGGGCTGACCGCCTAACTTCATCGCGGATCGAGGACGTTCGCGATGCTTGCCAAACCGTTCGAAAAGCCAATCCGCGTCTGGGTAGGAATGGGATTTCCGCGCCAGTTGAACACTGTGGTGGATGCCTATCAGTTTGTTATCGACTGGTGCGGTAACAGCCCCGAGCAGAAGGCCGCGATCCGTGCTTGCAGGGCCGCCCTGGCCGGAGATGTGGATGCAGAAACAGCGAGGGGTGTTTTCGTCGCCTTTGCTCGCAAGAAGGACATCCTCATCGAGGATGGCGCCATTCCTCCCATCTTCGGAAGCGCTCAGCCGAAGCATGTCTGATGTGACCGAGGCGGCGGGCAACGCCGCCTCCTTCTTCCGACAAAAAGCCAGCTTGGATAGTTGACGCCCAAATGGAGGCAACCGACGGCGCGGGCGGGGGGCGTTGGGGAGCCGCCGGTTACCAGGACTGGGGGCCATATAATCGGGCAATGCATAGGCCCTTATGCGATAGTGCCACTTATGCGCGTTCTTGGGAACTGCTTTCCAGCTTAAAATTCAAACGTATATGGCGGAAAGCGCATATCACGATGACCTTCGTGTGCTCCCCGCGACAGGAACCAGATCGGACGTGCCGCGTCTTAGAGGCAGGTCCTTGTCGCGGTTGCGGAGTGACGTCGATGATCAGGCTCCTTGTTGTCATCTGGGCGGCGCTCGCGCTCGCGTGCGGTGTCGCGCAGGCAGCGAGACTGGAGCCCGACGCCGTCAATCAGGCGCAATTCAGCGAAGGCGAACCTAACGGCGTCAGCCCCATGCTGCTCAAGGCGCAGGTGCTTCTGGATCGCGCCCGCTTCTCCCCCGGCCTGATCGACGGCCGCGTTTCTCAGAATTTTACCAAAGCCGTCGCGGCCTTCCAGGCGGCGAACGGGCTGCCTTCCGACGGGAAGCTTACGCGGGAGACCTGGGACAAGCTCGCAGCAACTTTCGCCGGCCCTGTGTTGACGACATACGACGTCACGGCCAAGGATGCGCGCGGCCCCTTCACCAGGCACATTCCGGCCCGCATGGAGAGCATGGCGCATCTCAAGCGCCTCGGCTACCGCAACGCGCGCGAGAAGCTGGCGGAGCGGTTCCATGTCAGCGAACAATTGCTGAGGATGCTCAACCTCCGCGCGGGATTCAGCAAGGCCGGCACGACCCTGGTGGTGCCCGATGTCGGCCGCAGCGATCCGCCTTCACAGATTGCCGGCGTCGAGGTCGACAAGGCATCCCGCCAGGTGCGCGCGCTCGATGCGTCGGGCAAGGCGATTGCGGTCTACCCCGCTTCGATCGGCAGCGAGGAGAAACCGGCGCCGAGCGGCGCAGCCGAGGTCAAACGCGTGGTGCATGATCCGACCTATCACTACAATCCGAAATTCGCCTTCAAGGGGGTGAAGACCAAGCGCCCCTTCACCATCGCCAAGGGACCCAACAATCCGGTCGGATCGGTGTGGATCGACCTCTCGATCGAGAGCTACGGCATCCACGGCACGCCTGACCCGGGCAAGATCGGCACCACCTTCTCGCATGGCTGCATCCGGATGACCAACTGGGACGCCGAGGACCTCGCCGCCATGGTCAAGCCGGGCACGAAGGTCGACTTCAAGGACGAGGCCGCACAAGAGGGGCAAGCTCAGTGACTGCCGCCGCTCACAGCCCGGCACACAGACCGCTGCATAAATCCAACTTATCATGACCCCTAATTTTTGAAGACGTTACAGCGCCAATCGCCGCCTGTAGCTTCGACTGCGATCTTTCTCAGCTCGGTCGGAATTGGTGGTTTGATGCAGACACATGCGCGGGTGGTGATCGTTGGCGGAGGATGCGTCGGCGCGGGTATCCTCTACGGTCTGGCCAAGCGCGGCTGGACCGATGTGGCGCTGCTGGAGCGCACGCAGCTCACCGCCGGCTCGACCTGGCATGCGGCGGGGCTCATCCCCTCCTATGCCCGCAACATCAATGTCGGGCGCATGATCAACAAGACGATCGAGATCTATGAGGGCCTGGAGGCCGAAACCGGGCAGCCGGTGGGCTGGCACAAATGCGGCCAGTTGCGCATCGCCAATTCCAGGGACCGGCTCGACGAGTTCAAGAGCTATATGAGCGTCGCCGAGGTGCAGAGCATGCGGGCGCAACTGCTGACGCCCGACGAAGCGCGAAAGCTCTGGCCGCTGCTCGACAACAAGCAAATGCTGGGCGCGCTCTATCATCCGGATGACGGCCATATCGCGCCGGCCGACGTCACACACGCCATGGCCAAGGGCGCGCGCGACCTCGGCGCGAAAGTCTATCTCAACACCGAGGTCACAGGCTTCAAGCGGACGCCTGGCGGCGAATGGCTGGTCGAGACCAACCAGGGCGACATCACCTGCGAGCATGTGATTTGCGCCACCGGCAACTACGCGCGCCAGACCGGCGCGCTGCTCGGCCTCGATATCCCGGCGATCCCGATCCTGCATCAGTACTGGATCACCGAAGCAGTGCCGGAGGTGGTGGAGCGCAAGCGTGCCGGCCGGCCCGAAATGCCGATCCTGCGCGACGAGGGGTTCGAAGGCTATCTGCGCGAGGAAGGCGACGGGCTGATGTTCGGTCCCTACGAGCGCACCGCCAACCTGAAGCTGTTTGCCGAGGATGGCGTTCCCTCCTGGTTCGGCGCCGACCTGCTGGAAGAGGATTTCGAGGCGGTGTCGTGGAACTGGGAGCAGGCCTTGCGGCTGGTTCCGGCGCTCGGGCGCGTCGGCATCAAGGCCAATGTACGCGGTCCCTTCCAGATGACGGCGGACGAATTGCCGCTGATGGGACCGGCCTGGGGCCTGCCCAATGTCTGGCTCGCCGAAGGCGTGCCGGGCGGCATCCTTTGGGGCGGCACGATCGGCTATTATCTGTCGGAGCGGATCGTCGAGGGCGGCAACAGCCTCGACACGTCTGACCTCGACCCGCRCCGATTCGGTGACTACGCCAACAAGGAATGGACGCGCGAGAAGGTGCGCGAGGCCTGGGGCACTCATGCGGAGCAGAAATATCCTGGGCAGGACATGCCCGCCGCACGGCCGCAAAAGACCGCACCCTCCTATGACCGGCTGACCGAGCTGGGTGCCGTCTGGGGCGTGCTCAATGGCTGGGAGATGCCCAACTGGTTCGCGCGCGACGGGGTCGAGGCCAAGGACCAGTATAGCTGGCGCTGGACGCCCAAGGGGAACCTCGTCGGCGAGGAGGTGCTGGCGGTGCGCAACGCCGTCGGCCTGGTCGAGATGACGCCGATGACCAAGTTCGAGGTGTCCGGACCGAACGCCGCCCGATGGCTGGACGGGATCATCGCCAACCGCTTGCCTTCGGTCGGCAAGGTGACGCTGGCGCATCACCTAACCGCTGGCGGCGGCGTGCAGGCGGAATATATGGTGGCGCGTCTCAGCGAGGACCTGTTCTACCTGATCTCGACGCCGCGCGCGGAGCGCTGGAATTTCGACGATCTTTCGAGACTGCTTCCCGCCGACGGCAGCGTGAGCCTGAAGAACGTCACCAATGATCGCGGCTGTTTCACCGTGGTTGGCCCCAAGGCGCGCGAGGTGCTGCAGCCGCTGACCGAGATCGACCTTTCCAACAAAAGCTTCCCATGGTTCGGCGTGAAGACCGGCAACGTAGCTCTGGCCACCGACGTGCGGCTGCTGCGCGTCAACTATGAAGGCGAGCTGGGCTGGGAACTCTACCATCCCCTGCCCTACCAGCGGCAATTGCTCGACGCGATCCTGAGAGAAGGCGAAAAGCACGGCATGCGGCTGGTCGGCCTGCACGCGCTGGAATCGCTCCGGCTCGAAAAATCCTATCGCGCCATGTATCGCGACATGAACCCGGAGCTCAATGCGCTGGAGAGCGGGTTGGAGCGCTTCATCCGCCTCGACAAGGGCGACTTCGTCGGCCGCGAGGCTGTGCTGAAATACAAGGAGCGCAACGACCGGCGCCGCTCGGTGACGCTCAGGATCGACACCGACGGTGCAAGCACGCTTGCCCATGAAGGGCTCTATAGCGACGGCAAGCTGGTCGGGCGCATCACCTCGGGAGGCTATGGCTACGCGCTCGGCCATGACGTGGCGCTGGCGTTGCTGCCCGAACGCTTTGCCACGCCTGGCACGAAGCTCGACGTGGCGATCCTGGGCGAATGGAAGGTCGCGGAGGTGGTTCCGGATTCACCTTACGATCCGACCTCCGCCAGAGCGCGGATGTAAGACGGGCCGCTTGAGGCCTCGTTGTCCATGCATTCCTCGAGGGGAGCCGGGTATGCGCATCGATCGGATCAACGTCTATTCGGCGCAATTGCCGGTCAAGAGCGGCGTCTACCGGATGGCCAGCGCCGATGTGGAGGCGCTGGACTCGACACTTGTCGAGATCGTGACCGATGACGGCTTTGCCGGATGGGGCGAGACCTGCCCGATCGGCCCGGTCTACCAGCCGCATCATGCGCTCGGCGCCCGCGCCGCGATCGCCGAAATCGCGCCCGGGCTGATCGGGCAGGACATCGCGTCGATCAGGCTGTTGGCCAAACGCATGGACGAACGCCTGAACGGCCACGGCTACGCCAAGGCCGCCTTCGACATGGCCTTTCTAGACCTGCTCGGCCAAAAGCTCGGCGTGCCGATCTCGACGCTTTTGGGCGGCGCGCTGACCGATCGCGTGCCGGCCTATTATTCGCTGATTGTCGGCGCGCCGGACGAGACGGCCAGGATCGCCGCCGACAAGGTCAAGGCCGGCTATCCGCGCCTGCAGGTGAAGATCGGCGGGCGCAATCTCGACGAAGACGTCGCCGTGGTCCACAAGGTCTGGGAAGCGGTTGGTTACGGAGCGCGCATCGCGGTCGACGGCAACCGGGGCCTGACAGTGGCCGCCGCGATCCATCTCGACCGGCTCTGCCAGGCGATCCCCTTCGTCTTCGAGCAACCTTGCAACACCATGGACGAGATCGCGACGCTGAAGGGCCGCGTGACGCATCCGGTCTATCTCGACGAGAGTACCGAGGACCAGAACGCGGTGCTGAGGGCAATCTCGATGGGCATCGCCGACGGCTTCGGTTTCAAGGTCACGCGCCTTGGCGGCCTTACCAAGATGACGACGGTGCGCGACCTCTGCGCCATCCGCTCGCTGCCGCACAGTTGCGACGATGCCTGGGGCGGCGACATCATCGCGGCGGCCTGCGTGCATCTGGCCGCAACCGTCGAGCCGCGCCGCATGGAAGGCGCCTGGATCGCCCAGGAATACATCAAGGGCCATTTCGACCAGAAGCATCCGGTGATCATCAAGCAAGGCCACATCGCCGTGCCGAAACGGCCAGGGCTCGGCGTGAAACCCGAGCCCGGCATGTTCGGCAAGCCGGTCGCCATTTACGGGCCGTAACCCTACGCGCAAAACCTGCGCGGTGGAGGTCCGGATTTGTGCCGGCGATCACTTCGTGAACGGTTCGGATCGTTCCGCCCTGTCCCGCGTTCCTGTGACACGCAAGGAGGAACTGCGATGGACGACGATCGGACCGAGAAGATCAGGCAGCGCGCCTATGAGATCTTTCAACGCGAGGGCGGTATCCTCGGCAACCATGAACGGCATTGGCATCAAGCCGAGCTGGAGATCGACCGCGAGGCGGCGCTGCCGCTGAYGGCGGGCGATGCGCTGCCCGAAACGCGCGAGGTCGACAGCACGGATGTGCTGACGGTGGAAGCGCTTGCCATGCGCACCGGCATCTCGGGCGACGAGGCGCAGGAGCTGCTCGACCGGCTGGGCAACGACCGCGCGGCGATCGAGCAGGCGGCGCGGAATCTCAAGGCGAAACGGCGCAGCTGACAGGTCGGCAACCAACCTATCTGCGCTCCACGGCGAGGACGCCGGCATGCCTCAGGGCACGCTGCGTGGCGTCTGCGCGCGGCGTGCCCTCTCCATCCGGGTTGACAGGGCAAGCCCACCGCCGTAGCTTTCGCGTTAGTGATCACTAACGCGAAATACTGGACGGCGCTCGGCGATCCGACACGGCGCACGATCTTCGAACTGCTGGTCGACCGTCCCTCTTCGGTCAGCGGGCTCGCCAGCGTGCTGCCGGTAACAAGGCCGGCGGTCTCGCAGCATCTGAAGGTTCTCAAGGACGCCGGGCTGGTGGCCGACACGCGCTCGGGCAAGGAACGCATCTACCGGATCGACCCGGATGGCCTGGCCGCGTTCCGGGCCGAGATCGACCAGTTCTGGGTGAAGACGCTCGCAGCCTACGCGCAGCTCGTCGAGCAACCGAAGGAGGACGAAACATGATCAAGCAACCGGCACYGGCGCCCGTGAAACACTCAGTCGTCGTCGCGGCTCCGATCGCGCGTGCCTTCAAGGTGTTCACCGAGGATTTCGGCAATTTCAAACCGCGGGAGCACAATCTGCTCGCCGTCCCGATCGCGGAAACGATCTTCGAGCCGCGGGTTGGCGGCCACGTCTACGATCGCGGCGTCGACGGCTCAGAATGCCGCTTCGCCCGCGTGCTCGCCTACGACCCGCCGAACCGGCTGCTTCTGAGCTGGGACATCAGCCCGCGCTGGCAGATCGAAACGGACCTCGCCCGCACCAGCGAGTGGGAAGTCCGCTTCACGGCTGAATCGGAAAACCGCACCCGCGTCGAAATCGAACATCGCCATATCGAACGGCATGGCCAGGGCTGGGAAGGCGTGCGCGGCGGGGTCGACAGCGATCAGGGCTGGCCGCTCTACCTGCAGCGGTACCAGGCGCTTTTTGCCCAGGCCGCCTGACAGCGCGGCCTGACGGCAGCGCGCCCTGCATCGAGGAGCGGCGCGCAACCCAAGCGGCCACAGCGATCGGAAGGAGCGAAGAAAATGGAAGCCTATTGGTTGAGCACCCTCGGCGTGCTCGCGCTCTGTCTCCTGTCGGTGGCGCTGGCGGTCTATTCCGGCTCGTCCAAGGGATTTGCCGGCAAGCTTTCGGGTCCGGTCATTCCCGCGGACGACGACAACCCGCTCTACCGGATCGACCGCGTCCACATGAACTCGGTCGAGGCGCTCGCCCCCTTCGTCGTGCCCGCGGTGCTGGCGATGATGGTCGGCGTCGGACCGTTGACGCTCGCCGTCCTTGTCTGGGTTCACCTTGCGATACGCTTCGTCCACATGGTCATCTACCTACGCGGCGGAAACGCGGCCAAAGGCGGCAGCGTCAGGACGATCCTCTATGTCTCGGGAGCGCTGGTCACCCTTGTCCTCATCCTCGTGACGGGGTGGGCAGCGCTTCGCTGAGCAGCGCTCGCTTTTCGCTTTGTCGGCGGAACCCTTGACCCGATCGGAGGTTCATCCCCTGTACAACCACAGGAGATGCGCCATGGACCACACCAGCCACGTCAGACTGACCAATGCCGAGCTAACCCCCGACATCCTCGAAGGCGCGACCATCTATGGTCCGGATGACGAGAAGATCGGCTCGGTCGACCACCTGCATGGCAGCCAGGTCGTCATCGATGTCGGCGGCTTCCTCGGCATCGGCGCCAAGCCGGTGGCCGTGACCGCCAGCCAGCTCGATTTCATGCGCGACGAGGACGGCGACGTGCATGCGGTCACCAGTTGGACAAAGGATCAGTTGAAGGCGATGCCGGAGCATCGCGACTGAAGCGCTCGTCACTGTGAATGAAGGAAGAGCCCGGGCTGGACAATTCGCCGGCCCGGTTTTCTTGTGCGGGCGCGGCAAAGTGTTCGCCGGCCGCCGAACATAAGAAAATCGCTTACCTCAGCCGCCTCACAATCTCGTTAGTGAGATTGTTCATGTCCGTGTCACAAGTCTCCATTGTACTTTCCGGATCGAACCCGGGAGGAGGCAAGGCGATGACGTGGAAAGCCGCGGCGGCATTTTGCTTGGCGACAACGGTGACAGGTGGGGCGATGTGCGGGCAGGCGCAGGCCTGGGGCCAAGAGGGCCATGCGGTGATCGCCGAGATTGCGCAGCACAGGCTCAGCCAGAACGCCTATGACGTGATCGAGCAGCTTTTGCGCTCGCATCTGAAGCTGAAGCCGCCGGCCACCGCCTCCATGGCTTCGGTGGCGAGTTGGGCCGACGATTATCGGGCCGACCACAAGGAAACGTCGAACTGGCATTTCATCGACATTCCGCTGGCATCGAAGCCCGGCGATGCGGCCGCCGGCACGACCGCCTACGATCCGGCGCGCGACTGCAAGGACAATGCGAGCTTCGGCGTCTGCCTGATGCGGGCGCTGCCGGCGCAGGAGAAGATCCTGGCCGATCCGGCAAAAAGCGACGAGGAGCGCTGGCAGGCGCTGGCCTTCGTCATCCATCTGGTCGGCGACCTGTCGCAGCCGCTGCATTGTGTCGAGCGCCAGGACAACAACCAGAGCGACCAGGGCGGCAATACGCTGACGGTGAGCTTCAACGTCTACCGGCCGAAGCCGGACGGCTCGACCTACCGCGACCTCACCACCTTCCATGCAGTGTGGGATTCAAGCCTGATCCTGTTCAAATACTATGACTGGGGCAAGGTGGCGCTCGACCTCGAGACCGATGTCATCCCGCATCTCACGCCGATGCCGGCTGCCGACCAGACGCCGGAAAAATGGCTGGCCGAATGCCACGGCAAGGCGGAAGACGCTTATCGCGCGCTGCCGAAGGGCACGGTGATCAAGTCCGACAACCCGCACGCGGTGATCCTCGACCAGGCTTATTTCGACACATTCTCGCCGGTCGCCATCCAGCAGCTCGCGCTCGGCGGCTTGCATCTGGCCGCCGTGCTCAACGGGACGCTGGCGGCGGACAAGTAGGCGACTGCGCGTAGAATCAGGCTGCGGGCAAACACACCGATGCGGCACCGGGCGAAGATGTCGGCAACGGCCGCCATGTCCTTCAGCCGTTGCCGGCCTTCTCGGTCAAGGCACGAACTTCCGTCGGCGTCATGCCGTAGCGCAGCCGGAACTGCCGATAGAAGGTGGACGGCTCATTGAAGCCTACCTCAAAGGCGATGTCGGCAATGCGCCGCAGCAACTGCCGGCGATCGGTGAGGCAGCTGTGGACATAGGCGAGCCGTTCGCCGTTGACATAGTCGGAAAAGCTTGTGCCCTCTCCGGCAAATAGCTGGCGGACATAGCGCTCGCTGATGCCGAACCTGCGCGACACCTGGCTGACATTGAGCCCGGGATCGGTGAGATTTCGGGCGATGTGCTGCTTGATGCCCGCGAGCCTGGCCGCGCGGACACCGGGGGGATGCGTATGGGCCTCCATGCCACCGAAAGAAACGGCAAGAAGATCGGTGATATGGCGGGAAGCGAGAGGCGCGAGCGTCTCAGGCCCCTCCATGTGCAGAAGTGACCAGAGGTAATCGAAGAGCAACCGGTGTGCAGGGAGCGTGAGGCCGAGACTGTCGGGACGCACATCGTCGAGGTTCTTCACCAGCGGGGCCAGCAGCGAGCGCTTGAACTGAAGCGCCATGGTCCATTGCGAATCCTCGCTGGCGACCGAGTAGCGGCGGTCCATCGGGAAGATGGCGGCGGTGCCGGGATCGGTGCTGAAGTCGCCGCGCCCAGGCATGGTGAAGCGGTAGCCGCCCTTGTTCCAGGACAGGATGATATCGTCGTTGCCGTCGGCCATCAGGGCGCTGTTGCGCTCCCAGACCATGGGAGAGACGGCGCCCTTGGTGAGATTCATCTCAGGCAGGATCAGGGTGCGGGCCGAGAATCTGAGAGGCGTGTCGGCACGCGGCGTGATGTCCAACCGCATCTGGATGCGACCGTAGAAATCGCGAATGAACTCGTCCCGATGATCTTCGGGAATGTCGTCCGCCGAGAATGTAGCCACCCGATCAGCGCTCGGCATCGTGCTCCCTGTCGAAGACTCCCTGGGGTTGGACGGCGCCTGCCCGCAATTGGCGTTTGCCTGCCCGCTGGCGCTTGGGAACCATCATTTCCGCCCTGGTTCGAGCCTATCCAAAATGGTCTCTCAGCTTTCTGAAAATGAGTTAGGTGTGACAAATTTGCAAGACTGGAATTCTGGAACAACAACTGTTCCGTTATTGCAATTTTGACTTCCGTATTCGCCACACGCACCTGGATTTTCTCTGTTAGCGGTGCGTTGAAGGGGCGGTACTCGATTTTCACGTCCGCAGTGAGCGGGCATGTCTTCGCAAATTGGCTGACGGCCCCGGAGACCCGCTCATGCATGAGCGGGAAGGAATGTGGACGCAATTTTTGAACTGGCAATCCAACGAGGAACGTATCCGATGAAGATCATACCCACGTCCATGGCCGCCATGGCGATCGTTCTTGCCGCCGGCAGCGCATTCGCGGCCGATGCGCTCGCCCCGGAAGCGGCACCGACGCCGCCGGTAGAGGAGAGCTTCAACTGGACGGGGCCCTATTTCGGCGGGTTCGGTTCGTTTGCCGTGGGCGACATGAACCTCAATTCGCGGCAGATCTTTGCCGACGGAAACCCGCCGCCGATCAACGGCGCGTTCGAGATTTCCGCGAGCGGCTTCCTCGGCGGCATCCAGGCCGGCTATGACTGGCAGTTCGACAACCGCTGGGTGATCGGTGCCGTGGCGGACATTGCCGCATCCAGCTATGGCGCTTCGGTCACGGCCTCGGTGGACGGCGCCGAGATCTTCAATGGCGAAGTGGACGTCAAATATCTCGGCACCGTGCGCGCGCGGCTGGGGCACGCCTGGGACCGCACGCTCATCTACGGCCATGGCGGCCTTGCCTTCGGCAAGACCGAGCAGACGCTGACCGTTGGCGGGACGACCGTCTTCAACGAGAAGCAGACACGCGCCGGCTGGACGATCGGCGCAGGTCTCGAGCACGCCATCACCGATCGCATTTCCTTCGGCACCGAGTATGCCTATGTGGACCTTGGCTCGAAGCAGATCCTCGACAATGGCGAGGGGCTGACGATCAAGGACGACGTAGCCTTCCACACGCTGAAGGCTTTCGTGAATTTCCGTTTCTGAGCGCCTCGCGATCTTTCCGATTCGCCACTCGCTTTGAGTCTTGTTCGATGCATGTCGCTCAGCCAAACCACGGCGCATTTTAAGCGACATGCGTCGACTGGTGAAAAGACGTGCAGCGGAAGGCAGTCCCGACGAAGAAAAAAGCCCGCTCCGGCATGCCGAAGCGGGCGCGGATTTTAGGACAGCAAGCTTACTTGCAGTCCTTGAGCATCTTCAGCGCCTTTTCGGCATTGGCCTGGGACGTGTAGGCCTTCGTCCCGGCGTCGGTCAGTTTCTTGCCGTCGGGCTTCGTGGAAACCACCGAGCATTTCTTGGTGGTGGTGTCCTTTGCCACCCAATACTGCGTAGCCGCAAATGCCGGCACGCTGAACAGCGCAACAACCGAAGCTGCAACCAAAACCTTGCGAATCATAGCGTTCTCCCAAGTTGAATGCGGTTCGACCCGTTCATCCGGGAGTGCTGTTGCCCGACAAGTGGATGAGCGAACCGAGCCGCCGGCCAGCCGTATCGTGAACCGGCCATCAGGGGCAATTTACAAAAATGTAAAGTTCGGCCGGGCTGCAGGGCCGTGAGACGAAGCTATCCGCGCACCACCGCGAGAAGACAGGCGCAGAGCCCCACATTGACCGTGGCGGCAACCGCGAGAACGATCAGGACGAGATTGCCGCCGCCCATGCCAAGAAGCAGCGCACCGATCGAAGGAGCTGCCGCCTGGACGATGAGGCTGGGCGTCGCGAGCTTGCCCATCAGCGCCGCGTATTGCTGCGGGTCGAACAGCACCAGCGGCAGCGCGCCGCGCGCGATCGTGTGGATGCCGTTGCCGGCGCCGTAAAGGATCAAAGCGAGTGCAACGAAGGTCTGGCTCGCCAGGAGCAGCCAGATCCCGGCCGCGAGCAGCGATACGGATGTCAGCATCGTCCAGATCGGATGGTGCCGGTTGCGGCCGATCAGCAGCTCCGCCACCCGCGCTCCAACCTGTGACGGGCCGACCAGGGCGCCAAGGCCGACGGCGGCCGCAAGGCTCACGCCGCGCAGTTGCAGCAGCGTCAGCAGGTGGACGGAGAGCATGGATGCGATCATCGCGGCCAATGTCAGGATGGAAGCCAGCAGAATGAACCGTGCCCGCGTCCTGCCCGCGGTCGACGCCTCCTTCGACCTGTCTTTCGTTGGCGCGGGCGCCGCGGGCGGAGACGGCGGTATCATCCGGAGATGGAGCGGCAAGCAGATCGCCAGATGGATGGCCGCGTAGGAGAGGCAGGCGATACGCCATCCGCCATGCTCGACTAGGAAGGCGCTGAGCGGCCAGCAGACCGTGCTTGCGAAACCACCGAAGAGCGTCAGGTTGGTGATGGCGCTTCGCGCTCCGTGTCCATAGAGGCGGCCGAGCGTTGCGAAACCGGCATCGTAGAGGCCGCTCGACATGCCCAGCCCCATGAGCAGCCAGGCAATCAGGTAAAGGGGATAGGTGGTTGCCGTCGCCAGCAGCGAATGCGCTGCGGCCAACAGCAACGAGCTCACGGCAAGCACGGGCCGACCGCCATGGCGCTGGATCAGCCGCCCGGTAACGGGAGAGACCAGCCCGGCAAGCAGCAGCCCGCAGGACAGCCCGGCAACGACCGACGCAAGCGACCAGCCGGTATCCCTGGCAATCGGTGCGGCAAGAACGGCGGGCAGATAGTAGGACGATCCCCAGGCGAGGATCTGTGTGACGCCGAGAGCCGAGACGAGGAGATGGCGGCTGCGGGCGAGCGGTGCCGTGGCTTCCAATCAGACTTGCCCCGGCCCGTAGGCGACCTTCTCGCCATCCTCCTTGACGAACTCGCGCACCGGATTGTCGAGCAGCGGCAGCACCGCTTCCGAAGGCCGGCACAGCCTCGTGCCCTTGGGCGTTTCGACGACAGGCCGGTTGATCAGGATCGGATGGGCGAGCATGAAATCGATCAGCTCGTCGTCGCTCCATTTCGGGTCGGCGAGGCCTAGTTCGGCGTAAGGCGTTCCCTTCTCCCGCAACAACCCGCGCGGGTTGATCCCCATCGCGGCGATCAGTTCCAACAGCCGTTCGCGACTCGGCGGCGTCTTCAGATACTCGATCACCACAGGTTCCTCGCCGCTTGCGCGGATCATGGCGAGCGTGTTGCGCGAGGTGCCGCAGGCGGGATTGTGATAGATGGTGACCGTCATGGCTCTGCTTTCAGTAGCTGGTGTTGCTGAACGGTTTCGGGCTTGAGCAGCCAGCCCATCAGTGCCAGCGCGATCAAGGCGCCGGCCAGCTCGGCGGCAATGAAGCCTGGCAGATCGACCGGCCTGATGCCGGAGAAGGTGTTGGTGAGCGAGCGCGCCACGGCGACGGCGGGATTGGCGAAAGACGTGGACGCCGTGAACCAATAGGCCGCCGTGATATAGAGCCCGACCAGCCACGGCACGGCCCGTCGCTCGAAACGGAGGCCGGCGAGAATAACGGCGACAAGGCCGAATGTCGCGACCACTTCCGAGAACCACTGCGCCGGTCCGGCACGCAGCTTGGTTGCGACCTCCAGCATCGGCAGGGCGAACATGAGGTGCGCCGCCATCGTGCCGGCAATGCCGCCGGCGACCTGCGCGACGAGATAGGCAACGAGATCGCGGGCTGGCAGCGACCGGTTGAGGCGGAACACCAGCGAAACGGCCGGATTGAAATGCGCGCCGGAGATCGGGCCAAGGACGGTGATCAACACCACCAGCATGGCGCCGGTCGCAAGCGTGTTGCCAAGCAGCGCCAGCGCTGTGTCATGCGTCAGCGTCTCGGCCATGATGCCGGAACCGACGACCGTCGCCACCAGCAGACCGGTGCCCAAGGCTTCAGCCGCGAACCGGCGCGGAAGATCAAAAATGTTCATCGATCAGCCTTGCGTTGGGCAGCGGGGCGCACCGATCACTGCCGCGCCCTCTCGCCCGGCCGGCAGCAAGACGCCGCAAGCGCCGGCGCGCAGATTTCCGGGCGACCCGAGCAGCAATCCTCCATCAGGAAGCGGATCAGCCCGGACAGCGCATCGTACTCGGCACTGTAGACGATCGAGCGGGCATCGCGCCTCGCGGTCACGAGGCCAGACCGTTCCAATTCCTTGAGATGGAAGCTGACATTGGAGGGCGAGACCTCGACTTGTTCGGCGAGGGAACCGGCGGAAATGCCTTCCGGTCCGGCGACGACCAACAGGCGCAACAGGCGCAGGCGTGTTTCCTGCGACAGCGCGCCAAAGGCGATCAAGGCTTGACGTTCATCCACGTTTCAATAATCCTTGAAATATTGAAATGAGGAATAGCCGACATGCTCTCTTCTGACAACCGGAAAAACGTCACCCCGGTCGACCCCTCCGACCTGACCATCGGCGATCTCATGGCGGCGCTGGCCGATTGCAAGGACAAGCCATTGGTGTTCCGCTACGGCGGACGGGCGGTGAAGCCGGGCTACCATGTCACCGAGGTGAAGGCGGGACAGTTCGCGGCGCTGGATTGCGAAGCGAATCCGGAATCATGGTCGGAGATATTCGTCCAGCTATGGGACGTGGACGAAGGCGGCCCGGTCCATATGCCAGCCGGCAAGTTCGCCGCGATCATCCGCAAGGTTTCGGACCACGTCGCTCTCGATCAGGCGGCGAAGCTGACGTTTGAGGTCAGTGACGGCGTCCGCCCCATGGAGTTGCACCGGGCGGCTCAGCCAAGCGTCGTTGGCGGTGTCATCGAGGTCGAGCTGACGCCACGACCGGCAAGCTGCAAGCCGCGCGACCGCTGGCTGACGGAACAGAAGGCGGCAAGCCAGCCATGCTGCGGGGCGAGCCGCTGTTGCTGATCCTGCGAAGGGCGGCGAGCGGCGCCGCTGCTTCAGAACCGGATCATGGTGTTGGCCTGCAACAGACAGGATCAAGTGACGGATCGGTGAGATGCCTGCGCGTCAGTCCTTCGGCGCGTTGCTGTAGAGCGCCACGCCGACGCGGTCGTTGCGCCGCCACCGCACCAAAGCGCGATAGGCCATGTCGTCGGCCGGAACCTCGAGCAGAAAGCGTTCCGGGATGTCCATACCGGCGGCCACGCGCAATTCCGCGCCCTGCTCGTGCTGATTTCTGACCGAACAGCCGATCCTGACGCCATTGGCAATGATCGTGGCTTCCTTGAGCACGAATTCGCGCACATGAAGGCGGCGCTCGGTCTCGGGATATTCGGCCATAGGCGACGGACTCCTCGGGCGAGGCTCTCCTCGCCACGGGCCGCACCCTAGCAGCGAGGCGTTTCCGTTCCGTTAGCGATCGCTGAAACGGCGGACTTCGCCTTCGCCGGCGACCGCTCGTCGCCAGGCAAGTGCTTTTCCAGCGCTATCTCGCGGCGGCGACCACGCCGCTCGCATGCAGCACCCAGCGGCGCCCGTCGCTGCGGAATTCGGTGTGTGACAGCGGCTCGATGTCGATCTTCCAGACGGCGGAGAGCGGCGCGCCCAGCACATGCACGATGGCGGCGCGGATCGGCACGGCATGGGTGAGCGCGATGGTGTGGCCGCCCTCGCCGGCCAGGCGCTCCATCAGCGCCGCGCCACGCAAGGCGACCGCGGCAAGCGACTCGCCGCCATGGGGCGCGGCGTCCGGATCGGAAAGCCAGGCCGCCATGCCTTCCGGATCCTCGGCCTGCACCTCCTCGAAACCTTTGCCGGCCCAGCGCCCGAAATCCTGCTCGGCAAGCAGCGGCTCGACCGTCGCGTCCAGGCCGAGCGCTTCGGCCGTTCCGCGCGCCGCAAGCGCCGGACTCGTCCAGACGCGGTCGGCCCGGCGCAGCGACGAAGCGATCGCGCCGGCGCGCTTGAGAGCGCTCGGCTCCGGCGCCTCGTCCTTCGGAAAGCAGCCCTTGCGCGTGCTCTGCGTCGCGCCGCTTGCGATCATCGTCAGGCGGGCGAACATCCCAAAACTCCGTGGTCCAGTGAAATTTCAGCCGCGCGAGGCCGCGTTGGCCATTACATGTCGTTGACAGGCGAACGAAGTGCTGACAAGTGTTTTAGCGCTATACGGGATTGGAAGCCGGTGCGAGTCCGGCACGGTCGCGCCACTGTGATCGGCACAAGCCGAAAGTCAGGCCTTATTCCGCAGCATTGTTCGATCAACGGGACGCAGTATCCCAAGGGAGGTCAAATATGTCCGACACCACTTTCGCCCCCAGCTACGGTCCGGTTGCGATTCCGGTCCGCGAGCTTCTGCCTTGGGCCATCTTCGCCGGCCTGATGCTGATGCTGATGCTCTATTTCGTCGGCGCGGAAGAAGGCGCGACCTCGCTGATCCGTGGCACGGCGGTGCACGAATTCGTGCATGACGGCCGCCACCTGCTCGGCTTCCCCTGCCACTAAAGCGGTTCAGCATCGCTGAACCCGCTTTCGACGAAGGGTTCTGAACATGGTTGGAAAACTCTTGCTGCGCGGCTTGCTTGTCGGGCTGGTCGCCGGGATTCTGGCATTCGCCTTTGCTCGCGTCTATGGCGAGCCGCAGGTCGATAAGGCGATCGCCTTCGAGGAACAGCAGGCCCAGGCCGCCGGCGAGGCGCCGGAGCCCGAGATGGTCAGCCGCGCCACACAAGCCGGTATTGGCTTGGCGACCGGCGTGCTGATCTATGGCGCCGCCCTTGGCGGGCTGTTCTCGCTGGTCTTTGCCTATGCCTATGGCCGGCTGGGCTCGCTCGGCCCGCGCGGCACCTCGGCGCTGATCGCGCTGCTCGGCTTCCTGGCCGTGATCGTGGTTCCGAGCCTCAAATACCCGGCGAACCCACCGGCTGTCGGCAATGCCGAGACAATCGGTTACCGCACAGAGCTGTTCTTCATCATGATCGTGGTGTCGATCGCGGCGATGGTGGCGGCGGTCGGCCTGGCGCAACGGCTGTGGAACCGGCTCGGCGCCTGGAACGCCTCGATCGTCGCGGGCCTGGCTTTCCTCGTCGTCTTCGCGCTGGTGAAGGCGGCGCTGCCCGACATCAACGAAGTGCCGGAGACCTTCTCGGCGACGGTGCTTTGGCAGTTCCGGGTCGCCTCGCTCGGCATCCAGCTCGTGCTGTGGACCGTCGTCGGGCTCGGTTTCGGCGCGGTTGCCGAACGCGTGGTCGCGGTGCGTGACCAGCGCAGCCCTGCCCGCCGCTACGCCTGAAATCCGATGCGTTGGCCGCCACGGTTCCGCGCCCTGGCGGCCAATTTCTTTTTGGCGACCCTTTTCGCCCTCCTCCTGGCTGCCCCGGCCCAAGCCCATAGCGGATCTTCCGTCCTTCCGCCTCCCGGCATCCAGATCCCCAGCCTCACCCATGGCCAGATGGCGGTGATCGCGCGCTATCGCGGCGACATTCTCGCACTCGCGCAAGCACAGACGGTGACCGATCCGACCTTCCGGCGGCTCTACAATCACGGCAACCTGCAATACACCTACTGCCTCTGGGGCCTGATGCCGGGCAGCCTCGGCGATGAGGAGAGCCCGTTCAACGAATGCAGCCACGCCTATCTCGCCACCGCCAAGGCGCTGCTCACCTACATGGCGACGATGCCGTCGGCAGCGCATGAGGCGAAGGCGTTGATCTCCGACATCGATGCCGAGATGGTGCGCAGCGGCGCGTCCTGGATCCTGTGCCAGTTCAGCGGCGAGACCTTCAGCACCGGCGCGGTGATCGAGCCGCGCTGGCGGACTGTGTTCTTGCATCTGCCGAGCCTCGCGGTGCTTCTTGCGACCACCGCAGCGCTGATCGGGGCCAGTTGGATGATCTTCGGCAGGCCGCGGCCCCGCACAGCCTAGCCGCGGGCCTCGTGCTGGCGTAAGCGTGGCAATTGTCCGGCTCCCGGATTCGCAGTCGCCAGCCATGTTCGCCCCCGAAGCCTTCGCCGTCACCGCCGCCTTGTGCAGCGCGCTGAGTTCCATGTTCCTCAGCGAGCTCAAAGGCCGCGTTCCCCTCCTCCAGCTCGCGCGCTGGCAAATGCTCGCGACCTTCGTCATGACCGGCTCGGTGTCGCTGGCGATCGGCGGCTGGCACACGATCGGACCAAGGGAGTTCTGGCTGCTCGCCGGATCGAGCTTCGCCGGCATCAGCATCGCCAGCACGACCTATTTCACCACCATCTATTCGGTCGGCCCGCGCATCACGGCGCTGCTCTTTTCGCTCACCTCGCCTTTCGCGCTGGCGCTCGGCTATCTCGTGCTCGGCGAAACCGTCAGCCACTGGCAGGCGCTGGGCGTAGCGCTGGTGCTTGCCGGCGTCGTGCTTGCGATCGGCATGCCGCGGCGCTTCCTCAAGCGCGGCGACCTGGCGCCGGCGATGCCGGTCGTCACCCCTTCCACCGTGCCGGTCAGCACTGTGCCCGGCCCGCCGCTCACCGGGCGCCTCGGACCAGGCGTCGTGCTCGGCGTAATAACGGCGCTCGGCCAGGCGATCGGCACGCTTCTGGCGCGGCCGGCCATGGCTGTTGGCGTCGAACCGTTCACGGCTATGGCGCTGCGCTCGGGCCTCGCCGTGATCCTGTTCGTCGCCCTTGCAGCGACGCCGTTCGGCAGGGGCAAGCGGGAGGCCGCCCAGTTCGGCACGGTCGGGCTCGCCGTGCTGTCCGCCTTCGTCGGCACCTCGCTCGGCATGTCCTGCCTGATGGCCGCGCTGCGCACAGGCAATGTCGGCATCATCTCGACGCTGTCCTCGATGACGCCGGTCATCATCTTGCCGATGGTGTGGCTGCGCAGCGGGCAAAGGCCGACCGCAGCCGCCTGGGCCGGCGCGCTGTTGGCCATCGCCGGCACGGCGCTGATCAGCGTGCGGTGACGCGTTGCGCATCAGCGCTCGTGCCAAAAAGAGCGACGAACACGCGAGCCGGCGGCCTGATGACCGAGCGCATCACAATTGCGCGAGCGTGACGGCATCTCGGAACGGCAGACGTTTTCCATTTGGGCGCCTGGGCTGAACACAGGAGCAAATCATGCGTGGAAAAATCATAACTGGCCTCGCCTTGGCAGCCTCCCTTGGAATTGCCCAACCCTCGCTTGCCGCACCCGACTGGAAGGCGGTAGCGCAGGCACTCGGGAAATCCGGCCAAGAGGTGCCAGGGGGCATCTATCGCGTCGGGCTGCCTCGTTCGGACCTGAAAGTCACTCTCGACGGCTTGGAACTCAAACCAGCCTTGGCGCTCGGTTCGTGGCTCGCATTCAAGCCCATGGGCGATCACGACGCCATGGTGATGGGCGATCTCGTCTTGACCTTGCCCGAGATCGACCCGGTGATGATGAAACTGATCGAAAGCGGCATTGAGATCACGGCTCTTCATAATCATCTGCAGAGAGCCCAGCCGGAGACGATGTACATGCACGTCCTGGGGCACGGCGATCCGGAGAAATTGGCCACGGCGCTGCATTCGGCGTTGCAGCAAAGTGGAACGCCGCTGTCGGACGCACCGGCGAGCGCCGCCGCTGCTTCGAAAGCGATCGATCTCGACACGCAAACCATTGACAAGGCGCTTGGCCACAAAGGCAAGGTCAACGGCGATGTCTATCAGATCAGCATCCCGCGCGCAGAGACCATCAAGGACGATGGCATGGACGTGCCTGATGCAATGGGTTCCGCGATTGCCATCAACTTCCAGCCCACCGGCGGCGGCAAGGCCGCGATCACCGGCGATTTCGTTCTGATCGCATCCGAAGTGAACCCGGTGCTACGAGCTTTGCGGGAAAGCGGGATAGAAGTGACCGCCGTGCACAACCACATGCTCGACGATCAACCCCGGCTGTTCTTCATGCATTTCTGGGCAAATGACGATGTCGGGAAGTTGGCCAAAGGGCTGAAGCTGGCGCTCGATCAAACACACACCAGGACAGGTAGCTGATCTTTGACGCAGTCCCGGCGGGATTCCGAAGGGCCGTTACGCTGCATCGGTCCGTTTGGCGTCAAACAGCCCAGCTACGAGGCGGAAGGCGAACATCGACGCCGCGCGCCCTTAGTGTTGCGTTATCGCCAGGTAGATTTCGCGCTGGTACTCAAAGAGTGCCTGTATCATCCATTCGCGTGCTCATGGTGATGGCCTTCAGGCTCGGCCATGGCAAAGGGCAGATCCTCGCTGTCGGAACCCGCAGCCAGTTGCAGCCTGGCGCTGAATTCGTGCGGCTCAGCCGGGGCGACCAGACTTTGCAGGTAGTGATGGTCGCCGCCGACCGGCGACAGCGGCAGGCTTTCGACCGCGCCGTCCGCCCTTTCGATGGCGACGTTCGCCCGCAGGCCCTCGGCGTGACGCGACAGGCGCAGCCGCATGCGCTCGCCCTGCGGCGTGTCGACGATCTCGAGCAGCCCGCTGGCGAGCTTGCCGGAGACCAGGAACGGATCGGGCGCATGATGGTGGCCCCCTTCCGTCCGTGGCTCGGCAAAGCGCACCGTGGCGACGTCGAGCGCGGGAATGTGCGCGGAGAGCTCGGCCTTGAGCGATGCGGCGATGTTGTTCGCGGCGGCGAGCAGCAGCCCATCATTGACCGCGATTTCCACGTCGACATGCAGCTTGTGGCCGAGCCAGCGGGCCTTCGCGTCGACCACCCTCTCGATCCCGACGACATGGTCGGCGGCATGATGAATCTCGCCGACGAGGCCGGGCTCGACGCCGTCCAGCATGCGCGTCAACACCGAGCGCGCCGATTGCCAGACGATGCCGAAGATAGCGGCGGTGATGATGAGGCCGATGATCGGGTCGGCCAGCGGATAGCCGAGCCAGACGCCGAGCGCGCCGGCAACGACGGCAAGACTGGTGAGCCCGTCGGTGCGGGCGTGATAGCCGTCGGCGATCAAGGCCGCGCTGTTGATCTGGCGGCCGACGCGGATGCGGAACACGGCCACCGCCTCGTTGCCGAGGAAGCCGATCACGCCGGCCGCGGCGAGCCAGCCCAGGAACTGCACCGGCTGCGGGTTGAACAGGCGGTTGACGGCTTCATATCCAGCCACAAGCGCGCTCGCCAGGATGATGAGCACAATGACGATGCCTGCCAGGTCCTCGGCCCGGCCGAGACCGTAGGTGAAGGTGCGGGTCGGCTTTCGCCGCACCAGCACGAAAGCGATCCAGAGCGGAATGGCCGTGGTCGCGTCGGCGATGTTGTGGATGGTGTCGGCAAGCAGCGCCACGCTGCCCGAAGCCATGACGACGACGATCTGCAGGGCGGCGGTGATCGCCAGGATCACGAACGACCACTTGATCGCCCAGATGCCGCGATCGGTGGTGGCGATGGTGGCGTCGATCACGCCATGCGTATGGCCGGGCGGTCCGTGGCCATGCCTCCCATGGTCATGCCCGCTATGGTCATGTCCATGCGTGCCGAAGCCGAACCAGTCCAGAATTTTTCCCACATCAACCGCCTCACAAATATTTGGTGAGCTGCTTCAGCTCCTTGAGCGTGTCCCTGGTCGGCTCGCCGCCTTCGACAAGGCAATGCTCCATATGGTCGTGGATCAGCTCGCGCTTGGCGTTGCCGACGGCGCTTTCGACGGCGTGGAGCTGTTGGGCGAGATCGAGGCAGGAGCGGCCTTGCTCGAACATGGCGAGCACGGCGGCGAGATGGCCGTGCGCGCGCTTGAGCCGGGCGATGATATCGGGATGGGAGCTGTGTATCGTCATGCCGCAACCTATCCCCCAGGGTAGGATGTGGCAAGCGATGCATCGCAAATCCGACGGAGGGAACGGATGACGCGGCTTGGACGATTATCTCCAGTCTTGATCAAGCAGACTTGCGGACGGGCTTCGTCTTCGACGGAGCCTTGATGCCTTCCTTGGCGAGGCTCTTCTTCAGCACCGCAGCCAGATCGATGACGTTTTCCTTCGGCTTGGGTGCGGCCTTCGGCAGCTTCTTGCCCTTGCGTTTGGCATCGATCATCGCGATAAGCGCATCCTCATAAGTGTCCTGGAATTTCGACGGGTCGAACTTCGTTACCTTCTTGTCGATCAGGAGCTCGGCGATCTCCAGCAGGTCCTTGTCGTATTTCGGCGACTTCAGATCCTCGAAGACGCTTTTCTCCGAAACCATCTCGTTGTGGGTACGCAGTTCGGTGAGAAGCATGCCCTTGTCGAAGGGCTGGATCACCACCTCGCGGCCGCGCTGGTAGAGCACCACGCAGGATCTTGCAGCGACCCGCTTCTCCTTCATCGCCTCGCGCAGCACACTGAAGGCCTCCAGGGCCGCGCCGTCGGCGGGAATGAGATAATAAGGCTTTTCCAGGTAGCGAGTATCGATGTCATCCAAGGCCACGAACTCATCGACCTCCAGCGTATGTGCCGAAGTAAGCTTCAGCTTCTTGATCTCGTCGGGCTCGATCTCCACGAAATCATCCTTCTCTAACTCGAAGCCCTTGGTCTGATCTTCGGTCTCGACTACATCACCCGTCTGCTCGTCGACATAGGCGCTTTTCACCGGCAAGCCGTCCTTACGGTTCAGGATCTTGAAATGAACCTTTCCGGCTTCGCTGGTCGCGCCGACCAGCTTCACGCCGCACGAGACCGACCCGACCTTCAGAAAACCCTTCCAAACCGCGCGTGGCGCAACCATATGCCGCCCCTGTTGTCGTTGTGATCACAAGGAACATCTGGCGGCCCGCGTGGTTCCGCGCGGGCCAAGCCACAGCACCTCGGTGGGCAAGACGGCAGGCATATGCGAACGGTGCTCGGCCTTGCGGTCGATCGAGGCACGCGCATCACCTTCCCGATGCTGTTGATGGCATCGCCCGGCATGGCGACTGAACGCAGTATCTGCCGCACAATCTGGCTTCAGGTGATCGGCCGGGCCATAGCGGCAGGTAGCTCAGAGGCAACCAAACACTTGTTTTCTCGTTTATTTCAGCAGCTGCCGGCGCCGTCATGTCGACAGCAATTGGCTCCCGGCCAACAACCGCACGGAGCAGAAAGGAGGCCGCAATGATACGGCCCGTTGTTGAAATAGGGGACAGGGTGGCAGTGGTCGCGACGGTGACCGAGCGCGTCAAGGATCGCGTGACGCTGACGCTCGACGGCAACAGCCATAGTTATTCGATGGTCGAGCCCAACGCCAAGGTTGGCGACAAGCTCAGGCTCGAGGGCGAGGTCGTCCATGTCGATGACGACCTCGGCCGCACGACCGTGCAGGTGCTGGGGCGCGTGAGCGTCGACACCAAGTCGGTCGAGATGATCACGCGACGTTGCGACCTCGACCATATCGGCTCCAATGTGCCTGGCCACCCGCGCCCACGCACCCCGCCGAGACCGCATGGATGACGCGATCGCCACCACGTCGCGAAAACTAACTAGTGCCGCTTGAAATACTGCACTTCGCGTTCGTGCTTTTCGGCCGCTTCGCGCGACTTGAAGGTGCCCAGATTGCGGCGTTTGCCGGTCCTGGGATCGATCTTGCGCGAATAGAGCCGATATTCGCCCGATTTCAGCTTGCGGATCATGGGGGCCTCCTTATGAACCAAGACTTTAACCTGACCGGGACCGTCGCGGTTCCAGGCAGGGCGTCCCGCCCCCTTTTGCGGCCCGGCCGAAAAAAGGCGCCGCTGTCGGTGAACCATTTCACGGACGCAAACGGCCAAATGTCGGAATCGACGCCGCAACGACACGATTTGGTCGGATTATTTGTATTCAAATGACTTTGGCGACGTTATGCGGATGTCGCTGACGTGCCGGATCTGAGGAGGGTGAGATGGTTACGGCGAAGCTTCACGGCGTTGAACTCGTCAGAGGCCAGAAGTGGACGGTGCGTGTCACCGCCTACGGTACGACGCTCATCTTCCCCTTCGAAGCCGAGCAGCATGCGCGCTCCTATGCCGACGGCCAGGCCTTCCGCCTCGGCGTCGAGGTTGTGGAACTGAAGGATTGCGCCTGAGAAGGCCGAGCTCTCGATCGCCACATGGCCTGAAGACCCGCTCGCCCGTATATAGGGCCGCATGTCTATGCTCGATATGGCAAAGCAGTGGGCGCGCAAGATCAGGCGCGATGTGGTGGCGCTCTGGATCGCCGCCCGCGATCCGCGCGTGCCCTGGTACGCAAAAGCCACCGCAGGCGCCGTCGCGGCCTACGCGCTGAGCCCTGTCGACCTGATCCCGGACTTCATCCCGATCATCGGCTATCTGGACGACCTGCTGATCGTGCCTGTCGGCATCATGCTCGCGGTCAAGCTGGTCCCAGCCGATCTGATGCAGGAATTCCGCGAAGAGGCCATGCGACGCGAGAAGCCGGTGAGCAAGGCCGGACTCGCCTTCATGATCGCGCTCTGGGCCTTGGCGGCAGTGGCCCTTATCTGGCTGTTCTGGCCGAAGCCGGCTTAAAGCATGTCTCCCGAAAGTGGGAACCGGTTTCGGGGCAAAGACATGTGTAGAATCAAAAGCCCAAAGCGCAGGGAGCGAATCTGAAAGATCGCGACACGCTCTAGGCGCTTCAGCCGGCATGACCGCGCATGCGCCAGCAGCGCCTTACTTAACATATACATTAGCCGTGCCTTGTATTTTTTGCAAATCAGGACCATGCTAGTGAGACGCGCGAAACGACATGCGCAACGGGTGGGTCAAAAAGGGTCAAGCGTGATGGAGTTCGCAGTCTGCTACGACCACAGCAGTTTCGATCTGGCGCGGTCGATCTTCCTCGATGTCACGGCATTCTTCGCACTGATGGCGCCATGGGCGATCGCGCGGCTGGTCGAGATATCACGCGGGGATGGCGCAGCCCGGCTACAGGCGGCCTGAGGCTGAAAGCCGCAAGGACCTAAAGCGCGTCGCGAGCCTTCAGATTCGCTCCATGCGCTCTTGGTTGTTGATTCTGCGCATGTCTTTATCCCGAAATCGGTTTCCACTTCGGGAGACATGCTTTAGCCGTCGCGGACGACCTTTCGGATCGGCAGGTCGCCGAGCAACGCCGAACAATCGATCTCCTCCTGGAAGTGCGCCTGCGGATCGAGCACCAGCCACGAAGCGTGGGTGCGAAGATCCTTCAGCCTGGCGTTCTTTTGTGCGCGCGCCAGGCGCTCGGCCTCGGCAAGCGAGGCCTGAAAAGGTCTTTCGGCCTTGTGATGATGAGGGATCCTCGACATCGCGGCGGAAAACGCGCCTGCCCGCCTTTCGTTCCGCGCTAGAATGCCGGCCCCGCGCATCCGTTAATTGCGCCGTGTCTCGAAGGATATCGGACGTGGGAGGCCGAATCGACGGTTGGGGTAGCCCGGCCTGCCTTGGCGGTAAAAGAGTACGGCTCTTTGACAGGCAGGCCGGGCTGAAGCGCCGACCATTGGGTTTCCTTGGGGGGAGCCGGCGCAGGGATAGAGTGTCTACTTCCCGTTGCGCCCGCAATTGTTGCTGAGGTCCTATGCGCCAACGCAATGGTCCGACCGGCGGCGTCAATGAAATCCATCCGGCGCCGGAGCGCCCGAACGTCAGGCCCGCGTGGGACGGCTGCCTTTTTGCAGTGTACTTTTGACGAAAAGCTCGGCGTGCCGCGCCCATTCCGCTTCCACGACACCGTTCTCACGAACAGACCGCTTGAAAGCCTCCCGCAACGCCTCGAGCTCAAAAACCGACAGCCGCTGATTTCTTTTTTTCTTGTCTGTACCGGCGTCCATAATGCGTTGCCAAGACCCCCAAGGTTTTAGCCCGTTATATATGCGGCGGTCGTTCAGACCATCAACAGCTTGGCCCTGACTTCTTTTGGGGGCAAGTTTTGCCGCGACTCCAGCGGCTTGTATCGGGATGGAGCGGCCGATGGGACGCGGCGTTGCGAGCGGGCGGCCGATGGGTGAAGCGCTATATGATTGGAACTACAACGAAGGGCGGATGACGGTAGACGGCCGGCATCCATCTCAAGGCAGCGCTATATCCACCGAAGCATATGTCTTTTGATGTGGACCTCGGGCCTAAATGGTGATTGTCTCGGCACGTAGAGCCGCAAGAGATGATCCAGATCCAGGTGGCAACCGGCCCGCGTCTTCCCCGTCAACAGGAGTGGCGCGGGCTTTTGCCGTCGGGAAGCATGAGCAACCTTCCCCGGCCGCGAATCGGAGCCGCCCGCCGGTGCGGGCCGGCAAACCGCCCGCCATTAACCTTCCCTACGGGCACGGACCAAGGTCGGTGTCGCAATTGCCTGCCCTCGCCTATACTCTCCTGGACGGGTGGGTGAGCGGTGCCGATGTTTGGGAGGTATTTAAAACGTCTTGCACGAATCTGGAGCGGGCTCTCGCTTGCCTGGCAGTTCGTGATCGCGGGCGGCATCGGCCTTCTGGCGGTGATGCTCGTGGTCGGACTGTGGGTGACATCGCAAATCCGTGACGGCGTCCTGCACAATTCCGCGGCCACCACCGCGCTCTATGTCGATAGCGTGATCGCGCCGCTGCTGCCCGACATGCGCAAGAGCCAGGAGCTGGACGACACCGTCAAGCGGGCGCTGGACGAGACGCTCGGCCAAGGGGCCCTTGGGAAAAGGCTGGTCTCGTTCAAGCTTTGGCGGCGCGACGGCACGATTCTCTATTCGAAGGACGCCAGCCTCATCGGCAGGCAGATCAAGCCCAACGTCAATCTCGTTGCCGCTTTCGCCGGCAATGTCATGGTCAGATACAACTCCAACAGGCTCGCAGACGAGGAAGACGAGAAAGAACGGTCGATGGGGGTCCCGCTGCTCGAGATCTACAACCCGGTGCGCGAACCCTGGTCGGGCGAGGTCGTGGCCGTGTCTGAATTCTACGAATTGTCCGGCGATTTCGAGGAATCGCTGCACTCGGCCCTGTTATGGAGCTGGCTGGTGGTGGCAGGCGCCACGGCGGCGGCGCTTGCCCTGCTCTCTGGCATCGTATTCCGGGGCAGCCGCACCATCGTTACCCAGCAGGCGGCGCTCGAGGCCAAGGTCGCGGAGTTGCAGGCGGCGCTGGCGCAGAACTCGACGCTGCGGCAGCGCGTTCAGCGCGCCTCGCGCCGCGCCGCCGCCATCAACGAGCGTTATCTGAGGCGCATAGGCGCCGACCTGCATGACGGGCCGGCGCAACTCGTGGCGCTCGCCGCGCTCAGGATGGACAGCCCGGCGCTGGTCGATCCGACCACGTCGAGCACGCTGCGCGAGGCCGAGATCGCCGGCATCCACAAGACGCTCGGCGAAGCGATGCGCGAGATACGCGGCATCTGCAACGGACTGGTGCTGCCGCAAATCGAGACACAGGCCATCGCCGACATCTTGCGGCTCGCGGTGGCCGAGCACGAGCGGCGCACCGACACCAAAGTGTTGCTAACCCTACCGGAGCGCTTGCCGGAACTCGGCACCTCGGAAAAGATCAGCATCTATCGCTTCGTGCAGGAAGGCCTGAACAACGCCTTCCGGCACGGCAAGGGCAAGGGCCAGCAAGTCAGGGCCACGACGAAAGGCGGCAAGCTTCTCGTCGAGGTTGCGGACAACGGCCCGGGCTTCGATCCGGCCCGAAGCGAGGGCCTTGGGCTTGCCGGCCTCAGGGAGCGTATCGAAAGCATAGGCGGACAGTTCGAAACGCTGACCGGCCCGGGAGGAACAAGACTGGTGATCACCTTGTCTGTCGAGGAGCAACCGTGAGCACGTCCATCCGCATCGCAATAGTCGACGACCATCCCCTGTTTCGCGAGGGCGTGGCGCGCAGCCTCGGCGAAATAGGCGGCTTCGAACTCGTGGGCGAAGGCGCCAGCGCCGAGGACGCCGAAAGGCTGGCGCGCACCAGCACGCCCGATATCCTCCTGCTCGACATCAGCATGCCGGGCGGCGGTCTCAATGCGCTCGCCGGCATCCTTTCAACGATGCCCGAGCAGAAGATCGTCATGCTCACCGTGTCGGAGACCAATGCCGACGTGGCCCAGGCGCTGAAGGCCGGCGCGCGTGGCTATGTGCTGAAAGGCGTCGGCTCCAAGGCGCTGGCCGAGATCCTGCGCGACGTCGCCAACGGCCAGAGCTACGTATCGCCGAGCCTCTCGGCGAGGCTGCTTTCCGACCTTCTGCAGCCCACCGGCGGCAAGCCTGATCCGCTCAGCCAGCTCACCGGCCGCGAGGCCGAAATCCTGAAACTGGTCGCGGAGGGGCTGAGCAACAAGGAGGTCGCCGCCCGACTGTCGCTGCAGGAGAAGACGGTCAAGCATCACATGACCAGGGTGCTGGCCAAGCTCAATGTGCGCAACCGCACCGAGGCGGCGCTGCTGATGCATGAGGCGAGGGAAAGGAACTGAGGAACTGAGGAACTGAGGAAGAATTAACGAAACTGGAGAGCCAAGAGGGACTCCTCTCTTCAATTTTTCGATTTCTTCAGCTCCTCAATTTCTCCAGTTCCTCAGTTCTCATCCCCTCACAGGTTCAGCAGGCGCGACACGTCCTCCTCCGTCGCCTGCCGCTCGATGATGGTGCGGCCTTGCGCGTCCATCATCTCGAAACGGCCGTTCTCGACCTGCTCCTTCATGCCGTTGCGATGAATGACGGTGACCTTGTCGCCGTCGATGGAGAGCGTGTCGCCGGTTGCGGCATTGGTGTAGCTGTTCTTGCCGCCGGGATTGGTGTTGCCCTTGCCGCTGTTGTTGCCCGGCCCGGCATTGGGGTTGCCGCCGCCGGCATTGCTGTTGCCGTTGTTGCCTTGGCCATTGCTGTTGCCGTTGTTGCCGCCATTGCTGGAATTCGAGCCGCCGGCCGAGCCGGAATTCGAGCCACCGGCGGAACCCGAATTGCCGCCGCTGCCGTTTCCGCCACTGCCGTTGCCGCCTCCATTGCCATTGCCGTTACCGGCATAGGCGGCGGATGCGAGCTTGGTCATGCAGCCCGGCTTCACCAGACAGGGCGCGACGACAATCGACAGCGCGGCAACGACGCGCAGCATAAGGTGGGCAGGCCCTTTGCAGGCTGGTTGGTGCATTCGGTCCTTTCCTGCGGGTCCGTCTCGGCATTGCCGAAGTTCCGCTCACGGGAAAGGCGCAACGGAACCAGTGTCTTGGCCGGCAAGGATTCACATTCCGGCAGAAGACGAAAGCGGCCCACGACCCATGCCCCGACCGGTCGGACCATTTCCGCCGGCATGACTGACCAATGTCGCAGGCGGCGGGACGTCGCCGGGTTTTAAAAAATTACCCCCGCACGAAGGCGGGGGTAAGGTGAGTAGCCAAGTTCTACCGCAAGACGATCAGGACCGCAGAGACGAAGCAAAAGGTGGCAACCTGATTTTGCAGCGCTGACCTTCGGTCCCTTAAGATCTAATCCCGATAAAACCTCGCTCTCACAAACTCTATCTCACAAACTCTTCAGGCGATTGAGATCGGCCATGGTGGCCTTGCGGTCGACGATGGTGCGTCCGTATTTGTCTTCCATCCTGAACCGGCCGTTCTCGATCTTCTCCTTCATTCCATTGCGGTGCGTGACCTGGATTTTGGTGCGGGTGGCCTCAACCTTGTCGCCCGTCAGGGCGTTCACATGATCATCGACATCGGCGGTGCTTGCCGCGCTGGCGCTGCTGTTCTTGCCGCTGTTGCCGTTTCCGTTGTCGCTGCCGCTGTTACCGTTTCCGTTGTTGCCGTTTCCGTTGTTCCCGCCGCTGTTGCCGTTTCCGTTGTTGCCGCCGCTGTTGCCGTTTCCGTTGTTGCCGCCGCTGTTGCCGTTTCCGTTGTTGCCGCCGCTGTTGCCGTTTCCGTTGTTCCCGCCGCTGTTACCGTTTCCGTTGTTTCCGCCATTGCCGGAATTCGAGCCGCCGGCCGAACCGGAATTGGAACCACCTGCAGAGCCGGAATTGCCGCTATTCCCGCCTCCGTTGCCGTTCCCGCTGTTACCGCCCCCGTTACCGTTTCCACCACCCTTGCCGCCGCCGTTTCCACCGCCACCGCCGCCTTTGCCGGCATAGGCCTTGGTCACGACCGGACCATCGAGGGAGAGACTGAAAGGCGCGACAACAAGCGCCAACGCAGTAAGCGCTTGCAAGACCAGCCTGCAGCCCCTGCGCTTTACGCGCATCCCGCTCTCCCCATGCCAGCCCTTCAGCCCATCGGCCAAGCTACCCCACCGGCAATGTCGCAGCATAAGCATCCCCAATCAGCAGGTCATAAGGAAGTGGCCCACGACCCTTGTCTTGTCCACTCGGACCTATTGCGTTTTACTGTAGGACCTAAGTCTTATTTCAACCAACGGATGTGGTCGGACACTTTCGTCGCGGGGTCAATTTTCCAGGCCGACCAAGCTGTTAACGAGATTCGCGCTTGCGGCATGTTCGCAAGATGCGCTCAGGCCGGCAATGGCGCCGGCCGCCGCGCCGCAACCGCCGCACCGAAAGCGGCGGCAATGACGGCGGCGATGCCCAAGCATTGCAACAGGTTGAGCTTCTCATGCAAAAACAGGAAGCCGGTCAGCGCGCCGCCAGCCGGCTCCAGGCAGACCAGCATGCCGTAGACCTTGGCCGGCATGCGGGCCAGCACCAGCATTTCCAGATAGAAGGGCAGCGCGCTGGAGAACAGGCCGACCACGGCAGCGCCCGCCATGACGTGCGGGTCGGTGAGGTGGGCTTGAGCTGCGCTGAAGCCGAAAGGCAGCGCCAGCACCGCGGCGATCGCCATGCCATAGGCGGAGGTGCGCACGCCGAGCTCGGCGCCGGCCTTCTGCGCGAAGATGATGTAGAGCCCCCAGCAGGCGCCCGCCGCCAGCGCCAGCACCACGCCCAGCGGATCGAGCCCGCTGCTGATACCGGCAAAGGGCGACAGCAGGCCGATGCCGACGATGGCCAGCGCCACCCAGACAAGGTCGAGCAGGCGCCTGGAGCCGAGCGTGGCGACAAACAGCGGCCCGGTGAATTCGAGCGCCACGCAGATGCCCAGCGGAATGCGCTGGAGCGCAGCATAGAACAGCATGTTCATGGCGCAGACGGTGATGCCATAGGCGGCGAGCCAAGGCAGGTTTTTCCGCGAGGGCAGCACCTTCCAGGGCCTCAGCGCCGCCGCCAGCATCAACGCGCCGATGGCAAGCCTCAGCATGGTCGTGCCGTCCGGCCCCAACACCGGGAACAGGCCCTTGGCAAAGGCGGCGCCGACCTGCACGGACAGCATTGCGCCAAGCAGGCCAAGCACGGGCATGGCGCCCATGTGAGCGTCCGGTTGTGCAATCGGCGTCGACGTCACTTGCTCTCCATTCCCCTGCCCTTGTCGGGATCGGAGATAAAGCCTGGGGGCTGCGCCGTCGTGAGGCAGCAGGCGGCGGATGGTGGGACAAGCGGCCCCCGTCCCTTCGGGCAGGCCTGTTGCACCGCACAAGAGTTTGAAAATCAAGGCTTTTATGGACCTATCCATAGAACTTAGCGCCGCCATCGAGCCTTTTCTCAATATTTCCCATCATACTCGCTGCGGTTGCTTGGTATCTTTCCGACATCCTTTGCGATTAATATTTGCCAGAATCAGACCAATTACCCGCGGTTGAATAGGACCATTGGGCAGCCCTGGTTATAGTTTTAGGGCACAACTATTTCTGTCACGTCGCGGCATCACATCTTATTTCATGGACGTAAGCATTTTGTGTTGCGCCGCAACATCGGCCGCGACAATCGTGGGCTGGGGGCATGCCTGTTGGAGGATGCCATTATTGTGACTCGGATGGGCATTCCGTTGGTCGGCACGGATTGTGCCCCCGGCCCGGACGGCGAGTCGTCGGCCCACAGCGGCGCGTTTTGCTCCACCTCTGCCGCTTGGCGTGACCGGCCCGGCGGATGCCGCTGATGGCGAACGCGCGCGACATTCAGTTGGACGCATTGCGAGCCATCGCGGTGACGCTGGTGCTCTACTCGCATTTCTTCGCTCCGGACGGCTCGTCATTCGTCGGCCATCTCGGGGTCAGGCTGTTCTTCGTGCTCTCCGGCTTCCTTATCACCCGGCTTTTGCTGGACGCGCGTGATACCGGTGCATTCGCCGCCGGGGCGGCGCTGCGTTCCTTCTATGCCAGGCGCATGATCCGGATATTCCCGCCCTATTTCGCGGTGCTGGGGCTCGTGTGGTTCGCCTCGGAGCAATCCAGAGCCTCGTTCGCCTGGCATGCGCTCTACCTCTCGAATTTCTGGTATGCGCGGCAAAACGACTGGACGCCCTGGCTGCTCTGCCATTTCTGGAGCCTCAGCATCGAGGAGCAGTTCTACCTCGTCTGGCCGCTGATCGTGCTTCTGGCGCCGCGCCAGCGCATCGAGGCGATCACCGTCGGCGTCATCGCCTTCTCGCTCGCCTACCGCTTCTACGGGCCGATTGCCGCCAGCCCGGCGCTTACCCGTGACCTGCTGCCTCCGGCCTCGATGGACGCCCTTGGCTGCGGCGCCCTGCTTGCCGTGCGCCGCGCTCGAGGGGCGGATGCGCCGCAGTGGATGCGGCTTGGCTGGCCGGTCTTGGCCGCGATGTTCCTGCTCATAGTCTGGTCCGATCCCGGGCTAGCGAATTCCGCCTGGGAGTGGCCCCGCTGGACGCTGGTTCAAGTGCTGCCGCTGGTGCCGATGCTGGCAATCGTCGCGGCGTGCTCGAACGGCCTCGGCGGCGCGCCGGGCAGGCTGGCCGAACTCCCCCCGCTGCTGTGGCTTGGTCGCATCAGCTACGGCGTATACCTCTATCATTCGATCCTTCTCGCCTTGACCGTCAGGGCGCAGCCATGGCTCCCGGTCAACGTCTCGGAACAGGGGCCGGGGCGGTTCCTTGTCGCGGGCACCGCCACGCTGGTCGTCGCCTCGCTCTCCTGGGTGTTTTTCGAGAAGCCGCTCAACGGCCTCAAGCGCTATTTCCCTTACGTCGCGCCCGTGCGTCGGCGCGGCGCGAGCGAGGAGCGCGGGTTTGGCGCGGTCCCGGCGCTCGATCTGCGGCCAACGGACCAGAGCCGGCCATGACCGCGACACCTCTCATCTCCGTGCTGTTGCCGGTCTACAATGCCGAGCCCTACGTGGCCGCCGCGATGCAGTCGATCCTGCGGCAGGACCACGGCCGGATCGAGCTTATCGCCATCGACGACGGGTCGACCGACCGGTCGCTGGAGATCCTCGAACGCTGCCGCCGGGACGACAGCCGGGTATCCATAATCTCGCGCGAGAACCGCGGGCTTGTCGCCAGCCTCAACGAGGGACTGGCGGTCGCGCGGGGCGAGCTTGTCGCGCGCATGGATGCCGACGACTTCGCCTATCCCTGGCGGCTGTCGCGCCAGGCGGCGCTGTTTGCCGCGCGGCCGGAGCTCGGCTTCTGCGGCGCGCTGGTGGACACGCTGCTGCACGGCCGCATCGCCCGGGGCCGGCTCGATCCGGTGTTCCGTCTCGGTCTGCCTGTGCTGTCGAAATTCTTCACCATCTTCATGCATCCGACAGTGGTCTACAATCGCAAGGTCATCGGCGAGGCCGATCTCCGCTATGACGGCTTCTACCGGCATGCCGAGGATTTCGACCTCTTCCGGCGGCTGGCCGAACGCTATCCGGCGGCGCTGATCCCGGAAAGCCTGCTGGTCTACCGCATCCATCCCGGCAGCGTGACCAGCCTGCACAGCAAGGAGATGCGGCGCACGCACCTCAGAATAGTCGGYGAGAATCTCGAGAGCGAGGGGCTGACGGACGACGGCGCGAACCTGCGCGCCATCGGCGAGACGGTCACCTTCGACACCGTGACCCGGGCCGCGGCTTTCGTCCATGCTCTTGAGGAGCGGATCGCCGCTCTTCCCGATACGACGAGGCCGAGCTTCGAGGCCGGCGCGCTCAACCTGTTCTATTTCCTCTACCAGCTCGTCAATGACGAGGAGAGGCCGGCCCTGGCGCATGAATTGCTGACGCTGACGGGGAAATGGAACGCGATCCGCCGCCGCGAGAAATACGCGCTCAGCCCCGGCGCCTTGGCACCCTGGCTGAGCCAAGCATCAATGTGGGCCGGCAAACGTGCCGACTGGGTCGCCTACCGCTTCAAATCCGCGCCGGCGGCATCGGTGCTCGCGCCTTATCGGGTGGAGGCGGCATGAACGTCGAGCGCCATCCCCTGCCGCGGCACGCTCGCCCGGCCCCGCCCACTCCGCCGAGGCCCAAGCAGCGGCTGGCGGTCTCCTTCATTGTCTGCACGCGCGACCGGCTCGCGGTGCTCGAGGCCTGCATCGACTCGATCCGCGTCGCCTGTCGCGCGCACCCCGCATTCGCCGCCGAGTTGGTGGTGGTCGACAACGGCTCGCGCGACGGCACGGCCAGCTATCTTTCCGCGACCGCCGCTACATCCGACATCGCACTGACGGCGATTTGCGAGCCGCGGCACGGGCTGGCGGCGGCGCGCAATGCGGGGCTGGCGCGGGCACGCGGGCAGGTGCTGGTGTTCGTCGACGACGACTGCCGGCTCGACGGCAACTACCTGGTCGACCTGGAGCGGCATTATGCGAGCGGCGAGAAATGGCTGATCCGAGGCGGCCGCGTCGAGATCGGCGACGCGCGCGACCTGCCCTTCACCATCAAGCGCTGCGACAAGCGCGAAGTGCTGACGCCGGCCGTCCATCCGGGGGCTTCGTGCTGGGCTGCAACATGACCATGCACCGCGAGGTCGCCGCCTTGATCGGTCCCTTCGACGAGCGCTTCGGCGCCGGCGGGGCGCTGCGCTCGGCCGAGGACACGGACTATCTGGTGCGGGCGATGCTTGCCGGCATGGCAGTGGAATATGTGCCCGACATGACGATCTTCCACCATCATGGCCGGCGCAACCGCGAGGCGATCGACCGTCTGCACCGCGACTATCATTTCGGCAACGGCGCGCTCTGCCTCAAGCATCTACGGCGCGCGCCGTGGCTGCTGCGACATTTCTACTGGGCCGCGCGCGCCGCTCTGCGCGAGCTTGCCGGCGGCCCCAGATTCGATGGCGATCTCAGCCTGTCGCACTGGCCAATCGTTCTGATGAACCTCGCGGGCGCGGCGCAATTCGCGTTTCTGGTGCTGGCCAGGCATCTGCCGCGACAAGCGCGACACGCCCAGAAAACGCCCGAGGCCAAGGCGGAGGCCGGCGCGCGATGAGCGGTCGGCCGACGTTGTCGATGCTGTGCCAGGCGCTCGGCCGCCGGCAGCTCGGCCTGCTGCCGATCGTCGTCGCGCTCGGGCTTGCAAGCGCGGCGCTCGAAGGTTTCGGCATCGGCCTGATCATCCCGCTGCTCGGCATCATCATGGGGCATGGCGACACAGCCGGCATGGCGGGCTTCTCGGCCGTGCTGCAAAAGGTTGGCGCGGGGCTTGGCGAGCGCGAGCGGCTGATCGCGATTGCGGCCGCGATTCTCGGCTCGATCCTGCTCAAGAACCTGCTTGCCTTCGCCAATTCGGTGCTCACGGCCCATATCTACGGCAAGGCCGGCCAGGCGATCCGCGGGGCGCTCGCCGGGCGACTGCTCGAGGTCGGCTATCCCTTCTTCCTGAAGGAGAGCCCAGGACGCCTCCTCAACATCATTTCTAGTGAATCCTGGCGCGCCTCCGACGCCATCCAGGCAATGCTGGGCTCGATCGTCAGCGCCTCGGCCGCGCTTATCCTGCTAGGCTTCCTTTTGCTGCTCTCCTGGCAGATGACGCTTTTGGTAATGATCGGGCTGGCGCTGGTGCAAGGGGCGCATATGACGCTGTCGGCGCATCTGAAGGCGCCCAGCCGCAGCGTTACAGCGCGCAACAGCGCTTTGGCCTCGCGGATGCTGCATCTGGTGCATGCCGGCCGGCTGATCCGCATCTTCGGCCAGGAAGAGCGCGAAAAGGCGGCGTTCGAGACGGCGTCGGACGGCGTGCGCCGGGCGGCCTTCCAGCTTGCCAACCGCCAGGGCGCGCTGGGACCACTCACGGAAGTGCTGCACGCCATGCTGTTCCTGGCGGTGGTGATCGGCGCCTGGCTCGCGGGCTTGAGCTTCCCGCTGGTCGCCGCCTTTCTTATCCTGCTCTACCGCCTGCAGCCGCATGTGCGGGCGCTGCAGATGACCTGGAGCCAACTGCAGGGGCTTTCCGGCTCGCTGGACGAGGTGAGCTGGCTGCTCGACCCGACGGGCAAGCCAGCGCCGCCGCAAGGCAGCCGGCCCTTCGCGTCTTTAAGCGAAAAAATCGACTTCCAGGGCGTGAGCTTCAGCTATGCCAATGAGGAGCAGCGCGCGGCAGTGCTGCATGCCGCGAGCTTCGACATCCGAAGCGGGCGCTCGACGGCGCTGATCGGCCGCTCCGGCGCCGGCAAGACGACCATCGTCAATTTGCTCTGCCGCTTCGTCGAGCCGGACGAGGGCCGGATCCTCGTCGACGGCACGGCGCTCGACGAGATCGACCCCGTCACCTGGCGGGCGCATATTGCCCTGGCCAGCCAGGAGCTGGAACTGGTGGACGGCACCATCCTCGACAACATCACCTACGGCAAGGACACGGCGGGCGCGGAAGCGGCGCGGTGCGCGGCCGAGCTTGCCGAGGCGCATGAATTCATCGAAAGGCTGCCGCAAGGCTACCAGACGGTCGTCGGCTATCGCGGCGTCAACCTGTCGGCCGGGCAAAGGCAGCGCATCGCGCTCGCCCGCGCGCTGGTGCGCGATCCCGACATCTTGATTCTCGACGAGGCCACCAACGCGGTGGACGGGCTTTCGGAGGCGGCGATCGTGGAAACGCTGAAGTCACGCGCCGGCCGCCGCACCACGATCGTCATCAGCCACCACCACTCGACGATCTCGTTCTGCGACGWCCTGGTGATCCTGGAACATGGACGGGTGAAGAAGCAGGCGCCGTTCGCGGAGATGGCGGCGCACAGCATGGATGAGCTGTACCGGCCGGAGTGAGGCATGGAAGGACGGCCGCTTTGGCGCCTTCGTCATCCTAGGGCGGAGCAAGGAGCGAAGCGACGCGCGCAGACCCTAGGATCCATGCCGTGACGCTAAAGCGTTGCTACGTTTGCAGAATTCTGCACCGCTGCGCTCCATGTCGAAGGTCAAGGCATGGATCCTCGGGTCAAGCCCGAGGATGACGAAGCGTTAGCGCGGGCCCCCTCTCCGCCCCGCTGCGCAGGGCACCTCTCCCCGCCTTGGCGGGGGCGAGGAACCCAAGTTCTACCCCGCCATTGCCAGCGGCACGGCGCTCTTGTTGGGGATCTGGATGTCGATCTCGAGCGTCGACATGGTCGCGCCGCGATCCATCGAGACCTGGAGATAGTCCTGGTCGATCTGCACATGCTTGGCAATGACCGCCATGATCTCCTCGCGCAGGATGGAGACGAGGTCCGGCTGGCCGCGGCTTTGGCGCTCGTAGGCGAGCAGCAGCTGCAGCCGCTCGCGCGCCACCGGCGCGCTGGTGCGCCGCTTGAAGAGGTCGAGGATGCTCATGCGGCCCTCCTTCCGAGAAGCCGGTCGAGGAAGCCCTTGCGTTCGAAGGGGACGACCACCGGCAGGTCCTCGCCTTCCAGGCGTCTTGCCGCTTCGAGATAGGCTTTCGCGGCGGAATTGATCGGCTCCGACAGCGTCACCGGGGAGCCGAGGTTGGAGGCGCGCAGCACATCCTGGCTTTCCGGGATGATGCCGAGCAGCGGGGTGGACAGAATCTCCAGCACGTCGTCGATCGACAGCATCTCGCCGCGCGAGGCGCGAGAGGCGTCATAGCGGGTGACCAGCACATGCTTCTGGATCAGTTCGCCCTGCTCGGCCTTCATGGTGCGGGCGTCGAGCAGGCCGATGATGCGGTCGGAATCGCGCACCGACGACACTTCCGGGTTGGTGACGATGACCGCCTCGTCGGCGAAGCGCATGGCAAGCTGCGCGCCGCGCTCGATGCCGGCCGGGCTGTCGCAGAAGACATAGTCGAACACCGAACGCAGCCGCGCGATGACCTCGGCCACGCCCTCCTCGGTCAGCGCGTCCTTGTCGCGCGTCTGCGAGGCCGGCAGCAGGTAAAGCGTCTCCAGCCGCTTGTCGCGGATCAGCGCCTGCGACAGCTTCGCCGTGCCCTGGATGACGTTGACGAGGTCGAACACCACGCGGCGCTCGGCGCCCATGATGAGGTCGAGGTTTCTCAAGCCGACGTCGAAATCGACCAGCGCCACCTTCTTGCCGGTCTTGGCCACGGCGGCGCCGAGCGCGGCCGTCGAGGTCGTCTTGCCGACGCCCCCCTTGCCCGATGTGACCACGACTACCTTGCCCATATTCATCCAGCCTCCGTTGGCGTTTTTATGTCGGGCCCGCCCGTGTTGGACACGACGGACTCTCGGGAACAATCGCACGCGAAACCGGCCCGAAGCTTGCCGGCCCCAAAAAACTCAGCCCAGCGGCACCACGCAGAGCGCATCATTGTCGAGGAAGGCCTGCACGGCCTTGCCGCGCGACACGCCTTCCATCTCCTCTGCGGTCGTGTACCAGCCGTCGACGGCGAGCAGCTCGGCCTCGTTCTTGCGGCAGAAGATGCGCGCCGAAACATTGCCTTCCGAGCCGGCGATCGCGCGGCCGCGCAGCGTGCCATAGACATGGATCGAGCCGCCGGCGACGATTTCGGAACCGGACGCGACCGAGCCAAGCACGATCACGTCGCCATGCGGATGGAACACCGACTGTCCCGAGCGGATCGGCGCCTTGATCATCAGAGTGCCGGCCGAAGGCATCGCCGGCTCGGCGCCCTGCCCTGCGCTTGCGGCTTGCGCCGGCTCGATCCGGACCGCCTCCAGCCTTGCCAGCTCGGGGTCCACCGGCTCGTCTCCGGACATCTCTATGGGGGAAACGTCCGCCTGCGGCGCCTCTGGGGCCAACTGCGTCATCTGGGCGGCCTGGACCCGCTCCCCGGCGGCGGCTTCCAACTCCTCCGCCCGCGCCTTGCGCGCGGCGCGGCCCAGCAGCCCCTCGGCGGTCGCCTCCTTGGCGCCGGCCAATAGCGGCGGCAGCTCGGGCCCGAGCTCGGCGCCTTCGAGCTCGATGGCGTAGACGCGGATGCCGCGCGAGCGGAGCACGCCGACCAGCGCGCCGATCTCCTCCGGCCCCGGCTGCAGGACGTTCAGATCCAGCACCACCGGGCGCCCGTTGAAATAGCCCGGCGAGTTGGCGATCCAGCGATCCAGCCCCTCCAGCCAGTCGGCGATCGGCGCCTCCGGCGTCAGCGTGAAAGCGACGAAGGATCGGGCGCGAAAGCGGATCGATTTGTTGTGCAAAGGGGCGGCGAAGGTCACGTCCGGGCGAATCCTTACTCAATGGTTAAAGGGTGCCGGCCGAATGGTTAACAAAAGGTTAATTTTGGGGATCGCGGCCGTTAAGGAAGTGGCGCGGCGAAGTTCTGTGGCAGCGCGGTGACAGGGCCCGCCGATGCCGCTATCGTCTCACCCCGGCCTGGCGGAAAGCAAGGGAGGTCATGCCGTGAGACTGGAGATCAGCAAGCCTGAGGATGTCACGGCCGCGTTTGCCGATGCCTGGAACAGACATGACATGGACGACTTCGCGGCGCTGTTTTCCGAGGATGCCAATTTCGTCAATGTCGTGGGCATGTGGTGGAAGAACCGGACCGAGATCGAAGCGGCGCACCGCGCCACTCATGCGACCATGTTTCGCGACAGCCGGTTGGAGGGTGTCGCCGCGTCGGTCGTGGAGCTGTCTCCCGGCCTCGCATCCGTGCACTACAGATGGACCTTGACCGGTGCATCCGCTCCGGACGGCTCACCAGCCGGAACGCGGGAAGGCATCCTGCTTCTGGTGGTGAGGAAGGAACAGCTTGGATGGCGGATCAAGGTGGCCCAGAACACCGACATCGTTCCAGGGGCGATCGCTCCCCCTGCCCGCGCAAGCTGATAGCGGCGACATGTGAAGCGCCTAATATACGAAACGACGCGCACGGACGATCCTCTTGCCCGGAACTTTCCACTCCCTTCAGGAGGGAGACGGGCATGGGCATCGACCAGCAGGACAGCAAGCGGGCAGGCAAGACAGGTGCCGCGATGGCAGCGCTGATGCTGCTTTCAGGATGCATGACGCACCAGCCGACCGGCATAGACGCATACCGGACGAGCAGCATAAACCAATGGCTGACGACAGCTGACGCCGATAAGGTCGTCAGCGCGATGAGTGCGAAAGGCATGATGCCGGCGACCATCGACTGCCGCTTCGCCGACACCAGGCCGGGCAAAGTGGCTTACCGCTCGAAATTCACCTGGAAGCGCGCGCCTGCCAACACCCGCTACCATTGGGAAGTCGGCGATCCGGCGTATCTCGCGAGCAAGGATGTTGCGTCCAACCGAGCCGGCTTGCGGCGGGTGTATGCGAAGACCGTGCGGGATGCGGCGACAGGGCAGAAGGTGGGATGCTCGGTGTGGGCGGGTTAGGGGAAGTACAGTCGAACATATCTGGATGCGCCGCAACCGGCGAGCCGCAGATGACCGAGCGCCTCGAGTTAGCCGCGATCGGCGCCCGCGCAATCCGACGAGGCGCGGGCATCAGCCCCCCCCAAGTTGAGGGCTAGTTGGTCCTGACCTGCGTACCGCGTGACCACGTCCGAATGGGTAGCGCATCGCCTCCCTCATCTAGAGCCAGGTGAACACCGTGCATCCTCTCGTCATAGAGGGCGACCAGATCTTGCAGAGCTCGATGTGGCCCAACAATCAGGCCAACCAGTTCGCCATCTGGCTTCTTGCCATCCTTCACTAACTCGCTCAGCCGAACTAAGTCGCTTACTAGATCGTCAACCAAAACCTTCGCATTCGAAATCACGTGCGTCACGGCGGGGTGGATATGATCTGTTCTATCAGCCAGAGCATTCAACCCAACGGCGCAGGTTGTTGCACGCTGACGCCATTCCCTGACATCGCTCGTTTCGATCGGAACCGATCGGTTGACCAGACCATCAGCAATAATGTGGCTTTCAAGCTGTGCCTGAACGACGGCAAAGCGTACGTACCAAGCCGCCTCTTCGTTTTGCTCACGCCGCAGTCTTCGTGCCCTCCTGCTTTCGCTTTGGGCAAGCCACGCCGCGCCGGCTATCGCTGCGATCGAACCAGCGGCCTGAACCCAAGCGGCAGCATTGGAGTCCCAACCTGATATGGCTGCGTTTGCATATGCAGCCCAACCCGCCATGACAATTAGAGCTGAAGCGACAAGGTAAAAGACAGCCCCTAATCCATCCCGAGCCTTCAGCCATAGCCGCTTGATGCTTCGGTCACGCGCCGCCTTCCGACCAGCAACAGTCTCCTCGCCGTCCCCAGAATCCATTCCTCACCCGCTATTCTGCTGGCTCGGCACCGACTGGCTGTACGGCAGCCGGAGTACCCTTCATCCGCTTCTTTTTCCGACCTTGAGCTGGCGCAACGTCATCCGCAATAAAAATGACATTCGCAATTACGTCCATGAGCCGTAGTGCTTTCATACTACGCATAAGACTGATGCGGGAGAACAGTGGAAGATTCGATGATCGCGCCGCCGGGTCTTTGCGGGTGACGATCCCAAAGACTACGCGACAGTTCCGATCCCGGGCGCGAGTCACGAATGTATCCACGTCAACCTCAGGCGGCAAAGCGTCGCGGATAATCGCCTCAAGTCTATCAACCGCCGCTGGCTCCAATCTCATCAATTCGATGGCATTTACGCCTTGGTTAAATAGGTGACTTAGTTGCGCAGACAATGTTGATACTTTAACATGATAGAATACAGCGACGTCGTCGTGTATTGCCAATAGATCGCATGGCTCAACAGCAGTCTGACCGTCGGGGCTGATATTCTTTTTGTCCAGACAGGCGATGCCAACGTTCTCGGCTGAAACAGCTTCGTTGTATTCGCCCTCACTGGAATGATTGTAGGGAGGAAGGTCGCTGTCGATGCAGAGTGGATCAAGGTAGGCGACGAGGCGTGTGATGTATCCATCGTCTATTCGATACCAATTACCCTCAGAGAGATGGAACGTTTCGCCTTGGGCACCTTGAAGCGTCGTGTCGAAAATAAGACTCTTGAAGATGCTGTAGCGGTCGCGCGCATTGCCATTCTCGTCAGTCAGCACCAACGCGTGTCGACGCAGATMGTCGATCCCCACCGCAGCCAGGTCAACCTCATGCTGGTCTAGGTAACCATAGTATCTTCCGATATAAACATCGTCGTAAATTAAGCTACGCCCAGCGCCGGCGAAGGTGGTGTATAAATTATCACTGTAACTTACAATATCCGGAACTGTAATATTAAGATCTGGATTGCGCTCTCGTAATGCAAGCAGAAGCAACTCGTTGAGGGCTTCGATTTGGCCCGGGTCTCGAACAGGAGCGATGTTCTGTATCTCCGGAAAGGCCGTTTTGTATTGCTCGCTCCCATAAAGCTCCAGAAGTTTTTCGCAAAGCTCCGTCAACTCGTCGGCCGCCACATCGGTGCTGATGCGGAGGCTGCTGCCGCCTGTCGCATGACGAAAAAATTCCTTATACTCCTCGCGAACCTTACCCGTCAGGCTGCGTAAAATTGTGCTGTCGCGGTCGAAGTCAAACAACGTGAGTTCGGATTCGATCGGAAGTTGCGTCCTCTGGCGCTTTGCCTCGCCCGGCTGCAGGGTATCAGTGCTTTTGAGCTTCTGAGGGTCCAAACTGTTTAGCGTCACGCGAAGCCCAAAGTCATACTCATAACTAGAGTCAATTAGGTTGTGAGCTACGTGGCCGAACGAAAGCGCAAAACAACGATCGGCGACTGGTTGGAAAACAAGGGCGCCTTTGTTCACTTGAGGCAGATTCTTTTCTACACCAAAATACCCCTTCCACCAAGGTTGGTAGGGATCGCTGTCTAAGATGAAGATCGATGCGTCTTTCGAGAGATGCTGAGCTTCGACCGCATCAAGGCTATTGTCCTCTCGAAGAGAATTCCCAGCGTTGTAACCTTCTTTGAGAAGATAGATCGAAAAAGATCTGCTTCTTGGCATTCTCACCCCCAGGTAACCCCACGTGGCTTTTACCATATTCTACACGCGATGAAACCGACATTCGTGGGGTGTTTGGATTCTGGAAATTCAATTCGATTTGCTTGAATATCAAAATAAAACGGTGTCAATCGCTCTCCCATGTCCCTCCTCTCCACCCTCCGCACCCTCCTCCCCACCGCCACCGTCTGGGACGCCGCCGAGCTCGCCTCGCGCGATCCCGGCTTCGACGCCCGCAATTTCGGCGCTTCGGCGCTGGTGCGGCCGCGCGATGTCGACGGGATCGCAGCGCTGGTGCGGTTCTGCGCGGAGCATGGCGTCAGCCTTGTCGCGCAGGGCGGGCGCACGGGGCTGGCGGGCGGGGCGGCGACTTCCCCTGGTCAGGTGATCTGCGATCTCGGCGGGATCACCCAAATCGAGGAGATCGATCCGTTCGCGCGCGTGGCGATCGTGCAGGCGGGGGTGACGCTGGGGGCGCTGCAGGAGGCTTGCGCCGTCCACGGGCTCGACCCGGGCATCGACCTTGCCGCGCGCGGCAGCGCCACCGTCGGCGGCATGGCTTCCACCAATGCGGGCGGCATCATGGCGTTTCGCAACGGCACGATGCGCCACCGCGTGCTCGGGCTCGAAGCCGTGCTGCCGGACGGGCGGGTGTTTTGCGACCTCACCAGGGTGCTCAAGACCAGCGCCGGCTACGACCTGAAGCATCTCTTCATCGGCGCGGAGGGCACGCTCGGCATCGTCACCCGCGTGGCGGTGCGGCTCGACCCGGTGGCAGGCGCCAGCGCAACGGCGCTGGTCGGCGTTCCGGATGCGGCCAGCGCGCAGCGCATCGTGCGGCATTTCCTGGGCTCGACCAGCGCCCGGCTCAGCGCCGCCGAGATCCTGTGGCGCAATTTTGCGTCGCTGATGCAGCGCGCGCTTGGCTATGCGCCCGGCAGCCTGCCGCTCGACGCGCCCTGCCTGCTGGTGCTGGGGCTCGGCGCCGACTCGATCGAGGCGGCGAGAAGCGCGCTTGAGGATGGGCTCGCGGCGGTCTGGGAAGAGGCCGGCATTCTCGACGGGCTGGTCGCGAGCTCGGAGGCGCAGGCGGCGGCGATGTGGCGGCTGCGCGAGGAGACGGTTGAGATCGAGCGCGCGCATCCGATGGCGCCCTCCTTCGACGTGTCCGTGCCGGCCGGCGGGCTGGACGCCTATGTGGCGCGCATCGAGGCCGGGTTGAAGAAGATCGACGCCTCGTACGCGCCTTACGTCTACGGCCATCTCGCCGATGGCAATTTGCACATCTCGATCAATTGCGACGGGCCGGTCGCGCATGAGCGGCACGCGGCGATCGAGGACGTGCTTTACGCAGGCCTGAGCGACGCCGGCGGCTCGTTCTCGGCTGAGCATGGGGTGGGGCTGGAAAAGCGCGCGGCTTATGAAAGGCACGCCGACCCGGTGAAGCGCGATTTGGCGAAGGCGATCAAGGGATTGATCGATCCGGCTGGTGTGATGAATCCGGGGAAGGTGGTGGGGTAAAGGCTCTTTCCTCGCTCCCATGAAATGGGGGGAGGAAACAGGCCTCAAGCCGCCAGTTGCACGTCCCTTGCCGCGGCGATCATCACGCCGACGAGCAGGCCGTAAGCCGCAGCCCAGGCCTCGCGCACCTCCTGCGTGAAGGTTTCGCCGAGGCCCGCATCGAGCGTCTCGATCAGCGCCTGGCCGACGGTCGCGTAGTGATGCTCCTCGACGCCGTAGCCGACATGGCGCCGGGCGAGGTCCTGGACGGTGGGCAGGATGTTTTCGGCGCGCGACAGCCCATGCGTGACGAAGCCCAGYGCGGCCATCAGCTTGGCGCCCTGCTTTTTCATATCGGTCTCGCGAAACAGCGGCTTGAGGCTGCCATCGAGGGCGAACAGCTTCTCGTAGAACAAAGCCGCGGCGGCCTCCTTGATCGGGACGACCTCGCGAAAACTGTCCTGCACAAGCTTGATCTGGTCGGGTGTCATCGGCGCGTAGCTCCTGGGTTCCGGGAGCCAAGACCATCCGGCTCGAGCGTTTCGCAAGCATGCCGGTTGTAGGGAGGGTGTGTTTCAGCTTGGTCTCTGGAACGTATCAAGCCCTATGAAGGAAATCGGCAAGTGTTGACGGGACAGCGCGCCTCATGATGCGCTTCTCAAGGACCGGAGCGCGAGGAACCAACTGCCATCAACCTCTTCGCTGCGTCCGCCGCCGCCGTGCAGTAGCTCTGGTCGCCGTGGATCAGGATCATCACCATGGTTCCCTCGATCAGCACGAACAGCTCGCGCGCCCTCTCCTTCGGCGACGGTATCCTGGCTCCGGCAAGCATCGTTTCCAGCTGCTTTTCCATCAATGCCTTGTGCTGGCGTGCGATCAAGCGCGCGGGGTGGCCCGATAGGTCGGCGAGCTCGATCGCCAGCCGGGTGAAGCCGGAGCCGGCCCAGCGCGGCTTGGATGACCATTTGACCAATCCCTCGAACAGCTTATCGATCAGCGCGTCGGCACCGCCCGACAGCTCGATGCCGTAGTTCTGGAAATCGGCGAAAGTGCGCTCGTGCTGCGAAGCGAGCACGGCAGTCAACAGCGCGTCCTTGCTGTCGAAGTGGTAGTAGAGCGTGCGCTTGGTGACGCCGGCGGCCTCAGCGATCTCCTCCATGCCGACGCGGAAGAAGCCCCGGCGGCGAAACAACTTATACGCCGCCTGGAGAATCACGGGCCTGGTCGCGTCGGATGCTCTGGGCATGAGCGCTGCCGTCGATAAGTATACTCGCAAGTGAATTTACATCAGGGACGACCTGGCCTTCAATGATCAGCATTCTCTAATATTCGAAGGGAGGACGGCGATGGAACGAGTGGTCCCCACAGTGCGCGATATCCCAACAGGCATCGTGACCTTGCCCGACGAATTCAGGGCGGCGTCGGCGGCGCCGGGGCTGATGGCCGGGATGACCTGCGTCGAGGACCTGCGCCAGGCGGCGCGGCGGCGGGTGCCGCGCGTCTTCAACGACTATCTCGAAGCCGGCTCCTATGCCGAGCAGACGCTGCGTGCCAACCGCGCCGACCTCGAGCGCATCACGCTGAAGCAGCGCGTGCTGGTCGATGTCGAGCAGCGCGACACGGCAACCACAATTCTCGGCGAGAAGGTCTCGCTGCCGGTGGCGCTGGCGCCGATCGGGCTCGGCGGCATGCAATGGGCCGATGGCGAGATCCTCGCCTGCCGCGCCGCCAAGACCGCAGGCGTTCCCTATACGATGAGCACGATGTCGATCTGCTCGATCGAGGACGTGGCTGAAGCCGTCGACTATCCGTTCTGGTTCCAGCTCTATGTGATGAAGGATCGCGGTTTCGTGCGCTCGCTGGTCGAGCGGGCGATCGCCGGCCGTTGCGGCGCGCTGGTGCTCACCGTCGACCTGCAAGTGCTGGGCCAGCGCCATGCCGATGTCAGGAACGGGCTTTCGGTGCCGCCGGCATTAAAACTTCGCACGATCCTCGACATAGCCGCCCATCCGGCCTGGGCGGCCCGCATGCTCACCGCCAAACGCTGGAACTTCGGCAACCTCGCCGGCCATCTCAAGGGCGAGGACGATGTCCGGGCGGTAGCGGACTGGGTAGCGCATCAGTTTGACGCGACGCTGAATTGGAGCGACGTCGAATGGATCCGGAGCATATGGCCGGGCAAGCTGATCGTCAAAGGCCTCCTCAACACCGACGATGCGCGGAGCGCCTGCGCGGCCGGTGCCGACGCCATTGTGGTTTCCAACCATGGCGGCCGGCAGCTTGACGGCGCCCCCTCGACGATCTCGATGTTGCCTAGGATCGCGGAAGCCGTCGGATCGGAGGCGGAGGTGTTGTTCGACGGCGGCGTGCGCTCGGGCCAGGATGTGATGCGAGCGCTGGCCTTGGGTGCCCGCGCCTGCCTTGTCGGGCGCGCCTATGTCTATGGCCTCGCCGCCGGCGGCGAAGCCGGTGTGGCCACGGCCATAGATATCCTGCACAAGGAGCTGTCAGTCACCATGGCGCTGACAGGGACGCGCAGCGTCAATGAGATCGATGGCAGGGTGCTGAACTAGCGAGCGCCAATCGCAGATCGAAGACGCGCCACTCCTACTCGCACTGGCGGCGCGGGCCGCCGTCGAAGGGCTGATAGGTGTTGTCGCGCGGATCGTAGGAGCGGTAACGGCTGAAGCAATAGTCGACGTGGTCACCTCGAACCGCCCGACCCGATGCCTGGGCGGCCTCGGCCTCCGGCGAAATCTCTTCCGGCGGGCCGCCATAGGTGGTGGCGTAGCCGTCACCGGACGGGGCGTAGCCTTCCATCTCGGCCTGGTCGTCGCCCACCCGGTCGTCGGCCATGGCACCTGGGCGATCGTTCGCTGCCGCCTGATCATTCTGGCCAGCGTCGGTGGAAGCCGTGCGGTCGCCACCGGGGTCGTAATAGGGCGAGATGCAGGGACGCAGCTCGCCGCTGTAGGAACGGTAGCTGTTTTCCGCCGGGCGGTAGCTGCGATAGCGGGTGGCGCACCATTGCAGATGGGCAACCGGCAGCTGCTGTTGCCGCGCCTGCTGATCGGCCGCGGCCGGCTGCTGGGCCGCGCCGGCGTCGGGCGCGGGCTGGCCCGGGCCAGAGACGTCCGGCAATGGCTGCAGTGGCGGCGCTGCGGGCGGCGTGGGCGTAGCGAGCGCCGTCATCTGCGTTGCGCCTCCCGCCTTGGTCGGTTCGCTTGGGGCCGGTTCGCCGGCCTTGGCGGGCGCGGCCGCTGCCTGCTGGGCGGGAATGCGTTCAAGGTTCTGCTTCCGCGGATCGATCGGCTGCGCGTCCTTCGTCCAGAGCTCGGAAACGCCGATCGCCGGCGTTGCCTGGCGCACCGGCTTGGCGGCGAGCAGCCAGGTGGCGAAGGCAAGCCCGCTGGCGAACACGGCCAAGGTCAGCACGAAGCCGCCGGCAATTCCCAACAAAGCCTTCACGCAACGCTCCTTCAGCCCCTGCTCATAGAATGCGGGGCGCAGGCTCCAGTTCCCACGAGAAGAGGGCAATGTTGAGACCCGCCGGCAGCAACGGGAGAGCCTCGCATGCCCCGGGGGAGAGGCAGGCGAGGCTCAAGGATCGCTAGAAGGGACCTAGCTGAGGACTTTCTCAGTTGCAGTCTTTGATGATCCAAAAGGATCGAGCGCAGCGTCGCGCCTTTTCCGGCCCGCTGCATGGTGCAAACGAAGGAATAAAAGCACGCGATCCTTCGTTCACATGGTGCAGTCTTGACAGCTTCGACCCACGCTGGTTTCAGCCGGCGGGTGGCCACCTGCCCGTCGGTTAGGCCCGGCAGTCGGCAAGTTGCCCCCAACAGGGCTGCCGGGCCGCCTTTGAGCGGGGAAAACCCCGCGCTTCAGATGCCCGCCACCACCTCGGTATAGGCCCTCTCCTTGCCGTCCTGGCCGCGAACTCTCCACGTCTGCCCTTCCCGCCCTTCGATATGGCTCGCGGCCAGCGGCACCTTGCCGCCGCCTTCGGGCAGGTCGATGACGTAGGTCGGGTTGCAGATGCCGGAAAGCCGCCGGCGCAGTTCGGCGACCAGCGCCTGGCCTTCGGCAATCGTGGTGCGACGGTGCGCCATGCCGCGCGCGAGGTCGCCATGATGCAGGTAATAGGGTTTTACGCCGAGCCGATACATCAGCTCGCGGCAGAGCTCCTCCAGCACCTCGACATGATCGTTGATGCCTTTCAGCAGAACGCTCTGGTTGAGCAGCACGAAGCCCGCCTGCCGCATCGTGCGGCATGCTTCCTCCGTGGCCTGTGTGATTTCCCGCGGGTGATTGAAGTGGGTGACCACCGTCACCATCAGCCGGCCCTGCAACGCCTCCACCAGGCCAGGCGTGATGCGCGACGGCAGCGCCACCGGCACGCGGGTGTGGATACGCAACAGCCTGAGATGCGGGATCGCCTCCAGGCGGGCGCGGATCTCGGCCAGCGCCTTGTCGGGCAGCGACAGCGGATCGCCGCCGGTCAGGATCACCTCGCGGATTTCCGGGTGGCCGGCGATATAGGCCAACGCAGGTTCCAGCGCTTCGCGTGTGTAGCCGCGGCCGATGGAGGTCAGCGACTCTTTCCTGAAGCAGAAGCGGCAATAGACGGCGCACTGATAGGTCGGGAACAAGAGCACGCGGTCGGCATGGCGGTGCGTCAGCCGAGGCGCCGGGCTGAAGGCATGGTCGCCGATCGGATCGTCGAGCTCGCCCTCGGTGGCGACCAGCTCGTCGGGCGACGGGATCACCTGGGCGCGGATCGGGTCCTCGGGATCGTCCCAGTCGATCAGGTCGAGATAGGGTTTCGGCACGCGCACCTTGTGCGCGGCCGCGGCCTCCTGCGCGGCGGCGCGCTCGGCCGGCGAGAGCGGCAGCGGGGCGAGGTCGCGGACATGGCGCACGCCGGCGCGGACATCGTCCTGCCAGGCGGTGTCGGCGGCCAGTTGTTTGAGATCGGTGGTCATTCGGGGCTCGGGCATAATTTGCCCGGGATATCGGCTGGATGGGCGGCAAGGTCAATGGCAGGGGTTGCTCAAGACTCTCAAGCGCCGAATTTCCGCCCACCCCCCTCTGTCCTGCCGGACATCTCCCCCGCAAGGCGGGAGATTGGCTGTTTCGGTGCCCGCTCTTCCTGGAGCACCCTCACCTTTCAAACTTCGCAATCGCCTCCGCCGTCACCGGCGTGAAGAAGTTCACCAGATTGCCGTCGGGATCGCGAAACAGCAGCGAGCGGTTGCCCCAGGGCATTGTCGTCGGCGCCTGCACCAGCGCGCCGTCAATGAGACCGCCCAGCCTGCGGTATTCTTCGTCGACATCGGCGACGCGGAACTCGATGATGGCGGTGCGGTTCTCGGCCGGGCTCGCGACATTATCGCCGCCGAAGAGCCGAAGCGTGCGGGTGCTGCCGATGGCCAGCGTGCCCGCCTCCGTGACGAGCTCGGCGAAATCCTCGGTGTAGAGCGTGAGCTTGATGCCCGTCGCCATCTCGTAGAAGGCGACGAGCCGCTTGACGTCGGCGGTGATGATGCGGGTCGAAACGAAATTCATCCAAGTCTTCTCCGTTGGCTCGCCGCGAAAATTTTCTTCGTCGGTGGCGCCCGTTCAGGCGCCCTGCCCGACTTGTGGACCGACCCTGCTGCCAGCATAGTGGCAACAGGAGACATGCCTTGCGCCGCGCCGACCGACTGTTCCAGATCATCCAGATCCTGCGGCGCTCGAGCCGGCCGATCACCGCCAGCCGGATCGCCGAAGAGCTCGAAACCTCGCGCCGCTCGGTCTATCGCGACATCGCCGACCTCGTCGGACAGCGCGTGCCGATCCGGGGCGAAGCCGGGCTCGGCTATGTGCTCGACCGCGACTACGACATGCCGCCGCTGATGCTGACGCCGGACGAGCTGGAGGCGGCGGTGCTCGGCGCGCAGTGGGTGGCCGATAAGGGCGATGCCGCGCTGGCCGGCGCGGCGCGCGACCTGATCGCCAAGATCGCCACCGTCGTGCCCGAGCGGTTGCGCCCCTTCGTCAGCAATCCGACCGTCGGCGCGCCGCTCAGCCGCGCGAGCCTGCCGGATGGGCTCGACATCGCGAAGGCGCGAGCCTCGATCCGCAAGGGCCACAAGATCCGGATCCGCTACCGTAGCGAACAGGGCGACGAGAGCGAGCGCGTCATCTGGCCGACCATGATCGGCTATGCCGAGACGGTGCGGCTCATCGCCGCCTGGTGCGAGCTGCGCCAGGATTTCCGCCATTTCCGCACCGACCGCATCCGTGCCGCGGAGTTCCTCGACGAGCGCATCGGCTGCCGGCCAGCCGAATTGCGCAGCCGCTGGAAACGGCATATGGCGGCGCTGGGGATTCACCTGCCGCAGGGCTAAATATCGGCGTAGATCTCCAACACATTGCCGTCGGGATCGCGAAAGAACAGCGTTCGGTGGCCCCAGGGCTGGTCAGTCGGTTCGCCTTCGATCGCCACGCCCTTATCGCGCAACGCGTCGGCGCATTGGTCAACCTGGCCCGGCGCTACACGGAAGGCGAGTTGCACGGAAAGCGCGCGCGCCGGCGTCGGCGCGTCATCGAACATCACGCCACGCTCGGTGAGCGCCAGGAGGCACGAGCCAACCTGGTAGGCAATCCAGCCCTCGCCCAGGCTGGAATGGACTGCAAAGCCCATCACGTCCTCGTAGAAGCGCCGCATCGCCTCCATGTCGCGGGCAAAGAGGACGGTGTAGTCGATGTTCCTGATACTTTTCAGCGCGTTCATGACGGACTCCTTTGCCTGGCGCCGCGTTCCGGCGCGATTTGATTGTGCGATGCGCTGTCCCGTTTATACTGGTAGCAAGGTGGTACAAGATGAGCGATGCTACTGGTGGCGTCGCTACCCCCTTTCGAGGCACGAGCATGCTGGAGCAGACCGCCGAGATCGACAGGCGCAAGGAACTGGGGCGCTTCCTGCGCGCCATGCGCGAGCGCGTCGAGCCGTCGCGGCATGGCATCCGCACCGGCACACGACGGCGCGCAAGCGGACTGCTGCGCGAGGAAGTCGCGTTACTCGCCGGGATCAGCGCCACCTGGTACACATGGCTGGAACAGGGCCGCGAGGCCAACCCTTCCGCGCCGGTGCTCAATGCGCTGGCCGACGTGCTGGACCTTTTGCCCGTGGAGCGTCAGCACCTGTTCAAGCTCGCAAGGCCGGAATGGCTGCCCGAGGCGATGGCGCCCGAAGACCCCTCGCCCGATCCGCGCATCGCGGCATTGCTCGCCACGCTCTCGCCCAATCCGGCCTATGCGCTCAACCGCGCCTGGGACTTCATCGCCTGGAACGACGAGGCGGCGGATTTGTTCGGCGGCTTCGATCCCGAGGAGCCGACGAAGAGCAACCTTCTCAAGCGGCTCTTCCTCGACCCGGCCTGGCATGCGCTGTTTGCCGACTGGGAGGTTGTAGCGCGCTCGGCTATGGCGCAGTTCCGCGCCGCGACCGTCGGCTACGCGTCTGCGGCCGACGTCCGCGCCGTGCTCGACCCGCTCAAGGCGCTGAGCCCTGAATTCGCGCGCCAATGGGCGGAGATGCGAGTGGAGGAAGCGTCGATCTGGTCGAAGGGACTGGTCGGGCCAAGCGGCAAGGTGGCGACCTATGACTACTTCATGCTGGCGCCCGCTGGCGTGGGCAAGGACATAACGCTGAGCCTTTATCGGAAGCGCGGTTAGGCGGTTCAGGTCCCGATTCCGATGTCGGGTCCAGCTTGTTGATCGGAAACGTTTAACGCCATGAACGGCGGCGGTCTTTATGGGGCCGGCCTTGCTTGCCTGCCTCGACTTTCGCCGCAATCGACCAGCGCCATCTTTTCGGGCAATCTCCCGCCAACGGCGATCACGGGCAGATGATCCGCCACCGAGGGAGGACCACCATGACCAAGACGCAGGCGCTGCCGCGCTACGAAGATGCCGTCGAGCGCTTCCGCATCGAGGACGAGATCGCGCGCCTTCACGGCGACCCCGCCACCGGCATCAATGCCTATGTCGAATGCTGCGGCCGCTATACAGGCGAGAACCGGTTGGCGCTGCGCGCGATCTCGGCCGACGGGGAATTGCGCGAATATTCCTTCGACGATCTGGCCGATATGTCCGGCCGCGTCGGCACAATGCTGAAGGATCTCGGCGTGGGCGCGGGCGATGTCGTGGCCGGCATGCTGCCGCGCATTCCCGAGCTGGTGGCGCTGATCCTCGGCACATGGCGGGTCGGCGCGGTCTACCAGCCGCTGTTCACCGCTTTCGGGCCGAAGGCCATCGAGCATCGGCTGAGCTACAGCAAGGCGAAGCTGGTGGTCACGAACCCCGCCAACCGCGGCAAGCTCGACGAGGTGGGCAACCATCCGCGCATCGCCACCATTCTCGCACCTGGCGAGACGCTTCCCGAAGGCGACATCGATTTCCGCGCGGCGCTCGCGGCCGCCTCCCCCGACTGCGAGCCGGTCATGCGCAAGGGCTCAGACCTGTTCATGATGATGTCGACCTCCGGCACGACCGGGCACCCGAAGGGCGTGCCGGTGCCGCTCAGCGCGCTGCTTGCCTTTGGCGCCTATATGCGCGACGCGATCGGGCTCACGCCCGACGACATCTTCTGGAACATCGCCGATCCCGGCTGGGCCTACGGGCTCTACTACGCCATCACCGGGCCCTTGCAGCTCGGCATCGCCACCACCTTCTACGAAGGCGCATTCAACGCCAAATCGACCTACGACATCATCGAGCGACTCGGCGTCACCAGCCTTGCCGGCTCGCCGACGGCCTATCGCCTGCTGATGGCGGAGGGCCCGGAAGCGGCCGCGCGCGTCAAAGGAAAGCTGCGCGTGGTGAGCAGTGCCGGCGAGCCGCTCAACCCGGAAGTGATCCGCTGGTTCGACGCGCACCTCGCCGCGCCGATCCACGACCATTACGGCCAGACCGAGAACGGCATGATGGTCAACAACCATCACGGGCTTAAGCATCTTGTCCGCGCGGGCTCCGCCGGTTTCGCCATGCCGGGCTACCGCATGGTGGTGCTGGATGACGAAGGCAACGAGCTCGGCCCCAACCAGCCTGGCGTGCTTGCCGTCGACATCGCCAGATCGCCGCTGCGCTGGTTTGGCGGCTACCACGAGGCGGAGACGCCGGCGATCGCCGGCGGCTATTACCGAACCGGCGACACGGTGGAATACGAGCCGGACGGCTCGGTTTCGTTCATCGGCCGGGCCGACGACGTCATCACCTCGTCCGGCTACCGCATCGGGCCGTTCGATGTCGAAAGCGCGCTGATCGAGCACCCGGCGGTCAACGAGGCGGCTGTCGTCGGCGTGCCCGATCCGCAGCGCACCGAGATTGTCAAGGCTTTCGTGGTGCTGGCGCCCGCCTTCAAGGACAGCGAGGCGCTGGCCGAGGAGCTTGCCCAGCATGTCAAGAAGCGGCTGTCGGCGCATTCCTATCCGCGCGAGGTCGAGTTCGTCAGCGAGCTGCCGAAGACGCCGAGCGGCAAAATCCAGCGGTTCCTGCTGCGCAAGGCCGAGGTGGAGAAGCGGAATAAAGATTTGCTCCCACCCTGATTTCCGCCACGCAAAAGCCGCCAAGTCGGGCGATGGCTCGCATGGGCTCTTGATCGCTAACCTTGGGGGTTACAGCATGCGGTTGGTCTTGACACTTCTCCTCACGCTGGCGGGCAGCACGGCGCTCGCGGCCTCGCCGGAAGACGACTATATCGCGGCGCGCGACAAGGCGATTGCCGATATCACGGCGCAGGAAAGCGCCAACGCGGCCATCGAAACCATCGATGCGCAGAACGAGAAAGCGCTGGCCGACCTCCAGCAGCGTCTCGCCGCGATTCTCGGTCCGCTTTCGGTCAAGGGTTTCCCGGCGACCGGCACCAACAACATCGAAAGCCTCAACGCTTCCGATATCGGCTACGGCATGCTCGACGGGTTGCGGTATGCCCAGAGCGACGACGGTCCGAGCATCATCGTCTCGACGCGCGGGCTGACCGAGCGCTGGCTCAAATCCAAATCGGCCGAGGCGGAAGCGGATTTCAAGCTGCCCGCCGACATCGGCGCGGCGCTGAAGCTCGATGGTTTCTACACCCAGGCCATCGGCAGCGACGCCGCGTTCTCCGGCACGCTCGACTTTTCACTGACGAAGCCCGAGGGCGCTGACGTGGTGGTGGCTCGGCTCGGCGGCTGGACGCAGGATGTCGGGCCGATCTACGAGCAGCATGTCGTGGTGGCGGTCGTCAAAGGCGACCGCGTGATGATCGCCGAAGCGCCAGCCTCGCCCGCTGTGCCGAAGATCGCGGCCTGCGATTCGATCTGGGCAGCGGCCGACGCCGCCGCGCAGAAAGCCCAGCAGGCCGATCAGGGCTCGGATCAGGACGACCCGCAGGCCTCCGATCCGGCCAACGCCGCCTGGGAAAAAGGCGACGCAGACTACCGCGCCTGCATGGCCCAGCGCCTGCCCGGCGATCCGTCCTTCCCGGCGCTGCTCAAGCAGGCACAGGACCTAGCCGACGGCATGGCGGGCAAATAGCCGGCAGTAGCAATTCCGGGGCGAGGCGGTTCCTCAGCCCGCGTTCGCCCGCATGTTGCGCCGTGGGACACGCCGCGGCGCGGAACGCACCGTTTCCGCGATGATCCCGTTGGCTTGAGGCACGGCATCCTTGCGCGACCTTGCGTCGGTCACCCGATGCAGCCGCTCGTAAGGAAGCAATTCCCGGATGCGGGCATTGAGCGCTTCCACCTCGGCGCGCAGATCCTCGCATTCCTGTTTCTGGATATCGAGCTGGATCTGCTCGGACGCCTGCTGCAGCGAAAGCTGCGAGAGGTTGGTGCTGGCCACCGACAGGTTCTTCTTGTCCGCGTCGCTCTCTTCCTTGAGGACGGCGAGCCTTTCCTCCGCAATCTGGCGTTCGGTCACGGCGTCGTTCAGCTGCGCCTTGAGCCTGATGATCTCGTCCGTGGCTTCGCCATTGTCGGTAGAGACCTTGTCGAGACGCGACTGCAACTCCTGGATCTCGGCACGCAGGCCGCGCATTTCCGCCTGGCTGCGCGCCAATTCGGCGGCACCGTCGCTTTCGGCGATCCGCGCCGCCTCGGCTGTTTCGGCAAGCTTGGCCTGCGTTGCCTCCAGTGCCTTCTGCAGCCGGGTTTCTTCTCTTTCGTGGCTGCCGAGTTGAGCCAGCAGCTCGGCGATATGGGCGGTTTCGCTGGCGTGGGTCGCTGCGAACTCGTCGAATTTGTGGCGGGCCTCCGCCTCGCGCTTTTGCGCCTGCTCCAGGTCGACCGAGAGGCCGACCTGCTTTTCGCGCAGCAACTTGTTCTCGGCGCCGCGCCTGTCGACTTCGACAGTCTTGGCCGTCAAGGCCTTGACGATCTCGCCGAACTCCTTCTCGCGCCTGGCGCTCTCATTGCTCATCTCCACCAGCTCCAGGCGCACGGCCGCCAGCGCCGACCGCAGCTGCTCGCGATCCTGGACGAGGCTCGCCTCGCGCTGCTGCCGGGCCTCGGCCGCACCGTCACGCTCGCGCTGCTTGCGGGCGGCGTCGAGCAATTGTTCCGAAAGCGCCTTGTGCTCGGTGGTGAGCGCGAGGTTTGCCAGCTCCAGCTCGTTGGAGCGCAACACGTCGCGATGGAAGACGTTGAGGACCTCGCGCGTCATGTGGTGCGCGGTGGCGATCTCCGCCAGCTTCGCCTCGATCTCCTGCAGATGCCCCTGTCCGTCGCGGAAAAGCCCGGCGACCGCCTCCAGGGCGGCGAGCCGCGTTTGGGTATGGGGCGTCAACCGCGATGAAGCTGGCTCGGGCTGCTCCGCGGGCGGCGGATTCTCGTCGCTTGCCACGAGTTCCTGGCCGGCAACGTCATCGTCCCCCGACGGTGGCTGTTCATCACCTTTCAGGACGTCCTCGAATGCTTCCGCCAGATCCGATTGGAGGTCCTGAAATTCCTTATCGACGTCCTCGGCCCGCTTAATCAGAGACTTGAAATTCATCACGGCACATCCCTTACTCGCGCCCCACGCGTACTTAACGAATTGCTAATTTATCTCTTTACCTTCCGCTCGGGAAGCCTCTGCGAAAGAAAGCAAAATTAAGGTTATCGCCAGTCCCAATGCTATGCGGACCGGGTGCCAAGTGGTCGCTCTTCCGCTCCAAGCTTATGTGAATTTTCTCTCTCGGTCCTTGCGCTCCATGCCCGCGTTCCAACAGGGAGAGACAGCGCGCTGCTTGTCATCATTCACATGACCGATGCGAAGACTTTCGGATGGAAAATTGAAGCTCTCGCCACTTGAATTTTCTCGACCTCGGCCGCTCCAGAGCGGCCGCGACGGCCTGTGCCGCGCGGGCATCCGTTCGATGTGGTTGATTGGACGCGGGAGGCGATCGACGCGCCCCCCGCGCCGGTGCATCAACTCTTGATGTCGATGCGCTTGACTTGCGACTGCGCCTTCTCGCTCTTCGGTAAGGTGACGGTCAGCACGCCATTCCTGAAGCGCGCCTCGACTTCGTCTTCCTTAACCTCGTAGCCGACGGGAATGCGGCGTTCGAAGCGGCCATAATAGCGTTCGGAGAATTGCCTGTCCTTGTCGTCCGTCTCGGAGCGCTTCTCGCCGCGCAGCGTCAGCACGCCGTCGTCGAATAGGACCTCGATGTCTTTCTGTTCGAGGCCGGGCACCTCGGCCGTCACCTTGATCTCCTTCTCGCCATTGGAGATCTCGACGCTCGGCCAACCAGTGCCGAGGGCGGAGGCACCGCCAATAGACGGCCACCGGCTGTCGAAGCCGCGGAAAACATCGTCGAACAGGCGGTTCACCTCGCGATGCAGCGACAGGAACGGATCGCGTTCGCCGTCGCGGAACAGGCTTGGAACCTGGTTGCCGTTGCTCCGGCCCCAGGGAATCAGATCACGGACACTCATGGTTTCCTCCTTTCTGTTCGTCGGACTGAAACGGCCCCCTGTTGCGCCGGGCCATGCGCCCGGCGCATTGCGTGGAGCGCTAACAAGAAGGCCTCAGGCCGCGTGCTTCTCGCCTTCGATCTTCTTCGTCGCGCCTTTGGGCATCGCCTTGTCGGCTGCGATCTCGATCCGGCGCGGTTTCATCTCTTCCGGAATCTCACGCTTCAGATCGATCGTCAGCAGGCCATTCACCAGGCTGGCGCCGACGACTTTGACATGGTCGGCAAGCTCGAAACGGCGCTGGAACGCGCGCCCGGCGATGCCTCGATGCAGGTACTCACCCTTGTCCTCGCCGGCTTTCTGGCCCGAGACCATGAGCATGTTCTGCTCTTGGGTAATGTCCAGTTCGTCCTGCGCGAAGCCTGCCACCGCCATGCTGATGCGGTAGTCGTCTTCCGAGGTCTTGGCGATGTCGTAGGGTGGCCAATTGTCGACGGTTTCGATTCGGCTCGCCGTTTCGAGCGCGTTCAACATTCGATCGAAACCGATGCTCGACCGAAACAGGGGACTGAAGTCAAAGGTGGTTCTCATAGCTACATCCTCCATTGAGCAACATAGATACGAGGGGCGCCAAGGAAGCGGCGCCCCTTGACCTTTGCCGGTCTCTCAAAGCACCGGCAAAATCCATCTGGGAATTCAAATCCGGGACGTCAAGACCCGGCCATGAACCGCCTTCAAGGTCGTGAAAAGTCGCGCTTTTCGTCGGCATGCGGGCGGATAAAAGATGAAAGGAAGGCGGCCGCGCAACGCGACCGCCTCAGGGCGCTGATCTTCAATGGATCGCGATGATCCCGTCGACGGCCCGCCATTCCGATGGCCTGATGAGCCGATGGTGGGCGACCCGGATCGAATGCAGGGCGCCCGCCAGCTCGCGTTCCCAAAAGCCCAGAAAGCCTTTCAGCGCGGGGAAATCCGGGGCCAGATCATAGTCCTGCCAGACATAGAGCTGAAGCAAGCTGGGATGGTCGGGCAGATGATAATGGATCTCGGCAGTGGTCAGGCCATAGCCATTCATCTGCAAACGGAATTCCCTGCTGACCGTGCTTGCCATCGCCTTCGGCCCTCACGCGCTCAGCCGCTCGACCAGTTGACGCTGGTCGTCATCGGCAGGGCGACTGGGCGGCGGCGCGGTTGCGTCGAGCCGGCGCAGCGCATCCATGATGTCGTCGAAGGAGACCGGCCGCTCGGCGCCCGGCGGCTGGCGCAGCGCCGGCATCGATTCCACGGCGCAGGCGTCGGAAGCCCAGGACGAAAGGATCGCCCGCTTTTCCCATATGTCGAGCGAGCCGTCCTCCAGCACGTCTCGCGGGTGTTGAAAATGGCTGGCCGGCGAAAGCAGCCGGTCGAGCGAAAGATCCGATATTTCGGGAGCAAGGGAAGGAATGATCGGCGATAGTGTCTGTCGGTCCATTTCTGTCCTCCGTCTCCAAAAACTCCTTGTTTCAGGGTTTAATTTTTTGTCGGTTCCGGCGCTGCCGGGCGCCGATAATTTTGTTCACCTCAATCGCGAATTCAAGCCTTTCGCTCACCGGCGCTACCGAATTTACCGCATGTTTTCAGCGCACTAGCAGTCAAGGGTCGAGAGTGCCAAAATTTTTTCGACATCCCCTTGAAAGTAGAAGAAGGCAAAATTAGCTCGACATGCGCGCGACGCCGAAAGGGTCGCGCGCCCCGCTCCGGACCTTCCGGTCCGGAGCGGAGGAACCTCTCGCAATCTGTTTGTCCTGAAGGAGAACGATATGACGTTCCGTCCATTGCATGACCGCGTGCTCGTCCGCCGAATCGAGGCCGAAGAGAAGACGGCCGGAGGCATCATCATCCCCGACACTGCCAAGGAGAAGCCGCAGGAAGGCGAAGTCATCGCCGTCGGCCCAGGCGCCCGCGACGAGAGCGGCAAGCTCGTGCCCCTCGACGTGAAGGTCGGCGACCGCATCCTGTTCGGCAAGTGGTCCGGCACCGAGATCAAGCTCAACGGCGAGGATCTGCTCATCATGAAGGAAAGCGACGTGATGGGTGTGATCGAGCAGGCCGCGACGCTGAAGAAAGCCGCCTGATCGGGGCTTCGATCGAACCGCAACCAGTCAATGAAAACTGCCTAGAAGGAGTGATCCAATGGCTGCCAAGGAAGTCAAATTCCATTCCGATGCCCGTGAGCGCATGCTGCGCGGCGTCAACATCCTCGCCGACGCGGTGAAGGTCACCCTCGGCCCGAAGGGCCGCAACGTCGTCATCGACAAGTCGTTCGGGGCCCCGCGCATCACCAAGGACGGCGTCACCGTCGCCAAGGAGATCGAACTCGAGGACAAGTTCGAGAACATGGGCGCCCAGATGGTCCGCGAAGTCGCCTCGAAGACCAACGACCTCGCCGGCGACGGCACCACGACGGCCACCGTTCTCGCCCAGGCGATCGTTCGCGAAGGCGCCAAGGCGGTCGCCTCGGGCATGAACCCGATGGATCTGAAGCGCGGCATCGACAAAGCGGTGGATGCGGTGGTCGCCGAGCTCAAGACCAACGCGCGCAAGATCACCAGAAACGACGAGATCGCTCAGGTCGGCACCATCTCGGCCAACGGCGATGCCGAGATCGGCCGCTTCCTGGCCGAGGCCATGGAAAAGGTCGGCAACGAAGGCGTCATCACCGTCGAGGAAGCCAAGACCGCCGAGACCGAGTTGGAAGTCGTCGAAGGCATGCAGTTCGACCGCGGCTATCTCTCACCCTACTTCATCACCAACCAGGACAAGATGCGCGTCGAGCTCGACGAGCCCTATGTGCTGATCCATGAGAAGAAGCTCGGCAACCTGCAGGCGCTGCTTCCCGTGCTTGAGGCCGTGGTGCAATCCGGCAAGCCGCTGCTGATCATCGCCGAGGACGTGGAGGGCGAGGCTCTGGCCACTCTGGTGGTCAACAAGCTGCGCGGCGGGCTGAAGGTCGCCGCCGTCAAGGCTCCGGGCTTCGGCGACCGCCGCAAGGCCATGCTGGAAGACATCGCGATCCTCACCGGCGGCACGGCCATCAGCGAGGATCTCGGCATCAAGCTGGAGAATGTCACGCTGGAGATGCTCGGCCGCGCCAAGAAGGTCGCGATCGAGAAGGAGAACACCACCATCGTCGACGGCGCCGGCAAGAAGGAGGAGATCCAGGGCCGCGTCACGCAGATCAAGGCGCAGATCGAGGAGACCACCTCCGACTATGATCGCGAGAAGCTGCAGGAGCGGCTGGCCAAGCTCGCCGGCGGTGTCGCGGTGATCCGCGTCGGCGGCGCGACGGAAGTCGAGGTCAAGGAGAAGAAGGACCGTGTCGACGACGCGCTGCACGCCACGCGCGCCGCGGTCGAGGAAGGCATCCTGCCCGGCGGCGGCGTCGCCCTGCTCAGGGCGGCCAAGGCGCTCGACGCGGTTGCCGTCGATAATCCCGACCAGAGATACGGCGTCGACATCGTGCGGCGCGCGATCGAGGCTCCGGCGCGCCAGATTGCCGAGAATGCCGGATCGGAAGGGTCGATCATCGTCGGCAAGCTGCGCGAGAAGACCGACTTCGCCTTTGGCTGGAACGCCCAGACCGGCGAATATGGCGACCTCTACAAGCAGGGTGTGATCGACCCCGCCAAGGTGGTGCGCACCGCGCTGCAGGACGCCGCTTCGGTCGCCGGTCTGCTCGTCACCACCGAGGCGATGGTGGCCGAAAAGCCGAAGAAGGAAACCGCGCCGGCCGTGCCGGCCGGCGCCGGCATGGACTTCTGAGATAGAGATGGGAGCCCGCTCCCGGCTACGGGGGCGGGCGTTTCACCAAAACTTGGGAGGCCCTCATGAACATGATGAGCGCAGATGGCTCGATTCCCGCGCCGACGCATTCGGCAAGCGAATTCCTCGCCTATGAAACCGAATGCCGAAGCGCGCTGAAGCCGCTGCTGGCAGGCCTGCTCGACGCAGCCGAAGCCGCCGGATGGAACCGGCGGACGGTCGCCTCGACGCTGATGTTCCTTGCCGCGCAGCAGGTGTCAGCCACTGAAACATCGGCGCGAAGCTGAGCAAGATCGGTCCCGCCCCTCGCGGGCGGGATCCGCCAAGCTGCATTGAGACGGGGTAGGAACACGATTGCCATGATTGCGGGACGCTTGCGGGAATGCCTGAAAAGCTTGCGATGGGACGCCGGAGACCTCGCGCAGGAGCTTGGCTGTTCCAGGACCGATGCGACGCGCTGGATCGAGGGGCGCGCGCCGGTGCCGCTGGCGGTCGCCGCCTGGATCGAGGCCCTGGCCAAGGCGCATAACGCGCTGCCGCCGCCGCGGCTGAGGCAGCAGATTTCAGCGACGCACACCACGCCGGCCGGGGCGGTGGTTGTGCACGCCTTTCCCGCCATAAGCCAATCCCGGCCGCACGGCGTCGTGCTGCAACCGCCCTACCCGCGCCGGCATATGCTGGCTGGAGGGCTTCGCCCGGGCACCGTGGGCATCCATCCGAAAGAGGATCCAGACCATGAACCACGACCGCTTTGAAGAGCCTGTCACGGTGCTTGTCGGCATGGGCTTGCCGGTGCGGCTTGAGAACGTGGCGGAAGCCTATGCCATGCTGCAGGATTGGCCGGCCACGAGCAGGAGCAGCGCACATATGATCGCGCTCAATGCTTGCAAAGCCGGCATTGCCGGCGAAATCGACGCTGAGACGGTGCGGGCAACCCTTGTTGCCTTCGCCCGCCGCCACAATATTCTGGCGCCGGACATGGTTTCGCTGGCGCCCGCAGCGCTGGCAGGGCGCGCGTCCACAAGCAACAATGGCTGAAGATTCGAAACCCGGCGCGTGTTGGCGCGGCGGACAAAACGACCAACCCAGGAATTTTGAATGACGACGGACACCAAGACGGCGGAAACCAGGACATTCGAGGCGGACGTTTCGCGGCTGCTGCACATGATGGTGCACTCGGTCTATTCGGACCGCGATGTTTTTCTGCGCGAGCTGATCTCCAACGCGGCCGACGCCTGCGAGAAGCTGCGCTTCGAGGCGGTGAGCCGGCCTGAGCTTCTGGGCGACGATCCGAAGCCGCGCATCACCATTGCGGCCAATCCGGACAACAGGGAGCTTGTCGTCGAGGACAATGGCATCGGCATGAGCCGCGACGAGATGGCGGAGGCGCTGGGCACCATCGCGCGCTCCGGAACGCGCGCCTTCATGGAGCGCGTCGAGGCCGGCAAGGCGGCGGAGGACACRCAGCTTATCGGGCAGTTCGGCGTCGGCTTCTACTCGGCCTTCATGGTCGCCGACCGGGTCGACGTCATCAGCCGCCAGGCGGGCAGCGACGAGGCCTTCCGCTGGTCGTCCGACGGCAAGGGCACCTATGAAATCGCGCCGRTTCCGCTCGAGGCAGCGCCCAAGCGCGGCACGCGCGTCGTGCTGCATCTGATGGAGGATGCTTCCTCCTACACCACGCCCTACCGGCTCGAAGGGTTGGCGAAGTCGCAGTCCGGCCATGTGCCGGTGCCGATCACGCTTGTCGAGAAACCCGGCGCCGAGCCGCGCGACATCGCCGACGGCACGGCGCTTTGGGTGCGGCAGAAGAGCGAGATCAAGCCGGAGGAATATACCGACTTCTACCGCAGCGTCGCCGGCCAGTACGACGAGCCGGCTTCGACCATCCATTTCCGCGCCGAGGGCCGGCAGGAATACAGCGTGCTCGCCTTCGTGCCCGGGTCGCGGCCGTTCGACCTGTTCGATCAGGACCGCAAGGGCCGCATGAAGCTCTATGTGCGACGCGTCTTCATCACCGACGATGCCGATCTTCTGCCGCGTTACCTGCGCTTCGTGCGCGGCCTGGTCGATTCCGCCGACCTGCCGCTCAACGTGTCGCGCGAGATGATCCAGGAAAGCCCGCTGCTCGCCTCGATCCGCAAGGGCGTGACCAACCGCGTTCTTGGCGACCTCGCCAAGACCGCCGAAAACGATGCCGAAACCTATGGGAAGATCTGGGAAAATTTCGGCGTCGTGCTGAAGGAAGGCCTCTATGAGGATTACGAGCGGCGCGAGCAGTTGCTGAAGCTTGCCCGCTTCCGCTCGACCGCTTCGGGCGAAGGCTGGCGCAGCCTTGCCGACTACGTCAGAGCGATGAAGGAGGGTCAGAAAGCGATCTTCTTCATGGCCGGCGACGACCGCGCCCGGCTCGAAGCCTCGCCGCAGCTCGAAGGTTTTCGCGCCCGCGGTATCGAGGTGCTGCTGCTTACCGACCCGGTCGACAGTTTCTGGGTGACGATGGCGCCGGAATTCGACGGCAAGCCGTTCAAATCGGTGACGCAGGGCGCCGCCGACCTTGCCGATGTCGCGCTGCCCGAGGACGCGGCGAAGCCGGATGCCGAGACGTCATCGGATGTCGCGTCCTTCCTGGCTTTCGTGAAGACGACGCTCGGCGAGGAGGTGTCGGACGTGAAGGCCTCCGACCGGCTGACCGAAAGCGCCGTCTGCCTGGTCGCGCCCGAGCACGGCCCCGACCGCCAGTTCGAGCGCCTGCTCAACGCCGCCGGCCGGCTCGACAAGGCGGCCAAGCCGATCCTCGAGATCAACCCGCGCCATGAGCGCGTGGCGGCGCTGGCAAAGCTCGGCGACGACGAGAAGGCGTTCAAGGAAGACGCCGCGCATCTGCTTTACGACGAGGCGCGGGTGCTCGACGGCGACAAGCCGGCGGACGCCAAGGCCTTCTCGGCGCGGCTTGCCCGGCTGATCGATCGCGGCTTGGCGAAGGGGTGACCTTCGGCGCTGCGCCTGAGCGGCTTGCCGGCGTCCAGCCGTAACTGGGCGCTGGCACATTTCCGACAGGCCGCTTAGCCTTATCGTTTCCTACGGATAAGCGGCAGGAGCCTCCGATGAAGCGCATCGTTCTGGTCAGGCACTCGGAGGAACCGGGCGACGATCATGTCCAGACGACCCTGGAAGCGAACGGCCATGCGGTCACGACGGCGATGCCGTTCAAGGGCGAGGCGATCGACCTCAACGCTGTCGACGGCGCCGTGATCTATGGCGGCCCGTTCAACGTCTTCGACACCGACAAGCATCCGTTCCTCGATGACGAAGCCGCGCTGATCGAGCACTGCCTGGACAACGACCTGCCGCTGCTCGGCATCTGCCAGGGCGCGCAGCAGATCGCCTGGCATCTGGGCGCCAATGTCGGGCCGGTGGAAAGCGGCATCAGGGAGTTCGGCTATTTCGAGATCACGCCGACGCCCGAGGCCGGCGACTTCCTCGACCGGCCGCTCTTCCTGCCGCAGAACCATTTTCATACCTTCGCCCTGCCGGCGGGCGCCGTGCACCTCGCCTCGAGCGAGACCTTCCTCAATCAGGCATTCCGGATCGGCGACAAGACCTATGCGCTGCAATTCCATGCCGAGCAGGGCCCGGCCGGCTTCCGGCGCTGGCAGGAACGGCAAGGCGCGCCCTATGGAACGCTCGGCGCGCAAGACCGGGACGAGCAGGACCGGTTGATGGAAGCCCACCACGCGGCACAGCATGCCTGGATCCGCGGTTTCGTGACCAGGCTGTTCGGCTGAGGTGCTGGTGGCAAACTGCGTCAATCCGTGACGGTCTGGACAGATTCATCCGTCGGCACCTGGTGGGACTTTGGCTATGAACATCCAAGGCTTCTGCGATCCGCGTTTTGCCGGCGTGCGCGATGCATTCGCCCGGTGTTTCGCTGAAGGCCTCGAGCATGGCGGCGGCGTCTCGGTCGTAGCCGACGGCAGGGCCGTCGTCGATCTTTGGGGCGGCCATGCGGATGCCGCGCGCATCCGGCGGTGGCAGCGTGACACGCTGATCAATGTCTGGTCTTCGACCAAGGGCGTCGTGGCGCTGGCGATCGCGATGCTGGTGGAGCGCGGCAAGCTGGATTATGCCGCTCCGGTCGCGCGCTATTGGCCGGAATTCGCAGAAGGCGGCAAGGAGCGCATCACGCTCGACCAGGTTATGTCGCACCAGTCCGGGCTGAACGGCCTCGCCGTGCCGATGGACGAGGCAGGCCTGCTCGCCTGGACACCCTATACGGACGCGCTTGCCGCCATGGCGCCGCTGTGGGAGCCCGGCAGCCGCTGCGTCTATCATGCGCTCAGCTACGGCCACCTCGCCGGCGAGGTGCTGCGGCGCGTCGACGGGCGCAGCGTCGGGCGCTTCATCGCGGAAGAGATCGCCGGCCCGCTTGGGGCTGATTTCCATGTCGGTCTGCCGCAAGCGGAAGATTTCCGGGCCGCCGAGATGATCGAGGGCCCGAAAGCTTCCGAATGGGTGGAGTTCGTGCGCGCCTCGCCCTTTCCCCACGCATGCGACAACCCGGCGCCCCGCGCCCTGGCGCCAAACGACCGCGCCTGGCGCGCCGCAGAGGTGCCCGGTGGCAACGGCCAGTCCACCGCGCATGCGCTGGCGCGCGTCTACGGCATGATGGCGGCAGGCGGGACGTTTGAAGGCAAGCGCCTGATCGGCCGCGCGGCGATCGAGGAGGCCGCGAGGCCGCGCTTTCGCGGCCTGGACGACAGCTTCGCGCTGCCGGCTGCCTTTGCCGCCGGCTACCAGATCGAGGATCCTATCTATGCCGGCCGCGCATCGCCTCAAACCTTCGGCCACACCGGCTGGGGCGGCGCCATCGGCTTTGCCGACCCCGGTGCCGGCTTGGGGTTCGGCTACGTCACCAACCACATGCTGGGGTTCGACGATGTGGACCCGCGCCGCAAGGCGCTGATCGACGCCGTCTACGACGCGCTGTAACGCCCTACCCCCGCAGCCCCGGTGCTTCCTGGCCGGTGCGGGCGACATATTCGGTGTAGCCGCCGCCATAGGTGTGGATGCCGTCGGGCGTCAGCTCCAGCACGCGGTTCGACAGCGCCGCCAGGAAATGCCGGTCGTGCGAGACGAATAGCATCGTGCCTTCATATTGCGACAGCGCCTCGATCAGCATCTGCTTGGTGGTGATGTCGAGGTGGTTGGTCGGCTCGTCGAGCACCAGCAGATTGGGCGGATCGAACAGCATCAGCGCCATCACCAGGCGCGCCTTCTCGCCGCCTGAGAGCACGCGGCACTTCTTCTCGATCTCGTCGCCCGAGAAGCCGAAGCAGCCGGCTAGGGCGCGCAGCGGCGCCTGGCCGGCCTGCGGAAAATTGTCCTCCAGCGTCTGGAAGACGGTGCGTTCGCCGTCGAGCAATTCCATGGCGTGCTGGGCAAAATAGCCCATCTTGACGCTGGGACCCCGCGCGACGGAGCCCTCGTCCGGCTCGGAAGCTCCCGCGACCAGCTTGAGCAGCGTCGACTTGCCGGCGCCGTTGACGCCCATCACGCACCAGCGCTCGCGCCGGCGGATCTGGAAGTCGAGGCCGGAATAGATACTGCGGCTGCCATAGGCCTTGTGGATGCCCTTCAGCGTCGCCACGTCCTCGCCGCAGCGCGGCGCCGGCTGGAACTCGAAGGCTACGGTCTGGCGGCGCTTCGGCGGCTCGACGCGGTCGATCTTGTCGAGCTTCTTCACCCGGCTCTGCACCTGGGCCGCATGCGAGGCGCGCGCCTTGAAGCGCTCGATGAAGGCGATCTCCTTGGCCAGCATCGCCTGCTGGCGCTCGAACTGCGCCTGCAGTTGCTTGTCGGCCAGCGCCCGCTGCTCCTGGTAGAATTCGTAATTGCCGGAATAGGAGGTGAGCGCGCCGGCGTCGATCTCGATGATCTTGTTGACGATGCGATTCATGAACTCGCGGTCGTGCGAGGTCATCAGCAGCGCGCCGTCATAATCTCTGAGGAACTTCTCCAGCCAGATCAGGCTTTCGAGGTCGAGATGGTTCGACGGCTCGTCGAGCAGCATGACATCGGGCCGCATCAAGAGGATGCGGGCAAGTGCCACGCGCATCTTCCAGCCGCCGGAGAGTTTTGAAACGTCGCCGTCCATCATTTCCTGGCTGAAGCCGAGGCCATCCAGCACCTCGCGGGCCCGGCCATCCAGCGCATAACCGTCGAGCTCCTCGAAGCGGTGCTGCAATTCGCCATAGCGCTCGATGATCTGATCCATCTCGTCGGCGCGCTCGGGATCGCCCATGGCGTGCTCGAGCTCGCGCATCTCGGCGGCCACGGCGCTCACCGGCCCCGCCCCTTCCATGACCTCGGCGACGGCACTCAAACCGCCCATGTCGCCGACATCCTGGTTGAAATAGCCGATGGTGACGCCGCGATCGACCGAGACCTGGCCTTCGTCGGGCTGCTCCTCACCGATGATCATGCGGAACAAGGTCGTCTTGCCGGCGCCGTTCGGGCCGACCAGCCCGACCTTCTCGCCCTTCTGCAAGGCGGCCGAAGCTTCGATGAAGACGATCTGTCGGCCGTTCTGCTTGCCGATACTTTCAAGACGGATCATGGGACGGTCCGGGAAACTGCGCTGGCGTGGCGGGATTTGCCCGGGCGTGTACGCGAATGAGGGTGCGAGGGGAAGAGGCAGAAGCGCCGCAGGATGAAGGTTCCTCGCCCCACGAATGTGGCTAGGCGATTCACACATCTCGTAGGCTCCAGCCCCGTGCGATGGATTGGAAGTACTGAAGGCCGTGGCGGAAGGTAATGGGGCCTGGCGGCTTGGACTTGGGATAGCCATCCCATCCTCCGAGCTTGGCGATGATCCATGCGGCCCAGGCCAGGGATTTGGGCGGGTGAGGGTTTTTCTGAAGTTCGGTCTTGCCMTCCAGCTCGGGCACCAGTGCCTGCAAGGTGTCGATTTCGGTAGGCGTAAAGGCGATCTCGGCCGACTGTGCGGATGCTCCGTCGCGAGCTTGGACAAGCTGCATGATGATGCAGGCGGCGCGCGCGG
>NZ_MDDU01000017.1:0-82596 GCF_001854795.2 Mesorhizobium sp. LCM 4577 | reverse complement strand
AGGCCCTGCATCCCGCGACGCATATCGGTCCGGCCGACCGCCAACCAGATCCGCACCTGGCTCGGAACCGGGATCATCAAACGCCCAGCGCCTTCACCATCGCCGCCGCCAGTGTCGGTGGCGTGGTCAGCGGAATCCGCAACCGCATCTTGCCGGCGATCTCCAGTTCGATCACCGCTGGGGGCGCCGCCGGCCTCGAAGCGGCGACAGGCTCATCGGGAACCACGACAACTTCGGCAAAGCCCGTCTGGCGGGCTCTCATCGTGCGGCGCCACTTATAGATCAGGCTGGTCGCGACATCGTACTGACGCGCCACCGCCGCCACCGTGGACCCGGGCGCGAATGCCGCGGCCAGTATCCGGCACTGATCCTCTTCACTCCAACGACGGCGACGCTCAGGCCCGGTCAATAACGTCACATGGCTCATGCTGTGCTGCTAACTACGCTCGCAAGGACGACCTCAAGAGCGCAGCCTCGCTATCATGCCATGCTCGCGCAAGGCGGCCCTCGCCGGAGGCGTACGCCACGAAGGCCTGCATTATCGCGAATCTAGTCATCGCCACGGAATGATCCCCCGCGCGGGGGCTTCAAAAAAGTGCCCCCTTCAGTGTCCTTGGCCTGTGATGTTGGCATAGGTGGTGCCGGGGATAACCGCGGCAAGGTCGCTATCGGGCCGGATGCAAACCCTTATCTCCGCCACTACCGTCAGAGCCGAGCCTCTTGGCACAGGCGAAGGCTCTGTTGATATGCCGTTGCGCATCTTTGATCCATTTATCGGGTGGATGATTGCTATTCCAACAATCAATTTTACCGTCCTAATAAAATCGTATTAGAGGATCCTGAATTGCAGCGCGGGGGTATCCTCGTCGTGATCGGTGCGTCGACTGAGGCTGCCGGAAAGAAGTCGGAGACGGCATGTGCGGGATTGTTGGTATCGTTGGGCAACAGCCCGTATCGGAGCGGTTGGTCGACGCCTTGAAGCGTCTGGAATATCGCGGCTATGATTCCGCCGGGGTTGCGACGATCACCGAGGGCGCCTTTCAGCGCAGGCGCGCTGAGGGCAAGCTCGTCAATCTCGAGAAGAGACTGAAGGCAGAGCCGCTAAACGGCTCCATCGGCATCGCCCACACGCGCTGGGCAACCCACGGAGCGCCGACGGAAGGCAATGCGCATCCGCACTTTACCGACGGTGTGGCTGTCGTCCATAACGGCATCATCGAGAATTTTGCCGAGCTGAAGGAGGAATTGACGGCGGCGGGAGCCGAGTTCCAGACCGACACCGACACGGAAGTCGTCGCGCATCTTGTGGCAAGACACCGCCAGGAGGGCATGGGGCGGGGCGAAGCGATGCATGCCATGCTGAAACGCATCAAGGGCGCCTACGCGCTCGCCATCCTTTTTGAGGATGATCCGTCGAGCATCATCGCAGCGCGCAATGGACCACCGCTGGCAATCGGCCACGGCGACGGCGAGATGTTTCTAGCATCCGACGCGATCGCACTTGCCCCCTTCACGAATGAAGTTACCTATCTCATCGACGGTGACTGGGCTGTAATCGGCAAGGGGGGTGCCGATATCTTCGATTTCGACGGCTACCCCGTAGAGCGTCCGCGTCAGACCTCCATGGCCGCGGCTTATCTGGCCAACAAGGGCAAACATCGCCACTTCATGGAGAAGGAGATTTACGAGCAGCCCGAGGCCATCGGCCATGTGCTCGCCCATTATGTCAGCTTGATAGAGAATCGCGCCGATCCGGTTCCGAGCTTCGATTTTGCCAGCATTCCGAGCCTGGCGATCTCTGCCTGCGGCACCGCCTACCTCGCCGGACTGATCGGAAAATACTGGTTCGAGCGCTATGCTCGCCTGCCAGTCGAAATCGACGTTGCATCCGAATTTCGATACCGCGAGATCCCGTTGTCGCCCCAGTCTGCTGCTCTTTTCATTTCGCAATCTGGCGAAACCGCCGATACGCTGGCCTCGCTGAGATACTGCAAGAAGCTTGGACTGAAAATTGGCGCGATCGTCAATGCCGCCGAATCGAGTATCGCTCGGGAGGCCGACGCGGTCTTCCCGATCCTTGCCGGGCCGGAGATCGGCGTCGCCTCCACCAAGGCCTTCACCTGCCAGCTTGCCGTTCTTGCCGCACTTGCCATCAGCGCCGCCCGGACCCGCGGAACGGTAACCGAAAATGAGGTGCAGGCGCTGGTCCGAAGCCTTGCCGAAATGCCGCGCATTGTGGGCCACGTCCTGAACAGCATCCAACCTAAGGTAGAGCTTCTGGCGCGCGAATTGTCCAAGTATCACGACGTCCTGTATCTTGGCCGTGGCACCAGTTTCCCGCTGGCGATGGAAGGTGCGCTGAAGCTCAAGGAGATTTCCTACATCCACGCCGAGGGCTATGCGGCGGGTGAATTGAAGCACGGTCCGATCGCATTGATAGACAAGAACATGCCGGTGATTGTCATCGCGCCATTTGATCGCTTTTTCAACAAGACCGTCTCCAATATGGAGGAAGTCGCCGCCCGTGGAGGGCGGGTTATCCTCGTCACCGATGAAAAAGGAGCAAGCGCATCCAAGCTCGACACCATGGACACGATCGTGCTGCCAGCTGTCGACGAGATTATCGCTCCGATGATCTTCTCTCTGCCCATACAGCTTCTTGCCTATCACACGGCGCTCTTCATGGGCACAGATGTCGACCAGCCGCGCAACCTCGCAAAATCAGTCACCGTCGAATAGGGAGACCTATCGCAAAAGCGGAAACTTTCTTGTCGCGAACCCATTGCTACATCGCAATTTTTTTGATTTCCGGCCGGAAACTGCGTTGGATGTTTTTGGGATGGTTACGGAGACCTGTAGGAAATCGGAAACTAACTTATTCGGTGCGGGAAGCGGCTAAGCCTCTGCGTAACAAAAATTAAGGTGCATAGGCCGTAAATTGAAACCTCCAAACTTCGGTTGAAGCGCTTGGAGGGCGCGGCTGAGACATGTCACCAGTCACCCGTGCCCATGCCGATGTTGATGCGGAAGAACCAGGGGTGGAGCCTTGGCGGAAAAGGCTTGGGCCCCAACCGTTCCAGATAAGGCGCTTCAATGGCCGAAACGGCCGTGCCGTCGCGATCCTTGTCGACGAAAAAGCTGGCCCCGCGTTCTATCCGAACGTGTTTGTGACGGCTGCCTTCGTGAAGGCGAATCGATCTCCCGAGACGTGCGTGACGGCTTTGGCCAGCATCGCTATGGCCAGATGCTGGGCAAAGTCGAGAGGAGCGAATCTAGATCTCCAGTTAAGGACCGGAGATTTGCTCAGCATCGAAGAGGTCGAATCGCTGGCGGACTACCTGTTGCTCTCGGCAAGGGCTCAGGCAGAACAGATTACTCCCGTCAAAGACCATGGGGCCGGTACGCAAATCCTCAGGCCATTCGGATCTCGTCCGCAGCAGGCAATGGCTGCCGACAGCCGATTGGCGAACCCGAAGGAAGCAGCCGTTCGGATCCACTACGTCGCCGAGTACTTCGATTGGCACCTCAAGCTTGGCTTGGGATCGCTCGAAAGGCTAAAGCGGGAAAGCGCGGATCTCCGGACGCTTGGCGAGCAGCTGCTGTCCAGGTTGCGCCAGCGCGGGCGCGGCTTCAACATATCGACATCCGACGACGAAACCCTCGAAGGCATCCCGGCGGAGATGGTGGACAAGATCACGGCGGCGCTTGCGCCGGGGTCTCCTGATAACCCATTCGAGCCTGGGTTCGTCCAGGACCGGAACCGCCTTCTGTGGCTGCTCTACGCAAGCAGCGGTGCGCGCCGTGCCGAAATCCAGTCGGTCCTGGTTCGAGATGTCGTTTACGCGGACCGGACCGTGTTCGTCAGACGATCAAAGACACAACCGCGGGACGTGTTCATCGGCAAAGAGGGTGCCGAGGAATTCGATTCTTTTGTCGAAACGCGTTGGTCCCGGTTGCCGAAAGCGGCCCGGAAGCATGGCCAACTCTTCACGGACAAACAGGGTAGGCTGCTGTCGCTCAGGCAGGTGAACCGGATCTTCGAGCGGATCCGAGCGATGTTGCCGGATGCTCCCGACTGCCTCACACGATGAGGCGGACTTGGAACGACCGCTTCAGCGAATTGGTCGACCAACAGCCCCCGGAAAAGAGAATGGATCCTGAGCAGGAGATCCGCATCAGGAACAAGCTTCAGGGGTGGTCACCGCAGTCCGAGATGGGAGCGCAGTATGCCCGTCGCCATATCCGAAAGCGGGCCGATGACCTCGCAGAGAGGCTGGCCAATAACATTATAGAGCGAGGATCAGGTGAGCGCGGCAGAGCCGAAGAAGAGAATTAAGGACGACGCCAAAGACGTCGCGCTACTTGATGGTCGAGTTGAGGCGATCTTACTGACGGGAGTGACGTGTATAAGTAGCGATCAAGCGAGGCATCGCTATGATTTTGGCTGGAACGACCCGAACCTGACGTGCTGTCGTTCTGCTACCGCGATCTTGCACGGCATGTTCTCCACGCACTCGCTCTCCTACGTCCAGGCGTGTACCCGATATGTCGGGGCCGCCATTGCTGAGGGAAGGAGAGCCGGCCGCCCAATGGAGATGCTGGGGCTTGTTGATATTGCTGAGTGGCCTGCAAGGCACGGGTTGGCGACTTGGCCCTTTTTGCGGGCCGTACTGTCGCGATGGACTGAATCCGGTTTGCCAGGTCTTGAACCGGAACTTATCGCCTTCTTGACTGGCCCGGAGGCTTTTGAGGAGCGATACGAGGGGCAGTACTTCGCCCTTGTAGCAAACGATCCCGAGCGTGGCGCCTTACCGCCCGGCATGCTGCCGCTCCTTCTTCGGAGCTTCGGCATCATGGCTCCGGTGGTGACGAGCAGGCCGGCGACCGAGGCCGCGTCCTGGAGAGCCGCGCGCAGGACTTTCATCGATCGACAATGCCCATGCCGATCATGTCGCCATACTCGCCATTCTGGGCGTTGAAGCCAAACGTCGCCTCCCTGTTATCGAGGATCTTGYCGGCGACGATCGAAGCTTCGGCGCCTGCATTCGAAGCGATCTGGCGGGCTGGGGCCTGCAGCGCACGACGCACTATTGCCACGCCCGCGGTTTGCTCGGCATTGGCGCCGGTGACGGTAATGGCCAGAAAGCGCGCAGCAGAGCCATGCCGCCTCCCGCGACAATGCCTTCTTCTACGGCCGCGAATCAGCAACGGCTTGCCTGACTGCACGACGGCCTCAAGAAGAAGTGCCTGCAGATTGCTGAGCTTCTTCTCGTGGATCAGCACATACGGCTCGTCCAGCTCGACGCGCATCTTGTCTTGGTTGGTGACGAAATAGGGCGAGAGATAACCGAGGTCGAATTGCATGCCTTCGACGACTTCCAGCTCGGTCTCAGCGGTCTTGGCTTCTTCGAAGGTGATGACGCCCTCGTTGCCGACCTTCTGCATCGCTTCGGCGATCATGGCGCCGACCGACTCGTCGCCATTGGCCGAAATCGTGCCGACCTGGGCGACTTCCTCGGAGGTCGTGATCTTCTTAGTAGCCTTGCCGAGCGCCGCGACGACTTCGGTGACGGCGGGGTCGATGCCGCGCTTGAGGTCCATCGGATTCATGCCGGCAGCAACCGCCTTGGTCCTTCCTCGACGATCGACTGCGCGAGAACCGTCGCGGTCGTGGTGCCGTCGCCGGCCATCGACTGAACATCGGTTGAAAAATTGGTAACAGTGAACACGGAATGAAGCGCCCCATGTTGGAGCGTCGCGCGTTCGAAGGTTGGTTCGCCCAGGATCAGCGGCTGCTATAAATCCAATGGATGGAAAAGAATGGCTTCATGACAGCGCCTCACGGCAAGCACCATGATGAACATGCTTCCACAACGCGATCAGAAGTTTTCTCCCGAACGGCATTGATGCCAGCTTGCCAGGCAAATGTCGGGCAAAGGCACCCGTCCGCGACCGCTGCTGCTCACCCGTTTACGGGTCACAGGGGCCGCGCGAGCTCGGCCTGCTGTTTCTCCCGCAGGGCGCATGCTGCCGCAACCATGTTAATCAGGGCAGGGCGGACCTCCTCCCATTTGCGAGTTTTGAGGCCGCAGTCCGGATTTATCCACAGTTGACCATCGGACAGTCGCTCGCGGGCAAGCATGACGAGCTCCGAAATCTCGGCGACTTCCGGAACGCGCGGTGAGTGGATGTCATAGACTCCTGGACCGATTTCGTTCGGATATTTAGAGCTCGTAAAGGCGTCCAGCAGTTCCATTGCCGAGCGCGATGTCTCAATCGAAATCACATCCGCGTCCAGCTCAGCGATCGCGTCGATGATCTCGTTGAACTCCGAATAGCACATGTGGGTATGGATCTGAGTCGAGTCCTTTACACCTGTTGAAGCGATCCGGAAGCATTCGACCGACCAGTCGAGATAGACCTTCCAGTCGCACTTGCGCAGTGGCAAGCCTTCGCGAAACGCGGCCTCGTCGATCTGGATCATCCTTGCGCCGGATCCTTCGAGGTCCGTCACTTCATCGCGAATAGCGAGCGCGATCTGGCGGCAGACCTCGGAGCGGGGTACGTCGTCGCGGACAAAAGACCAATTGAGAATGGTCACTGGGCCTGTAAGCATTCCCTTCACAGGCTTTTGCGTAAGCGACTGGGCGAATTGCCACCAGCGCACCGTCATCGGATTGGGGCGCGATACGTCGCCGAAGATGATGGGGGGACGCACGTAGCGCGACCCATAGCTCTGCACCCAGGCATGTTCGGTGAAGGCGAAGCCGGAAAGTTGCTCGCCGAAATGCTGTACCATGTCGTTTCGTTCGAACTCGCCATGCACCAGCACGTCCAGCCCGATCTCCTCCTGCCAGCGAATAGCAGCCTCGATCTCCTTCTTCAGAAAGGTTTCGTAGTCGACATAGCTGAGCCGGCCCTTCGCGTGAGCGGAACGCGCCTTGCGCACCTGAGGCGTCTGCGGAAAGGATCCAATGGTCGTCGTCGGGAACGGCGGCAGGCCGAGCGTGCGGGCCTGGACCCTGGAACGCTCGGCAAATGCGCTCTTTCGTTGCTTCATGGCGCCGTTGATGTCGGCGATCCGTCCTTCAACGAGCGGGTCATGGACCTTCGTGGATGTTGCGCGAGTTGCGGCAGCCTCGGTAGAAGCTTTCAACTCGCCAGCCACCGCATCTTTACCTTGGGACAAGGCCCGAGCCAGGATGACCAGCTCGTCGGTCTTCTGGGCCGCGAAGGCGAGCCACGACCTGATGTTCGCATCCAGTGCCGTCTCCATACGCAAGTCGATGGGCACATGCAGCATCGAGCACGAAGGCGCGATCTCGACTCGATCCAAGGGCCAGCCCGCGACGGTCGGCTTGATGCGGTCGAGAATGGCAGTGAGGTTCGCGCGCCAGACGTTGCGGCCATTGATCAAGCCAAGCGATAACACCAGATCCTTGGGCGCGAGCCGACCAGCCGTCTCCAACTGTTCGGGAGCATGGGAGAGATCAAGATGCAGGCCGGCCACAGGCAGCGATATCGCCGTCTCGAGATTGTCCCCCAGCGGCCCGAAATAGGTAGCCAGCATGATCTTCAGCTCGGGCGCGGCCTTCGACAGCTGCCCATAGGCAAATTCAAGTGCGGCTCGTTCGTTCGGGTTTAGGTCGAGCACAAGCGCTGGTTCATCGATCTGCACCCAATCGGCTCCCGAGAATTTCAACCTCCGCAGGAGTTGCTCGTAGACGGGCAGAAGTCGCGGCAGGAGCGTGAGGGGATTGAAACCTTCGGCAGGTGACTTCGCCAGCTTGAGAAAAGTGACCGGTCCAAGGATGACCGGGCGTGTATGAATGCCCAGGGCTTTAGCCTCGAGGAAGTAATCAACCGTTTTGGTCGACGAGAGTGTGAACGCCTGATCGTCGTCAAGTTCCGGCACAATGTAATGATAGTTGGTGTCGAACCATTTGGTCATTTCCATCGCGGTTAGGGCAGTGCAAGCCGCAGGCTCCCGACCAGAGTCGCGATTGCCCGTCTGACCTTGGTTGCCGCGGGCCATGGCGAAATAGATGTCGAGTGGGACCTCGCCGCCATTCCATGCGTAGCGGGACGGCACGGCGCCGACCATGGCGGCGGTGTCGAGTACATGGTCGTAGAGCGAGAAGTCGTTCGACGGGATTTTCGACACACCGCGATCGCGCTGCTCCTCCCAGTTCGCGGCACGGAGCGCCTTTGCCGTCGCGAGAAGCTCGGCAGCGCAAGATTTTCCGGACCAATAGCTTTCAAGCGCGAATTTCAGTTCTCGCCTGCGACCGATGCGCGGCACACCAAGCGTTGCTACAGGAATTTGCTGAGAGAGAGTCATGCGATACCCCGATGATTGAGGCGTGGGGGACAACGAAGGCGCCAGTAGGCCGGTCCGAACGCCGGGCCGCAGCGGCCACCGAGACACCCCGCCCGTGGACAATAGTTCGCCGTGGCAGGTCTCCTGGCTCGGGGTCATAGCCTCTACCCGTCTTCCCGAGGCTGTTCGCCTCAGTGACATGAGTGGGGTCGGCTCGCCTCTTGCGGGGGCAGCGCCGGCATCGCACCGGCTTCCTCTTAGCTCCGCTGCGGCAGCGCCGTACGGAGAACCATGGCTTGGACACAATCACAGCAGTCAGCTCTTGTGTCAATCTCGCATAAAGAAATGTTTATGTCATTATGTGAACGCACTTTGACGGAGTGATTTCTAAGTCGCGTAGAGGACGAACTTTTCGATCGTGAAGATGTTTAATTCGGCACGCGGTAAGTGAGATTGGCTACATGAAGCCAGACCTTGGCCGCTGTAGGTGACCGGGCCAAATTGACAAATGAGCCGGGCCTTTGGTCGGACCGATTGGGGCGCGAGCCAGGGTGGCGCGCCAGCAGAACTGCGAGGCTAGTCGCATGCTGCAGTATGCGAATGTGGGCGTCCGCGCGCCGACTGATATCAAAGATCACCTGAAACTGCCACCGGTAAGCGGCGCCAACCCGTTTCTGAGTTCCGGCAACTAGACCAGAAACGCCAAGGGGAACCCTCGACGGAATGCACATGCGACATTTCGATTTGCTCGCGCTTTCCTAAACAGCTTTCACTAGGAGGAAGGAAGCTGGTCCTTGGCACGCCCCTACAGCAGGCCTGCCTGTTCGGCCTCGCGGCGCAGGTTCTGGCGCGGCCGCGGGCCGATCTGCTGGATCACCAGCCCGGCCGCCAGCGAGCCGAGGTCGCCGCAGTCCTGGAGGCTGCGGCCGCTCGTATAGCCGTAGAGGAAGCCGGCGGCATAGAGGTCGCCGGCGCCAGTGGTGTCGACCAGTTCACTGATCGTGGTCGCGCGGATAGTGACGGTCTCGTCGCCGCGCACGATCACCGAGCCCTTTTCCGAGCGGGTGACGGCGGCGATCTTGCAGTCCTTGCGGATCGCAGCCAGCGCGTCCTCGAACGAAGCGGTCTGGCAGAGCGATTTGATCTCGTGGCTGTTGGCGAAGACGATATCGACCGTGCCCGAGCGCATCAGATCCAGGAACTCGTCGCGGTAGCGGTCGACGCAGAAGGAATCCGACAGCGTCATCGACACCTCGCGCCCGGCCGCATGCGCCAGCCTGGCGGTCTGCCGGATCGCTTCCTTGGCGCGCGGCGGATCCCACAGATAACCCTCGAAATAGGTGACCTTGGCGCCGGCCGCCTTGTCGGCCTCGACGTCCTCCGGCCCCAGCTCGACGCAGGCGCCGAGATAGGTGTTCATCGAGCGCTCGCCGTCCGGCGTGACGAAGATCATCGAGCGCGCCGTCGGCGGCTCGCCTTGCAGTGGCTTGGTGTCGAAGGCCACCCCCTGGGCGCGGATATCATGGCTGTAGATGTCGCCGAGCGCGTCGTTGGACACCTTGCCGAAGAAGGCGGCGCGGCCGCCGAAGCTCGCCACGCCCGCCGCCGTGTTGCCGGCGCTGCCGCCTGAAGCTTCGATCGCCGGCCCCATGCGGCTGTAGAGCAGCTCGGCGCGTCGGGTGTCGATGAGGTTCATCGCGCCCTTGATGATGCCGTTGGTTTCGAGAAAGGCCTCGTCGCACTGCGCGATGATGTCGACAATGGCATTGCCGATGCAAAGCACGTCATATTCCGGCATCAATGTCTCCGCCAACGAGTACCGGCTTTCTGCCATGCCGGCCGGGCGCGATCATTTGGGATGGGCTTTCCGCATGCCAATCTATTCGGCACGAGTCTCGCGGCGCTGCGAGCCTTGCATCGTGCCGTAAGTGCCGGCCTCTCCCAAGTAGACTCTTCGCGCCCGAAGTGCTCATAAGTCGCGGCTTTGTGACCGGAAATAAATGCACCCGGCTTGACCTCGCTGCCCTCAAACAGCCTTTGGGATTCCTACCATTTTTAGCGATTTGGTATTGCAAAGCCTCTGTGAATTTTCGGGAAGGATCTGTAAAAATGCTCAACCGAAATGCAACGCTATGCCGGAGACGATCCGAGGTGGTGCGGGCTGATGGTACCGCGCGACGGGGCGGTGCAGAACGGCTATTTGACCGGTTTGCACTCACGCCGTCTGGCTGGTCTCAGTGGATAAACCGTGTCGTGAAGCAGATAACAGGTGCCCACCTTGCCCGCTTAGACAGAGCGCGCGGAAGCCCGAGAGGGATTGCTGGCTGACGGTGCAGCGCCGGCAAAGTCACGCGACTGGACACGACCATTTCCGGTCAATCTCGCCAACGCGGCAGCGCGATAGGAAAATTCCCTACTCTGCTGCCGCTCAGGCGCAACAGTCCTCGTTAGGTGGAGGCTCGTCGGGTATCCGTGCGATGTTCCAAATATGCATTCATCCTTGGCTTTCTGGCCTGACAGTCAGGTACAAGGCGTAAGCCTCCACTCGTCTAATCCCTGGCCTCCACAGCATTTCCGACTTTTGGTTTACGCCAGCGACGTCGATCGAATGGGAACATAATGTAATCCCGCACGGTCAGCGGCTCGGGCTGGTTTCGCATGCCAACCTCCGGCCACTCATTCTTTTTTGGCCAGTATGCCGTTAGAAAAACCGTATCCCAGAGGGTTGTGAAAAACCCATAGTTTCGGTGCCGGTGATCCGCTTCCATCGAGTGGTGGATGCGGTGGAATTTGTTGTCGCCAATGATATAGCGAAGCGGCCCAAGATTGATGCGGGTACTGGAGTGCGAAAGATGGGCCTGGAACGTAATCAGCGTCATGGCAACGATGGGCACCACGCCAGATTCAAAATGGATCACAGCGAGTGGCAGTGCTACCAGCGCCGCGTAAACGAGTGGTTCGGAGATGTGATGATTGCAATTCCATGCCGTCAATTCGCGGATCGAATGGTGCGTAGCGTGAAGCCGCCAGAGGAATGGAACAGCATGCTGAGCCCGGTGCATCCAATAGTAAAAGAAATCGCCAGCAATCGCGACTAAAACGCCGGAAAGGACCGCCAATCCACTGCTGACGATTGCGTTGTCAGAGTGGAGCATCGTTGCGAAGTTGATCGTTACCAGCGGCTTTACTCCTAGCCACGCCAGACCAACAGCGAAGAAGTGCCAAACAAACGCACCCAATCCGAGTCGAATAAGCCAATTCCGCACGCCTCGAGCGTATGAGGCAAGACTGTATCGATAGGCCGGGAAGGTGAACTCCAGCGCGGCGCAGATGGTGGCGAAGACCACCACCAGCTCGAGCGAGTCCACGAAGATCTGCGATATATGATTAAAATCGAGAATTTGCATTTGTTTGCTCCGGCGAATCGTTCAAGCTGCGCGAGCTTCAGGTCGGAACATCGAGGCAGTCATTTTCGTCATCAGGGCGAATCCAATCGTTAGTAGATCTCCGGCACGGCCCGATAAATTCGAGGTCGGCACCCGAATTTTTATCCGCGCAGAAAGTACCAATTGCACGAAGCGGTCATGCAACTTGCTTTTCGTGCGCATTCAGCGGTGATTATTGCGTCGGTACGCGGGGCATCGCGGGAGCGGACTATGCGGGGTTCTCCTGGATTGGTAAAATCGATTGTTTGGATGAGACGTATCCGTTTCCTAAATGATCGGAAAAGACCCTTGGGCGAGTTGGCTGCCCGAGGCGACAGACTATGCGTCAGTGTTGCGGCGGCAACTTGCTACGGCAAAAGAGCGTTGCAAAAATCACCGTAAGCGTCACGAGCCCCGCACCGTTGAGTAGTTGGTCGACAGAGGCAGGTCAGATGCGGGCTGCATCGTGACGCTCACAAATCAGCAGCTCGGCGCGCAGGGTGTCGACGAGGATCATCGCGACTTGCYAGCGCATTGCTTTCGGGAAAATCCGCGTCGTGCGCGATGATTTCGACAATGGCTCGCCGATTTAAAGCAGGTCACAATTCACCATCGATGGCTTTCTTGGTCCGCCAACGGACCCCGGCTTTCTTCCATGCCGGCCGGCCGAAGTCTTGTCATAGACGGATGTTGCAGCGTCCTTTTGGCGCCGGATTTCAAGGTGCGGCGAGCCCTGCCTCGCGCCGCAAGTCGTCGGCTCTGTCAGTCCTCTCCCAGGTAAACTCGGGCTCTTCGCGACCGAAATGACCATAGGTCGCAGTCTTGCGGTAAATCGGGCGTAACAGATCAAGCATCTTGATAATGCCCTTCGGTTTGAGGTCGAACAACTCAGGAATGAGCTGCTCGATCCTTCTTTCCTCGACCCTTGCTGTCCCGAAAGTATTGACCATGACAGAAACCGGACTGGCCACGCCGATCGCGTAAGCAAGCTGCACCTCGCAGACGTCCGCGAGTCCGCTTGCCACTATATTCTTCGCGACATATCGGGCGGCATAGGCAGCCGAGCGGTCAACCTTGGATGGGTCCTTGCCTGAAAAGGCGCCGCCACCGTGACGTCCCATTCCACCATAGGAATCGACGATGATTTTGCGTCCGGTAAGGCCGCAGTCGCCGCGGGGGCCCCCGACCACGAACCGTCCCGTTGGATTGACCAGAATTCTGGTGTCTTTCGTTTCCAGGTCGGTCGGCAGGACCGGCTTTATTATTTCTTCAATAACCCCCTCGCGAACCGTCTCTTGCGAAACCTGCTCATTGTGTTGCGTCGACACGACGATGGTATCCAGGGCGACGGGGCGCAGGCCCTCATAGCGCACGGAGACTTGGGATTTCACGTCAGGGCGCAACCAGCTTAGCTGTCCGCCCTTGCGGACATCCGCCTGCCTTTTCGTCAAGCCGTGGGCGAGCTGGATCGGCAACGGCATCAAAGTATCGGTCTCGCGGCATGCATAGCCGAACATGAGGCCCTGATCTCCCGCTCCCTGTTCGAGATCCTGCCCTCGACCCTCGTCAACCCCTTGCCTGATGTCGGGCGACTGCTCGGTGAGGGCATGAATGACGGAGCAACGCCGGCCGTCAAAGCCAACCGCCTCATCGTCGTATCCAATATCAACAATCGTATCGCGGGCCACTTGGCCGTAGTCGACCGTCACATCGCTGGTAATCTCGCCAGCCAGAACGACGGTTCCTGTCTTCACCAAGGCTTCACATGTCTTCACCAGGGCTTCACAAGCGACGCGCGCCTTCGGATCGAAGCGCAAGACTGCGTCGAGGATTGCGTCCGAGATGTTGTCGGCGAGCTTATCCGGGTGTCCCGCGCCAACCGATTCGGAAGAGAAAACGAACTGCCTAGCCATGAAATGCCTCGCTTCGGGTGTTGGAGTTTGCATGGGCATTTTTCTTAGCCCGCTTTATCTGTCGGTGATGCCCGGGACCTCGAATGCAGCGCATAACTCGGCAACGTCTTTTCGCACGCTGGCATGAACATCCGGATCGTTGGGCTGGCGACAGACCAGGTCAATAAAGGCAGCGATCTGCACCATTTCCTCCTCGCGCATGCCCATTGACGTCACTGCTGGCGACCCCAAGCGAATTCCGCTTGTGACCGCCGGATCGCGCGGATCCCCCGGCACCATATTGAAGTTCGTAATGATGCCTGCCTTTGATAATCGCTCGGCATAGGCCTTGCCCGACAGTGGTCGATCGCGCATGTCGAGGATGAGCATGTGATTGTCGGTCCCACCGGTAACCAGGTCATAACCTCGCTCAAGCAGCGCCTCGGCCAGAGCCTTGGCATTCTTGACGGTCTGTTGCCCGTAGATACGAAATGCCGGGGTCGCCGCTTCCTGTAAGGCGACTGCTAGCGCAGCGATAACATTCATATGTGGCCCGCCCTGCAGGTGAGGGAAGACCGCGCGATCAATCCGCCTGGCGAGATTGTATTTGCTTTTCGGATGACAGAAGGCCTGATAACGGTCCTCATTCCTCGACAAAATGAATCCCCCGCGAGGGCCGCGGATCGATTTATGAGAGGTGCTGCTGACGACGTCGCAATGGCGTACCGGATTCGGATGCGCACCTGCCGCAATCAGGCCGCTGATGTGCGCAATGTCGGCCACGAGATAGGCGTTCGCCTCTCGAGCAATTTCTGCCATTGCCGCGTAGTCAAAGACACGCGGATAAGCAGTTCCGCCGATCCAAATGAGCCGCGGCCGTTCCCGCTTAGCTGTCTCGCGCAAGAGGTCATAGTCAATTTGCTGGGTCTTTTCGTCTAGCCCATAGGGGACTCGTTGGTAGTCGGTTCCGGAAAAGTTGATAGCCCAACCATGAGTCAGATGACCCCCTTCCGGAATGGGCAAGCCCATGACTTTGTCGCAGGGCTTCAAAAGCGCGCGATAGACAGCCTGATTGGCCGGCGAGCCGGAATAGGGCTGGACGTTGGCGTGTTCGCTTCCAAATAGTTTCTTCAAGCGCTCGATGGCGAGGTTCTCAAGCTCATCGACGATCTCGTTTCCCGCATAGTAGCGCGCACCCGGGTACCCCTCGGCGTATTTGTTTGTGAAAATCGACCCGGTCGCTTCGAGCACTGCCGAGGAGGCAAAGTTCTCAGAAGCGATTAGTTTGAGCGTCGTGCGCTCCTGTCGCTCTTGTCTCAGGAGCAGTTCGTGGACGCAGCTATCAACCGAGGCTAAGGAAGAGCGTCCGTAAGTCTCGGGCTGCGCGATGCCGCGCTGGTCAGAGTTATCCATCATGGGCTCGCGCTCCAATTGGGTCGATCTATTTCACGATCAAGCAGGCTGTCCCCTTCGGCTGCTCGTTTTGTATCGCTTCGAGTCGTTGTAGGTCTCGTTCATGATAGCCATCGCAGTGGGGCAGGAGATCGACTAGCAATTGGACCAGGCCGCCGTCCTTATCTCCTGTTTTGAGTTGGTAGGAGCGCCACGGGCGCTGTTCGTCGCAGCAAAGAAAGTCGGCTTTGGCGAGTAGCCGGACGTGTCCCACAACGCGATCGCGACGCAGTCCCAAAATGTCTGCCAGCTCGCAGACCGTTAGATTCGCATGCGCGCAAAGGCCCAGGATTCGAAGACGATCAAAATGCGCTGCCGCCCGTAGGCGACTGACCAGTGTCATCATTGTTCTGCATCAAGCCGCATGGAAAGAATGGACACTCGTTGCACTGAATTTGTCATTGGGCGTTCTCCGCAGACCAGCAACTTTCGAACCGATATTGTCTCATCGCTTATATCACAGACCGGACACTTTCGAGATCGCGAGGATACGTACTTATTTCCACGCGTGTAATTGTTTTGAACCAGCAGTGATTGAGTTGGAGCAACCCACGATGGCAACTCTTCTTGCTATTCACGTCTAGTCATAGGTTTCGTGCGGTTCGGCAGTCGCAGAATGGGAAGAACCGCGGTTTTGAGTCCTCTGGCTGACCTGAGACGTTGAGACAATCCTACCATTCTCAGCGATTTCGGGTTGCTAAGAGTCTATGATTTTCTTTGAAGAAACTGTTGCAATTCCTGCTTGCCGAGATGCCGGTCAAGATGGGCCGAGTCGCCTGGTTTCAAACCAACGGGGCACCGTCGCCTGGGGCAAATGGTAGGGATGGAAGAATGCCAAAAACCCCCTTCCTTCGAAGCGCATCGATCGTGGTACGGGCCTGCGGCTTTTGGATTTTGAAGACGTGCTCGACAAGATCGGGCCAGCAGTCGCAACCGCGCTGAGATGAACGCATAGGGCGTGAAAGCGCTTAATGGTGGTGCCTTCGTTACGCTCCAGGCAGCGTGACCGTCGACGCCACTTCGAAGACGTCAAGCAGAATTGCCAGCCCGACGCCGCATGCAGTCAGGATGAGGCCGGCCATGAAAATGCGGTTGGCCCGTTCGTAGACGTGGCGTCGCAGTGAACTCATGTCGAGCAACAGCGACAGCGCCCGCATCTGCGAGGCTATGCCGACCAGGATTGGGACCACTGCGAACAGGTCGTAAAGTCGCCACGGAACCGGGTTTGCCGCCCAATGTGTGACGAAACCCAGCGAAAACGCCAGCAATATGCCGACGACGGTGATCGTGCCGTTCCGGAATACGGTCTCGATCGGTTCTTCCTTGGGGTTGTGCTCGTCCAATTGTCTCTCTCTGCAGGTCTGCGCAGTCGTCGCTCAGGCGTGAACTTGAAACCTAGGTTCCTTCGAACGCTGGATTTTGCGACTTCGGGCTGGCGGCGTCATCGGGATCGATCAATGAGTCCACCTCTTGATATGGGAAATGAGCAAAACTAAGTCGGCATGGGCGCAATGCTGACGAAGGGTGCCAGTTCGAGCGGGCCCCTATTGGCGCGCGGTGCGGAGGCCAACGACAGTTCAGTCTGACGGTATCCTAGTCAGTGGCATTGAGGCCGACGAGGAAGCGGCAGGCGGCATCATACGGGATATGATCCGATTGGAAGTCCTGGGCGTGGCCATCATTGATCAGGAGTGCCTGCCAACCTCGGTGCCAGCTCAGGAGCTCAATATACGCCCGCCACCTTGCTCATATTCTGCGAGCCTCAAGGATCGTCGCCAATTTTGTATCGATGAGGAAAGCCATTGCGGTCGGCTCCAAAACCGGCGTCGTATGGGCGCTGCCGTGAAGAACATTTGCCATAGGGCATCCTCACCCTGTCGACTGAGGTTTGACGATGCGCCATTACGCTCGGGGACTGCACGTCTAGCTCCCGCCGCTTATTGTCGCCCGAACCGAGAATCATTCACCAATGGACGAACCAGAGCCACAAAAGCGGTCTGGATCCAGATGCTTTCGTCATGAGACACCGGCCGGCGAACATGATCCTTCGAGGCGAAGCAGGGGCGACTATCGCGAGCCCGATCCTCACACGGGGTTCTTCGAAATCTTTTCGAAGACAAGAAGCTTGGCCTGGAGCACGGCTTTCTCGATCGAATCCCCGATCGCCAGATACGCCGCAATAGCGCTGGCCAGGATACAGCCAGTGCCGCGCATCGATCCGGCAAGCCTGGGCATATCGAAGCGGATGGGTTCCCGGCCGCGACTCAACAGGATATCTGTGGACCTCGGCCCCTCCGCGTGGCCGCCCTTGATGAGCAGCGCCTGCGGCCCTTCCGCAAGCAATCGCCTTTGCTGCCGCAGCGCGTCATCGTCGCCCGCGGCCAATTCCGAGCCGGTCAGCACCGCCAGCTCGATGAGGTTGGGCGTGACCAAGCGGCAAAGCGGCATGAGATCACGCTTCATGACGTCGATCGCACTCGATTCCAGCAGCGGCCTGCCCGACGAGGAAGCCAGCACCGGATCGAGGATTGCCGGCGTGCGCGGATTTTCGCGCAGCACRGCGGCGACGGCAGCGATGATCTGCGCAGTTGCGAGCATGCCGATTTTGATGGCCGCCACCGCGTTGGCCTGCAACGCCGCCCGCATTTGATCGGCCACCAGGCCGGGTTGCATGTGACGGATATCCCTAACGGCGTGGTGCGTCTGCACCGTTACCGCGGTGACAGCAACGCAAGTGCGCAGACCGATTGAAGAGATCGTTTCGATATCGCGCGCAATTCCGGCGCCCCCGCTGGAATCCGATCCGCCAACGACAAGCACATTCATGTTTTGACTCAGCGCCATTCCTCCGTCTTTTCGATCCATTCCCTGGTGCGCGCCTCGGGATCCGGGTTCAGCGTTATGTCCGTCACCACCGCGGCGCTGTCGGCGCCGGCCGCGAAAACGCCGTCGAGCCGCTCGGGATTGAGGCCGCCGATGGCGACCAGCGGAATGGGTGTGACGGCGTCCTTCCAGGCTCGAACCCTTTCGAGCCCCTGCGGCGCCCATTTCATCTTCTTCAGGATGGTCGGATAGACGGGACCAAGCGCTACGTAGTCGGGCTCGGCTGCCAGCGCCGTTTCCAGTTCGGCATGATCGTGGGTGCTCAGTCCGAGCCTGATGCCGGCTGCCCGTATCTGCTGGAGGTTGGCGGCTTGCAGATCCTCCTGGCCGAGATGGACGAAGTCGCAGCGCTCCTCGATCGCGAGGTGCCAATGATCGTTTACGATGAGCTGGCAGTCATGTCGTGCGCACAAGGCCTTTGCCTTGCGGATTTCCGCCCGCAGCCTGTCCTCGCCCATGTCCTTGATGCGAAGCTGCACCAGCCTGACGCCGAGCGGCACCAGCCGCTCGATCCAGGCGGCGCTGTCGACGATCAGGTAGAAGGGATCGAGCTTCATGAAAATACCGCCCTGCCGATTGTAGGCGTCGATGGCACGGCGACGTCGCGCGGCTCGAGCAGCCCCGAACAGAAGGCTTCGCGACCGGCATCGACCGCCTTGCTGAAAGCCCGCGCCATGCCCACCGGATCGGCAGCCTTGGCGACCGCCGTGTTGAGGAGCACGGCGTCAAAGCCGAGTTCCATGACGGTTGCCGCGTGCGATGGTCGTCCGAGCCCCGCATCGACGATCAACGGAACGTCGGGGAAATGCCCGCGCAGCGCGCGCAGCGCCATGATGTTGATCGGTCCGAGCGCCGAACCGATCGGCGCGCACCACGGCATCAGCACCTTGCAGCCTGCCTCGAGCAGCCGCTCGGCGACGACAAGGTCGTCGGTGGTGTAGGGGAATACAGTGAAGCCGTCCTCGCAAAGGATGCGTGCCGCCTCGACCAGAGCGAACACGTCGGGCTGCAGCGTGTCGTGGTTGCCGATCACTTCGAGCTTGATCCAGGACGTGCCGAAGACCTCGCGCGCCATCTTGGCGGTCGTCACGGCTTCCTTCACGGAGTGACAGCCGGCGGTGTTCGGCAGCACCCTCACACCGAGCGAACGGATCAGCGACCAGAATTGTTCGCCGGCCCTGCCGCCGGCCGTTTCCCGGCGCAGCGAGACGGTCACCACCGAGGTGCCCGACGCCTTGACCGCTTCGGCAAGGATCGCCGGCGAAGGATATTGGGCGGTGCCCAGCAGCAGGCGCGAGGCCAACTTTGTCCCGAGAAGATCGAACATCGGCTAGCCTCCCTGCATGGGCGACAGGATTTCGATCCGGTCGCCGTCGCTCAAACGGAATTCAGGGCGTGCTGCGGCGGGCACGACATCGCCATTGAGCGCGGTGGCGAGCCAGCCACCCTCATAGTCAAGCTCCTTCAAAAGGGCGGCGAGCGTCGTCGCCTCGACCTCAAGCGCTTCGCCATTGACGATCAGCTTCATTGTCAAACTCCAGGCCGACAGATCAATTGTCGGCAGATGCATTAAAGAGAAGGCTGGCAGCCTGCTCGGCCATGGCCGGTGAGAGCAGGAAACCGTGCCGGTAAAGGCCGTTGATCGTGATCGTGCCGTCCTTCCAACGCTTAACCCGCGGCAGATTGTCGGGATAGGCGGGACGCACGCCCACTCCTGTCTCGACGATTTCGGCCTCGCCGAACGCCGGATGCAGTGCGTAGGCCGCGTTGAGGAGCTCCATCAGCGAACGGGCGGTGATCGGCCCATCGTGGTCGCTTTCGATCATGGTCGCACCGACCATGAAGTGATGATCGGCCCGCGGCACGATATAGATCGGATGGCGCGGATGGAGGAGACGCACGGGCCGGGCAAGCGAGACATCACGTGTGCGCAGGAGCAGCATTTCACCGCGCACGCCGCGCAGGTCGTCGTCGCTTCGCGCGATGCCCGTGCAGTCGATCACCTGATCGAAGTCGGAACAGGCAATTTCGCCTGCCTCGAGGAGAAATACGACGCCCATGGCGCGGAGCTTGCCGGCGAGGGCTTCGAGAACCCGCCGGGGATCGAGATGAGCTTCACCGGCAAAGAAGAGTCCCTGGCGGAAGCGGCCGGCAAGATCGGGTTCGAGGGTGGCAATCGCCTCTTCGTCGACGGACTGACAATTGCGCGTACGAGCCGCAAAGCGGGCAAGCTCGGAGGCGTCGCGCGCATGGGCGACAACGAGAGTGCCGGCCCTTGTCACGAGTCCGGGCAGTGCCCTTTCCCACCAGTCGGCCGAAGTTATGCCGAGCGTGACAACCGCCTCCTCGGCGCTTTCGCCTTCGCACCAGGGGGCGAGCATGCCGCCGGCGAGCCAGGAGGCATTGCCGCCTATCCGGCTGCGAATTTCGGCAACCGTGACCGACGCACCACGCGCGGCCAATTCATGGGCGGCGGTGAGGCCTGCCACACCGGCGCCTTTGACAAGGACGCGGCACATGGCTCAGTGCCTCTCCTGGTCTTTCTGCGCCAAAGCCTGTTCTTCCGCTCCGGGCGTTTCGACCGGCATGTAGAGATCGCCGCCTGCGCGATATTTCTGCGCCATTGCCGCCATCCCCTCCTTCTGCGCTTCCGCGCGAATGTCGTGGGAGATGCGCATGGAGCAGAATTTCGGCCCGCACATCGAGCAGAAATGGGCCAGCTTGTGCGCCTCCTTGGGCAAGGTCTCGTCATGGAGCGAGCGCGCCGTCTCGGGATCGAGCGACAGGTTGAACTGGTCTTCCCAGCGGAACTCGAACCGTGCCCGCGAAAGCGCGTCGTCGCGGATCTTCGCCGCGGGATGCCCCTTGGCAAGGTCGGCGGCGTGCGCGGCGATCTTGTAGGTGATGACGCCGGTCTTGACGTCATTGCGATCCGGCAGGCCGAGATGTTCCTTCGGCGTCACGTAGCAGAGCATGGCCGTGCCGAACCAGCCGATCATGGCGGCGCCGATGCCGGACGTAATGTGGTCGTAGCCCGGCGCTATGTCCGTCGTCAGCGGCCCCAGCGTGTAGAAGGGCGCCTCGCCGCAGACGGCGAGCTGCTTGTCCATGTTCTGCTTGATCTTGTGCATCGGAACATGGCCAGGGCCTTCGATCATCACCTGGCAGTCCTTTGCCCAGGCGATTTTCGTCAGTTCGCCAAGCGTCTCCAGCTCGGCGAATTGGGCTTGGTCATTGGCATCGGCGATCGAGCCGGGACGAAGGCCGTCGCCGAGCGAGAAGGAGACGTCGTAGGCTCTGGCAATGTCGCAGATCTCGTCGAAATGCTCGTAAAGGAAACTCTCGCGGTGATGGTGCAGGCACCATTTCGCCATGATCGAGCCGCCCCTGCTGACGATGCCGGTAACCCGGCCGACGGTGAGCGGGATGTAATGCAGCCGCACGCCGGCATGGATGGTGAAATAGTCGACGCCCTGCTCGGCCTGCTCGATCAGCGTGTCGCGATAGACTTCCCAACTCAGATCCTCGGCGACACCGCCCACCTTCTCCAGCGCTTGGTAAAGCGGCACCGTGCCGATCGGCACCGGGGCGTTGCGCACGATCCATTCGCGAATGTTGTGGATGTTGCGGCCCGTCGACAGATCCATGACCGTGTCGGCGCCCCAGCGGATCGCCCAGACCATCTTTTCGACCTCTTCGGCCATCGAGGACGTGACGGCGGAATTGCCGATATTGGCGTTGATCTTCACCAGGAAATTGCGGCCGATGATCATCGGCTCGCTCTCGGGATGGTTTATGTTGGCGGGGATGATCGCGCGGCCGCGCGCCACCTCGTCGCGTACGAATTCCGGCGTGACGAAATCCGGTATCGATGCGCCGAACGCCTCGCCGTCCCGTTGCAGCCCGTTCCGCATGATCTCCCGGCCGAGGTTTTCGCGGATGGCAACGAATTCCATTTCGGGCGTGATGATCCCGGCGCGCGCATAGGCAAGCTGCGTTACCGCCTTGCCGGCCTTGGCCCGCAGCGGACGGTTGCGGATCGGAAACTCCCGCGTCAGGCGCTCTCCTGCCGCAAATCCGTTGTCCTCCGGCCTGACATGGCGGCCGTCATAGGATTCGACATCGCCACGCGCCACGATCCAGTCTTGCCGAACGCGGGCAAGACCCCTTTCGATATCCGTTTCAATCGCGGGATCGGTATAGGGGCCTGATGGATCATAGACCGTCACCGGCGGCTCGCCGGCAGTTGGGTGAACGGCGATCTCGCGCATCGGGACCTTGATCTGCGGATGGCGGGCGCCGGATTTGTGGATCTTCCGCGACGCCGGCAGCGGTCCGGTCGATACGGTGGGGGTCAAGGCATTCATTTGAGGCTCCTTTGCTCGTTGCATTGGAGACCCAGTTCTGTGCCGGAAGGATGAAAAGACGCTTCGGTTTACCTGCCGAGACAGGTCTTCGGGCATGAACTCCCGTAAAGCGCTTGCACCGTCCCTACGCCAGTATGAACTGGATCAGGTTCAACGGGTCACTGCGCCGCAAAGCCAGCAGTATCTCAGCCCCTTGCCGGGACTCCCCTGGTGAATGCTTGCGAATTGACCGGGCCAGCGCCGCTTTGTCAAGCGCCTTCAGGCAGCGGGCAGACCGCGGCGCTGATCGGCTGCTGATCAAACTGCGGGAAAAGTTCGCGCATAAGGCGGCGACAAATCGCGCGCACGAGTAGAGGGCGGGGAAGGGATAAGAAGATTGTCAAATCACCGGACTGAAAGTTCGGTGCTTGCGATGATCACGCCTTCAATCGGCACCAAAGGTTTGCGCGTAGATCTCCTCGATCCGCTCTGCCTCGTCATTCGTCAGCGCGGCGAATTCCTTTTCGCGGGCGCGGTTCGATAGCTGGCCGCCGTTCTGGTAGAGGAAACGGAAGAGCAGATCGATCAGCCGCTCGGGCATGTCGATAAAGGCATCCACATGTTGCCGGAACTGATCGTAGCGCTGCAGAAACGCGGTTTCGTTGGGAAGATCCCGTTCGATGGTTCGTGGAACGCAGGCATAGAGGAATTCGGCGTGCGGGCGCCGCCGCCATGAAAATTGGGCTCTTCTCTCGAATTCCTGTTCAAACCGGCCAGGGACTATGAAAAATGAACCTACTCCCTGAAAATTGATGCTCCAAGCCAGACTTTGCCGAAAATGGATTCTAGAACCTTCCTGAGATCTGCGTGTTTCGCCCGGGTCGCTGGCCAAGGAATGGAGCCTTTCGTTTGCCGACATCGAATTCGTGAATGCCAAGCCGGTCGGTTCGAGGCTCGGACTGGCGGTGCAGCCGAAGTTTTTCGCAGCCTTCGCATATTTCGCCACCTCGACGGCTGAGGTTCCCGGCAAAGCGGTTTCCTACCTGACTGACCGCCTAGCGTTGGCGAGACCGATTTTGACGGTCACGATTTTTCAGGGCGCTCGGGACGTCGCCATTGCCCGGAAATACTGCGTCATCTGGGTTGTCGGCGCATCTCGGTCGGGTCGGCCCGCAGGTGGATTTCCGTGCTTTGGAGGCTGGCGCGTCCGAGCCAGAGCGAGACCTTACGGACATCCCGGTCGCCTGCAGCGTGTGCATGGCACAGGTGTGTCTCCTATATCGATCGAGACATAGGAGACACAGCGCTGCCATGGAGTTGCTACAGGGGCGGGCGTCGATTGCTCTGTCATTGCCCTGTGGCTGGGCCATAAGGCGATCGAAACGGCGCTGACGTATTTTCATGCACATCTTGAAACTGAAGGAATCCGCCCTCGCAAGCTGAGGCCGTACGAACGCGTCAAGGCCGAGCGATTTCGAGCAAACGACCGGCTTGCGGAATTCCTGTATGCCCTTTGAGAATGAGAACTATGCCGAGTGTCGACCACCAGTTCCCCGCTGGGACTGGCCGGGAGCGCGCGCGGACCGTCCCCATCAGAAGAGGCGCTCGGCATAGTTCGACGGTCGGCATAAATCTGCATTAGTGCCGTCGATCCCTTAGCATATCTGACCAGCACGCTCGCCGCCATCGCGAAAGCAGACCCGGCCAAAAGACTATCGGCGCGGGAGAGGGGGCCCATAGGGTAAGCTGGTTTGAAGTTATTGGTTTTTACTAAGTATGGCTACGCAGATAGCGGCATTTGCAAACCTTGAGTTTGGTTTGAATATGTGCTATTTTACTAAGTATGACTAAGCAAAATGACGGAAAGCTAAACCAGCTAGAACGCACCTTACCCGAGGGCCTCATTGTCGATGCGGGCTGGATGGAGCGTCACGGCTATTCAACCAGCCTGCGCAGCCAATACGTCTCGGCGGGATGGCTGGTTCAGCCGGCGCGTGGCACCTACAAGCGGCCCCTTGGCGAATTGACCTGGGAAAAGGTCATAGTATCTCTGCAAAAGCTGCTCGGAAGCGATCTGATCGTAGGCGGGCGCACCGCCCTAGATCTTCAGGGATTCAGCCACTACGTGTCAGCGTCCGGCCTCTCGAAGATACATCTATATGGCACCAAGGCGCCCCCCAGCTGGCTTGCAAAACTTCCCCTGAAACAGACGTTCCGGTTTCATCGCTCACAGGTTCTGTTCAAATCGGCTACTGGCTCGATACGCGAGCTACCGGGATCGTCAGACTGGCCTATGAAAGTCTCGACGACCGAACGTGCGCTGCTCGAATTGCTGGACGAGTTGCCAAACCGCGAGAGCTTTCACCAAGTTGATATGCTCGTCGACGGCCTGCGTACATTAAGTCCGAAACGGCTCCAAAGCCTTCTTGCCGACTGCAAGAGCGTTAAGGTCAAGCGGCTATTTTTCTGGTTTGCCGAGCGGCACAATCATGTCTGGCTCAACCAGATAGATCGCGGTTCCCTCGATCTCGGCACGGGCAAACGTATGCTCGTCAAGGKCGGAAAGCTCGATCCGAAATATCTCATAACAATACCGGAGGATATCGGTGCCCCTGTCTGAACAATATCAGCGCCAGGTGGCACTGCTCGTCGAGGTCATGCCATTCGTGGCCGGTGAAAAAGAATTTGCCCTGAAAGGCGGAACAGCCATCAACCTTTTCGTGCGGGATATGCCGCGCCTGTCTGTTGATATCGATCTGACCTATCTGCCTGTCGCGCCAAGACCGGAGTCACTGGCTGCAATCGACGCTGCAATGAAACGCGTAGCGACAGCGATTCGCGCCGCGCTGCGCGGACTGCKGGTAACTGAAGTGGAGAATGTCCGCGAAAAGATCGTGACCAAGCTGACGGTTCAAAGACCCGATGCGCAGATTAAGATCGAAGTCACCCCGGTCTTGCGCGGCTGCGTCTTTGAACCAACCGTGCGCTCAGTATCACCCGCCGTGGAAGCCGCCTTCGGATATGCCGAAACACATGTCGTCTCATTTTCCGATCTCTACGCGGGCAAAATAATGGCGGCGCTCGACCGGCAGCACCCGCGTGATCTCTTCGATATTCGCGATCTGCTGGCAAACGAAGGGATCGATGATGATCTGCGCCGCGCCTTCGTTGTCTATCTCATCAGCCATGACAGGCCGATTTCAGAGGTCATTGTCCCGCGCCGCAAAGACATTGCGAAGGAGTTCGAGCAAGGGTTCGATGGCATGACGGCAGAGCCTGTGGCTCTTGTTGATTTGTTGACCGCACGCGAAATGTTAATCGCTACGGTAGTGGGAAGCATGCCAAAGGATCACAAAGACTTCCTAATTGGATTTAAGCGTGGCGAACCTGATTGGTCGCTGCTGAACGTGGACGGTGCTGAAGCGCTGCCAGCCGTGCGGTGGAAGCAGATGAATTTAGACAAGCTCCCGCATGAAGCCCGTGAGAAACTAGTGGCTCAACTCACGGCGGTGTTGAACCGTGGCTAGAGGCTGTTTGCGCCGGTTGATCGGATGGATGTGCATGACCGCGGAAAGAATCAAACCTCAGATGAAGGACAAGGAACTGACCGAGTTCGCGACACGGTTCCTCACCGCGTATGCCGCTTCCGCTCAGAGTGGTAATGGCGACCCTGCAAACTATGAAGGCAAATCGGCCTTATTCATTAGGTCCGGAGGTCCGGGTGGTATCGTCGAAATAACCGACGGGATTGCCCAGGCCCAGGGCGGCTTCGTCCACCGCGCCGCCACGTTACTAAAATCCAAGGCCGGTCACGAAAAGGCAATATCCGAGATTGGGATAGACCATGCACATGACTTTATCGCAGGGGATGGGCCGGTTCAGAATGCGGTAACCGCGATGATGAAGGCGGTGTTTGAACAGGCGGACGCTTCGTTCGAGTATTTGGCACCAAACTACCTGATAAAGCTGGACCCTGCGGCGGTATAAAAATGGCGCACCCGACAAGAAGTTGGGACCTCTGCCTTCGGAGGGCAACTTGGTTTCAGTAATGCTGGACGGGTCGGGATTCCCCACGGTCGAACGCCGCCATGCGGCGGATCGGTGACGAACCCACGTGCAACGACGTATCTGAGCCGACGGCGACGCTGGACTTCCTTGCAGGATCGACAGGCTCATGCATCCCGCGGTATGAGCGCCCGAGCATGAATGTCGCCCGCAGAATCGCCCCATGTCCGGATCTCGAACGTCATCCGGCCTGTGGTAGAGGCTTCCAATCTCGCCTTGCGGCGCTCAATTAAGCGGATGCAACTCTTCGTCCTTTAAAACGAGCGTTGGAAACGCAGGATGCCGCCGACGCTGTTGTTTTTGTCAGCGTTAGTCCAGTTCACGTTGGAAGGATCCACCATGCCGACCCCGAAGTCGCCGCAGTGGTCATAGTCGACCTCGGCAGTGACCGTGAAATCTGGAATGAGCGTATAGGCGACGTTCATAGCGACACCATAGTTCTTGAGCTGATCACCCGAGACCTGAAGGTTGAACGAAGTCGTCTCGTTGAACTTGTAAGTGGCGCCAGCCCAGAAAGCCCAGTTGCCGCCCCAGGTTTTGTAAAAGCCGCGGCCGTGAGCGTCGATTGCGTTAGTGGAATCGTCGTTGAGCTTGCCATTGGAGCCGTAGCCGAACATTCCGAATAGCGACAGCTCGTTGGTAATATTGACGTCGAGGCGGATTTTGCCAGCCACAGATCCGTAGTTGCTATCGTAAGCGGCAACACCGGTGATTGCGCCCCACTGTTGCGCGTATTTCAGGCCGCCGACCACGTGCGGTACGTAGCTATCGATGGTGCCGGCCACGCCTTCGCCTTCTTCGAGCGAGACCACGGCCGAAAAGCCGTTACCGGCGCCAAAGTAGTACTGGATGACATTGGTTTCGAGATCACCGTAGGGAACGAGCGTCTGATTGAGCACGTTGCCGGGATAGCCAATAAACATGTCGAAGGCGGACCAGTCCTTACCGATTCGAAGGTCGCCAAGCTGGATCCAGGCGAAAGTCAGGCTGAGATCTCTATTGGAGGCATAGTTTTGAGTACTGCCCGGATCCGAATAATCGTTGAGGTTACCAAAATCCATGTGGGTTTCGGTATAGGTCTTCAACGTGCCGAACTCGGTTTCCCGGTTCGTCCAGGTCTTCACCGTGAAGCGGGCATTCTTCTTCCAGGTTGCATTGGTGCTGCCGTCCTCGTGGTCGGTTGCCTTTGCCCCATCCAACGAGCCGACGTCACCCAAGGCGGTGTCATAGCGGACATAGCCGCCGATGCGCAGGCAGGTTTCGGTGCCTGGGATATAGAAGAAGCCTGCGCCATAGACGTCGCAGATCTTGACGTATTCGCCCGCGCCTGGCTCGGCGTTGACGGCGCGGGCATCGGAAACGGCAATGAGGGTCGCAGCTGAGCCGAGAAGAAGACTCGTGAAGTTCATTTGATCTCCGTTCAAACATATAAAAGAGGAAGGACGTCGAAGAGCGGATCCTCCGCTTATCCCTGCGATCTAAAAATGAGGCGCAATGCGCTGCGCCATCCGCAGCGCGACGAACCAGTCATGGCAACGGTTCAACAACAAAGGCGATGAAGCTAAATCATATTATCAAATAATATTGGCATTTATTAATATATGAATTGCTGCAATAAAGCACATTAGTTCACCCTTTGTGAGCCAACCGCCAAAGTTATGTCCGTCAGTTGTGGGGAGACCCTCACAACGACTTCCACAGTTGCATACGCAAGTGGCGTGCCATCCTGGCGATGCAGCTGCGGCCTGACACCCAATTTGCCGGCGGACCTTGGTTCGCGCTCCCTTCTCATTTTGCCTTGAGATCAAGCCGCACACGAAAAACGCCAGGGTTTTGGATGGTTCGCGTGTTCGATACGCGACAGGTTTCGTTCAAAGGCGACAGCTTTTGTTTGTTGTGAGCTTCGATGAATGAGACATCATGCGGTGACACCGCTCGGTACGCCAGGTGGGTGCCGCATGACGCTGACATAATGGTCATGAGCGAGACTGGGCATGTGAACCTTGCGGTGAGGCCCAGGCCATAAGCGTCATTGCCGTTTTCTCGACCCAACTGAAGGCCAAGGACGAGGGCATCGAAAACGGTCTTGTTCGCATACGGGCGGCAGCACCGCTTCGCGGTACGCGCGGTTGCTGTCGCATTCGTTGCTTTTCTCGACCGGCTCGCCTTAACGAGGCATGAGTGCAGGGAACCAGCACGACTGCGAACGCCCGAGAACGGGCGCTGCCAACGTGTCGAGCGCCTTTGACCTCGCAGGGCAGGGCGCTCTGCTTGGCTGCCCGTGTTACAATCCTTCGTCCGGCTACGGTGACAGGGTTTAAAGGCGTGTGCGTTTGCACACGAGCCTCACGGCTGCCGTACCCGTTCGCCGGACTCAGCCTGCTGCGAAATCGGCTGCGTTTGATCATCCAACAGGACTGCGATTGTCCAACGGCAACTTGGCGCTGGCGGTGCTTTCTCAGTTGAACTTGATGCTAGCCTGGCCGAACACGCCGTAGCGTTCAACCTCCCAATGCTGGATCGCCGGGCTACCACCGCCCGGCGTCTCCTCGAAATGAGCGGCGCCAATAGCTGATGCGCGCCAGTAGCGGCCGCCGAAGCCGATGTTGAACAAATCCGTGACTTTGTAGTTCAACATTGCCTCGAATTGGACGCCATTCCCGTTCCCGTCCTCGGGAATCGGATTGATCTCTGGGCGCAGATGGTGCTGATCCTTGCCGTCAAGCTGCGTGAACAGCACTGCGACGTCACCGGAAAGGCTGAGTCGTTCGGTGAGTTGCGTCTCCCCGGCCAGGCCGAGTCGCAGCGAATGCCAATCGTTATCCTGGCTGATGACGCCCATATTGTTCGTAATGGCTGGTACGCAAATCCCCGGATTGGCCGCCTGCTGCGCGCAATGGATGGCATGGTAGCTCTCGTTCCAGAAATTGTAACCGACATAAGCACCCATGCGGTACCGCGGCGTGTTCCAGAAATTATATCCGAGGTCGGCGGTGAAATACGTGATGCGACCGTTGTGCTGATCCGACAACGTGCTCGAATAGGATTTCATGGACAAAGAGGGGTGCACGAAATCTTCGTCGGTAAGAGAACCCTTGGGGATCCCGCCCGCACTGAGGAAGCCCTTGACGAAGATGCCAGTCGGATCGTGGGTCGCGTTGAGGAAGACTTCGCCCGATAGGACACTGAGATCGTCGTATGTGAGCCGCGACACCATCTCCGCGCCGTCGACGTTGTAAAGTTCCTTCGATGCTTCGCCGTTACTGTACCAGTAGCGTAGCCCGCCCTCGAATGAAAAGACCGGGGCCACTGCGTCGGCTCGCACTGCCGGGTCGGCGAACACCGCGCCGTCGGCAGCGGCCGCACTCGCCGACAGACCGCAAAGCGCGATATAGGTTATAAGCACTCGCCGCATCGGCAGATTCTCCTTTGTGTTGATTTTCGGGTTGGTCGCGGACGTCCTAAATTGGCTAGGTTGGGCCGACTGCAGAGTTGGTCTCCAGGCGAGAGGATGATCGTGGCAAAGTGCCTGTGCAGCCCTTTGCCCGGCCATTGCTTGCAGTGCGGCCGCTTGCTTCTTCTGCATCGGGAGTTCCTACGGTACGGCCTGATCCCAGCAGGCAGCATGGTGCGAACATTGAAACACTCTCCGCGAGACGCGTTTAGCGACACTCGAAGCAACATGCGTGCCAAAGAAAACTCTTTAGACGCATGTCAATCGAGTGGCGCATGCCCGGCATTTGTCGCGCCTCGCACAATGTCAAAGCACCTGTCGCAAATTGTCGATGAGAGGCTTGCGGCATGAAAGCTCTTCAATTTCTGAGGAGCTCGTGACCTTCAAGGACAGCCTGTTCGACCGACCCGCGAATGCCACGCCGCCAGGTTCCCAAGGTCGGAGCCACGGCGCGGAAACCCCTCGCGTAAGTCCGGCCCCCACTGTGAAAACGCCCGCTGGGCGCGACCAGCGACCCCGGCTGGTTTGTCTGGATCGAACCGATGTGGTGTCGGCCGGGTCAGGTTCTGGTTCCGATTATTCGCGCGCAACGGAATCGTCCGTTGGCTTTTTGATCCGCATCAGTTCACGTCGGTCAGCATGCTTGAGCATGGCTGTTGCCACTCGCGTCGCCAGCCGTGACTTCCGGCTCGCGAACGTCCGATGAGGCATCTCGCCCCTTCGGCGTGCCGACAACTAATATATGAGGACATATCGATTGGTTTCCTTCAAATTCCTGCAAGGAATTCGACAAAATAGCGACGCCGCTTTACCCGCAAGGCGCGGAGAATTGGTAACTAATTGAAATTTAAGCCATCGCTGCATCTGGCATGACGTTTGCTCTCTGCTGTTTAACATGTGAAGACGTTATAAGAAATATAACGCGTGTTCGATTGGATTTTTATTGAATGTCACAAAAACAAACACGGAATGGAGCAAGACGATGGAAAGTGTCATAGCAACAGCAGCTTTTCTTATGGTGTCGACATTAGCGTTCGCATTTGATGTAAACGAAAACGATATGCTAAGTATTGATGCTCGAAGGGATACCAAGACGTATCCTTGCGGCCGCGAGAAGACACTTCCATCTGTTAAATGGGAAAGCGGATGCGTCTTCGTCGATGACTTGYCGCACGTTCAATCCGGCCTGCCTGTTGTGATGTACATCTGACAGCTATCCCGGCCCCAGACGCAATACGCGCCAAATACCCTTTGCRCAGTGCCTAGCATGGTGCCGGCCCGAACCTTGGTCCAGCGCTTACGCGACAAACCTCGAGCGTCCCATCGGGAAAATCACCGGGGCCATGATGGTCGGAAATCCTGAGTCAGTCCATCTCTTGAAACGTGAAAGGAGCAAAACCAGTTCGGCACGCGCGCCATGCCGCAAAAGTCGCGCGAACCCCGGCTGGCCCTGGGGGGCCGGGTCCGGGGAGTCTCTTGCAATCTGTTTGTCCAAAAGGAGAACGACATGAAGTTCCGTCCATTGCATGACCGCGTACTCGTCCGTCGCATCGAGGCCGATGAAAAGACGGCCGGCGGCATCATCATCCCCGACACGGCCAAGGAAAAGCCGCAGGAAGGCGAGGTCATCGCCGTCGGCCCAGGCGCTCGCGATGAGAGCGGCAAGCTCACCCCCCTCGACGTGAAGGTCGACGACCGCATCCTGTTCGGCAAGTGGTCCGGCACCGACATCAAGCTCGACGGCGAAGACCTGCTCATCATGAAGGAAAGCGACATCTTGGGTGTGATCGAGATTTCGGCCTCGGCCAGGCAAGCCGCGTGACCGAAACCGCGTCACACAAACAGTCGACAAGAACTGACCATTCACAGGAGTGAACCAATGGCTGCCAAGGAAGTGAAATTTCATTCTGATGCCCGCGAGCGCATGCTGCGCGGCGTCGACATTCTCGCAAATGCGGTGAAGGTGACGCTCGGTCCGAAGGGCCGCAACGTCGTCATCGACAAGTCGTTCGGCGCCCCGCGCATCACCAAGGACGGCGTCACCGTCGCCAAGGAGATCGAACTCGAGGACAAATTCGAGAACATGGGCGCGCAGATGGTGCGCGAGGTCGCGTCCAAAACCAGCGACATCGCCGGCGACGGCACCACCACCGCCACGGTGCTGGCGCAGTCGATCGTGACCGAGGGCACCAAGGCAGTCGCGGCCGGCATGAACCCGATGGATTTGAAGCGCGGCATTGACAAGGCGGTGGAAACGATCGTCGCCGATTTGAAGGCCAAAGCCCGCAAGGTGACGAATAACGACGAGATCGCACAGGTCGGCACCATCTCGGCCAATGGTGACGCCGAGATCGGCCGCTTCCTGGCTGAAGCCATGCAGAAGGTCGGCAACGAAGGCGTCATCACCGTCGAGGAAGCCAAGACCGCCGAGACCGAGCTGGAAGTCGTCGAAGGCATGCAGTTCGACCGCGGGTATCTGTCGCCCTACTTCATCACCAACCAGGACAAGATGCGCGTCGAGCTCGAAGACCCCTATGTGCTGATCCACGAGAAGAAGCTTTCCAACCTGCAGGCGCTGCTTCCCGTGCTCGAGGCCGTGGTCCAGTCGGGCAAGCCGCTGCTGATCATCGCCGAGGATGTCGAGGGCGAGGCTCTGGCCACGCTGGTGGTCAACAAGCTGCGCGGCGGACTGAAGGTCGCCGCCGTCAAGGCTCCGGGCTTCGGTGATCGCCGCAAGGCTATGCTGGAGGATATCGCCATCCTGACCGGCGGCACGGCCATCAGCGAGGATCTCGGCGTCAAGCTGGAGAATGTCACGCTGGAAATGCTCGGCCGCGCTCGCAAGGTGGAGATAGAGAAGGAAAACACCACCATTGTCGACGGTGCCGGCCATAAGGACGAAATCAACGGCCGCGTTGCTCAAATTAGGGCCCAGATCGAGGAGACCACCTCCGACTATGACCGCGAGAAGCTGCAGGAGCGCCTGGCCAAACTCGCCGGCGGCGTCGCGGTGATCCGTGTCGGAGGATCGACCGAAGTCGAGGTCAAGGAGCGTAAGGACCGCGTCGACGACGCGCTGCACGCCACGCGCGCGGCGGTCGAGGAAGGTGTCTTGCCGGGCGGTGGCGTGGCGCTACTCAGGGCAGCAAGGGCGCTCGACCATGTCGTTCTCGACAACCCCGACCAGAGGACCGGTGTCGAGATCGTGCGGCGCGCCATCGAGGCTCCCGCTCGCCAGATCGCCGAAAACAGCGGGGCGGAAGGCTCCATTATCGTGGGCAGGGTTCGCGAGAAGCCTGAGTTCGGCTATGGCTGGAACGCCCAGACCGGCGAGTATGGCGATCTCTTCGGCCAAGGCGTGATCGACCCCGCCAAGGTCGTGCGCACGGCGCTGCAGGACGCCGCTTCAATAGCCGGCCTGCTCGTCACCACCGAGGCGATGGTGGCCGAGAAGCCGAAGAAGGAAATTCCCGCCCCGCCGATGCCGGGCGGGGGCGGCATGGATTTCTGACGAGGCCCCTTTCTTTCTTGTCGTGGAAGAGGGCGGAGCTACCTTACCAATGGTCCATTCGCCCTCTTCCAGGCGTCGATTCCACCCTCGATATGGCAGGCTGATGTGAGGCCCTGATCCTGGGCGGCCTGCACCGCCATGGCAGAACGCTCGCCGAAGGCGCAGTAAAGCACAAGCCGCTTGCCGCTCGAACGGACGAGCTCGTGCAACAGGCCGCCGGGAGCGATGTTTTCTTGCAGCCTCGGGTAAGGCACATGCAGCGACCCCGCAATAATRCCCTGGCGTTCGCGCTCGGAGCGCTCGCGCAGGTCGATCAGCGCGACATCCGGCTTGCCTGCCAATACCAAGGCTTCGTTGGCATTGGTCGCCCAGCCGCGCCGCGCGATCTCGTCCTGGTGCAGCCCGACCTTCATGTTGGCCGGCACGGCGACATCCATCATCTTCGGATTGGCGAGCTTCAAACTGTTCATGATCTCGACATATTCGTCCACTGACTTCACCTGCAGGCGCGGGTTGAAGGCCTTCTCCTCACCGATGGTCGAGACAGTGTCGCCCTTGTAGTCGTGCGCCGGATATATCAGCGTGGGGTCTGGCAGCCTGAGCAGGCGGCCGAAGATCGATTCATACTGGTGCCGCGCATCGCCATTCGGGAAGTCGGTGCGGCCGGTGCCGCGGATGAGCAGCGTGTCACCGGTGAACACCCGGTCGGGCAGGACGAAGCTGTAGGAATCGTCGGTGTGGCCGGGCGTGTGGACGACGTCGAGCGCCAGCCCCTCGATGGTCAGCCTGTCGCCGTCGGCAAGCCGCATCGATACCACGTCGGCCTTGGTCTGCTCGCCCATCACCGTGATGCACTGCGTCTTGTCGCGCAGCGCGCCGAGGCCGGTTATGTGGTCGGCGTGAAGATGCGTGTCCACCGCCTTGACCAGCCTCAGGTCAAGCTCACGCACGAGCCGGAGATAGCGGTCGACCTTGTCCACAACCGGATCGATGATCAGTGCCTCGCCGCCTTGGCGACTGGCAAGCAGATAGGAATAGGTGCTCGAAACGGAATCGAACAGCTGACGGAAGATCATGAATTGCTCCATATCATCGGGTCGAGATCTTTTTTGCGGCTTGTATGCGGCTTCACCGCTATCTCGGGGCGCCGCACCCTCGGCGCTCGCCGATAAGGATGGCCTCGAGGTTCGTCATAGCCCCCCCTTACGGCGGGTCACGACACTACCTCGTGGACGGGGACGGCAAACAGCGCATCGGCTCACGCGGGCGCAAGGGACAAGTCACGCCCGGGAAACAAGCGCAGGAATCGCCAAAGCCTCATTGGCCTCATCATGGATCGAGAAACTGTAACGGCCAGATGCGTCAAAATCGACCGAGTAGCTCAGGCGCTCGCTTATATGGTTGTCCTGGTCGAACGTGACGATCCGCGGCTTCAGCGCTGTGATATGCGCTTCGTTCAGGTAGATGGAGTTGCACACGATGATCGGGTCGCCAGGCTGGCAGGTGCGGGCTGCAGCACCATTGAGGATGCAGCATCGTGACCCGCGCTCGCCGAGAATGACATAGGTCGAAATACGCGCGCCGGAATTCTTGTTCCATATTTCCACGAATTCCATGGGCAGGATCCCGGCTGCCTCGCAGTGGTCAGGATCGAGCGTTATCGACCCATGGTAGTTGAGATTTGCCTCGGTGACGTGGATGCCGTGAAGCTTGCCGGCGACTAGTTTTCGCATTGGTCTGTTGTCCTTTTTTCGTCTCGCCTGAACGGTGTTGATGTCTTGTCGGCGGCCGCCGCGCGGCTAAATTCCAACCACAAGCGCCCCGCCGCTGAGACCGGCACCCGCCGCCGCCAGAAGCATTTTCTCGCCCGGCCGGAGTGGCTGCGACCGATTGACGAGCGACAACGAGAGAGGGATCGTTGCGGCCGAAGAGTTGCCGTATACGGCGATCCTCTTGACGATTGCCTGGTCCGCAATGCCGAGGTTTCGGCCGACAGCATCGAAAATGCGGGCGTTGGCTTGATGCGGGACGAACCGGTCGATGTCTTGCGGCCGCATTCCAGCTATCGCGAGCGCGTCTCTTGAACATGACGTCATCATCTCCACGGCCTTGGCGAACACTTCGCGGCCATTGATGATCGTCATGCGGGTCTGCGCGAGATCGAGGTCGTTTTGAAAAGGCGTGTTGCTTCCTCCGGCGGGGATCTGGATCAATCCGTAGCGCGAACCGTCCGAATCCACCGAAGCGCCGAGAATGCCTTGTTCGGCATCCTCGCTGGGACCGATCACGACTGCGCCGGCGGCATCAGCAAACAGCACGGCGCTGGCGCGCTCGGCCGGGTTGATGCGGCGGCTCAGAATGTTGGCGGCAATGACAAGGGCGGGTCGACCGTGCAGGCGGGTGAACCCGTCGGCGAACATCAGCGCATAGATGAAACCGGCGCAGGCGCCGGTCAGGTCGATGGCGCCGGCGCGGCCGAGACCGAGCCGGTGCGCAACCAGCGGCGCGCTCGGCGGCAGGAGATGGTCTGGGGTTGACGTGGCGAGCAACAGAAGACCGATTCCGCTCCGATCGATGCCGGAATTTGCCAGCGCCATGTCGCCGGCCCGCGCGGCAAGGCCCGAGAGCGTGTCTTCATCAGTCGCCCAGAAGCGCGAGCGAATTCCTGTGCGCCGTTCGATCCAGCCTGGCTCGAGGCCGAGATTGTTCTCAATCTCGGCGTTCTCAACCTTGCGCCCTGGCACATGGTGGCCAAGCCCGAGGATGCGCGACGACCTGCTCATGGTTTGGATCCGAAGCGTTCGCCGGCCTCCTCGATTGCGTCATAAAGCCGATCGAGCTCGCCGCCGGTTACGCAATAGGGTGGGAGCAGATAGAGGACATTGCCGAGCGGGCGCATCAGCAATCCCTGCTCGAGGAAGAATGCCCGCAGCTTTGGACCGATCTCGGCAAGATAGCCGGGGGATGCGGTACCCAAATCGAGCGCAGCGATCGTGCCGGTGATCCGGCGGTCGGTGAAGCAAGGATTGTCGTGAAAGCGCTGAAGGCCAGCGGCCTGCAGCGCGGCGAGCGCCGCGATCCGTTCGATAACGGGCTCGTCGTGCCAGATCTCGACGTTGGCGAGTGCCACCGCGCAGGCAATCGGATTGGCCGTATAGGAGCTCGAATGAAAAAAGGTCTTCTTCCGGTCGAGCGAAGAATGGGCCTGGAAGATGGCGTCGGTCGCCAGCGTCGCGGCAAGCGGAATGGTGCCCCCGGTCAGGCCCTTCGAGGTGCAAAGGATGTCGGGCGAGATGTTCGCCTGCTCGCAGGCAAACACGGTTCCCGTGCGTCCCCAGCCGGTCATCACTTCGTCGGCGATCAAGAGCGTGCCCGAAGCCTCGGCGATCCTCTTTAACTCAGCCAAAACCCAGGGCGGATACATCAGCATGCCGCCGGCGCCGAGTACCAGCGGCTCGACAATCAGCGCAGCTGCGCGCCGGTCGCGAGAGACGACCTCGAACCGATCCAGCGTTTCCTGCTCGCGTCCTGCGGCCGGGAAGGGGATGGTGTCGACTTCGAACAGCAAGGGTTCGTAGGCGGCGTTGAACACGCCGCGCGCGCCGACGCTCATCGTCCCGATCGTGTCGCCATGGTAGCTGTGCTCCATGACGACGATGTGCGAGCGCGGCGCGCCGATATTGCGGAAATAGCCGAGCGCCATCTTCAGCGCGACYTCGACCGAGGTCGAGCCGCTGTCGGAATAAAACACCCAGTCGAGTCCCGGCGGCGCGAGATCCACCAAGGCTCTGGCGAGGCGTTCGGCCGGCTCGTGCGTGAAGCCGGCGAAGATGATCTGGTCGAGGTTGGCAGCAGTCGTCTCGATCGCCTTGATAATGCGTGGATGGCGGTGGCCGTGGGTGACGACCCACCACGACGAAATAGCGTCGAGGATGCGGGTGCCATCGGCCTTGTGGAGATAAGCGCCTTCAGTCCGGACAATTTCGGGGATCGCCGGCTCGAGCGCGTGCTGGGTGAAAGGATGCCAGACGCGGGATTGCGACATCATTGACCCCATGCAATCGGCGAGAGATCGAAGCCCGAAACCATCGCTTCCCTCAGGGTTTTAGATGTCAGTGGATCAAGGTACGGCAGCCTGCCAAGCTGCCGCACATTGCCAAATTCCGCGATCGTCCTTTGGCTATCCGCCATTTCTTCGCCGATGAAGGCGACGCCGATGAGGGGGATGGCACGGGCCCTGAGCGCTTCGATCGACAACAATGTGTGATTGATGGTGCCGAGCCCGGTGCGCGCGCAAAGAATGACCGGCAGTTGCCATTCCCGGAATATGTCGATGAATCTTGTCTGCCGATTGAGCGGTACCATCACTCCGCCAGCGCCTTCGATGATGAGCGGACCTGGCAAGTCCGGCAGCGAGAGCTTTGCCGCCTCGATTGCGACGCCATCGATTTCGGCCGAACGATGCGGCGACAGTGGCGTCTTCAGACGATAGACTTCCGGCAGGACGCGCCCGGCCGGCAGGCCGGAGAGCCGGGTAACGGCCTCGCTGTCGGTCTCCTTGTCGAGGCCCGATTGCACCGGTTTCCAGTAGAAGCCGTCGAGCAGGCCGACGAGGCCCGCCGAAAACACCGTCTTGCCGATGCCGGTATCCGTTCCTGTGATGACTATGCCTTTGCTGATGTCGCTTCGGGTCATGTCACCTTTGGTCATTCTGGGCCAACGCCTCGACAAGCGCATCGATCATGGCGGATATGGCGGCTTTATCGACGTTGAGCGTCAGCGATATGCGCAGGCGCGAAGTCCCTTCCGGCACAGTCGGTGGACGAATGCCGCGTATGTCGAAGCCGCGGGCCTGCAGTGCCGCCGCCACCGCCATGGTGCGCCGGTTGTCGCCGATGATGATTGGCTGGATCTGCGAGCCGCTGGGTGCTGTGCCGAGGCGCTCGGCCAGCTGGCGGCCCGCAAATGCAATAATTTCATGCAACCGGAGACGACGCTCTGGTTCATCGGACAATATCGCGAGCGCCTCGCGCGCGGCCACGGCCATCAGCGGCGATGGCGCAGTACCATAGATGAACGGACGGCAGCGGTTGACGAGATAGTCGCACAGTGTCCTTGGGCCCGTGACGAGGGCGCCAGATGCGCCGAGCGCCTTGCCGCATGTATTCAGCACGAGGACGTTGTCGCGCCCCTCAAAAGCGACGGCAAGGCCGCGGCCGTCCGGTCCCCAGGCGCCGGTAGCGTGCGCCTCGTCGACAACGATGAACGCCTCGTGCCGGTCGGCCAGAGCCACAAGGCTCTCCAAAGGCGCGCAGTCCCCACTCATGCTGTAGAGGCTTTCGACCGCGATCCAGACCCGCCCCATGCCACCTTCGGCGCGCCAGCGCCCGATCGCGTCCTCGATGGCGTCGACGTCGTTGTGCGCGGCCAGAACGAACTCCGCGCGTCCGGCGCGCGCACCCTCGTGCATACTGGCATGGGCGAGCTCGTCGAGGACGAGTAGGTCGCCCTTCTGCGGCAGCGTCGTCAGAATAGCGAAATTGGCGATGTAGCCGCCGCCGAAGAAAAGCGCGCGCTCGGCCCCAAAAAACGCCGCAGCGTGAGCTTCCAATTGCTCATGCTCCGGCGCGTTGCCGCGCAGCAGCCGCGATCCTGTTGCGCCGACCGGCGTGCCCCGCGCGATCGCAGCCACAACCGCGTCGCCAAGCCTCTTGCAGGCGGCAAGCCCGAGATAGTCGTTCGATGAGAAGTCGAGCCCGGCGCGCGGCGCAAGCCGCCGCAGCCGGTCCTTGCGCGCCAGTCCCTGCAAGGTCGCCTCGTAGCGGGCAAACAGTGCCTCGTTCACTGCGCCTCCAGTTCCATCGGCTCGATGCCCAGACGCCGAAAGAGCAGCGTATCCCTGTCCTGGCCGGGATTGCCCGCCGTCAGCAGCGTGTCGCCGACGAAGATCGAATTGGCGCCGGCAAAAAAGCACAGTGCCTGCATCTCGTCGGTCATGGCGGTGCGGCCGGCCGAAAGGCGGACATACGATTTCGGCATCATGATGCGGGCGAGCGCAATCATGCGCACGAACTCGATCGGCTCGATAGGGCTGGCGTCGGCAAGCGGGGTGCCAGCGATCGGGATGAGCATGTTGATTGGAACGCTGTCGGGCGGCTCCGGGAGGTTGGCTAAAGTCACCAGCATGTCGATGCGGTCCACCGGCTCTTCGCCCATTCCAACAATCCCGCCGCAGCAGACCTTGATGCCGGATTGGCGAACGTTCTCGAGCGTATCCAGCCGCTCGGCAAAGCTGCGCGTGCTGATGACCTCGCCGTAGTAGCGCTCCGACGTGTCGATGTTGTGGTTGTAGTAGTCGAGCCCGGCTTGCTTCAGCCGCTGCGCCTGTTCGAGATCGACCATGCCGAGCGTCATGCAGGTCTCCATGCCGAGCGCCTTCACGCCCTCGACCATGGCGACCACCGCCTCCATGTCGCGCTCCTTGGGGCTGCGCCAGGCAGCACCCATGCAATAGCGCGTGGCGCCCGCGTCACGCGCCTTCCTGGCCTCGGCGACGACGCGCTGAACTTCCATCAGCTTCGAGGCCTTGAGGCCGGACTGGTGATGCGCGGACTGGCTGCAATAGCCGCAATCCTCGGGGCAGCCGCCGGTCTTGATCGACAGCAGGCGCGACAGCTGCACCCGGTTGGGATCAAAATTCTCGCGATGGATCGTCTGCGCCCGGAAGAGCAGGTCGTTGAAGGGCAGGTCGTAGACTGCCTGGGCTTCCTCTTGCGTCCAGGGCGGAAGCGCCCAACCGAGAGGGTCCGATGTCAAGTCCGGGCCAAGTTCCGCGTTCATTCCACCTCCATCAGCAAAAAACGTTTGGCTAATCAGCCAAGAAAGCGGACTTCGGAGCCCGTCATGATCTGCCCACCAGCGCCGGCACGCGCAGTACGTCGTTGGATTCATTGAGTATGGAAAAGCTGTAGCCTCCGCCTGCTGCGCGCTCGACCGAATAAGTCAGGCGGTCGACGATCCGATTATCCTTGTCGAAGGTCAGCACACGCGGTTTGAGCGCGGTCAGCTCGCTCTCGTGCACATAGACCGAGTTGCAGATGATGACCTGGTCGCCTGGCTGGCAGGTGCGGGCCGCGGCGCCGTTAAGGATGCAACAGCGCGACCCGCGCTCACCGAGGATGACATAGGTCGAGATCCGCGCGCCCGAATTCTTGTTCCAGATCTCGACGAATTCCATCGGCAGCATGCCTGCCTCCTCGCAATGGTCGGGATCGAGCGTGATCGAGCCGTGATAGTCGAGATTGGCCTCGGTGACGTGGATGCCGTGCAGCTTGCCGGCAACGATTTTGCGCATCCCTTCCTCCAAAACGACGTCGATCCGGTGCCCCGGTGCCTCGCGTTCTCGGCGCCTATCGCGTGCTTTCTTCGGCTTGAGCGCAAGAATGCTCCCTTCTGATCGCGTCGCAGGATTCGGTGAAGGCGACATCCAACAGGCAACTGAGTGCTTCCAGTCCATGAGAGGCAGCCATCTGGCGCAGCTCGTCGAGCCGGCAGATGATAAAGCCAAGTGCTTCCACGCGGTCCTTTGTTTGCCCCTGGCCCGTCGGTTTCTCCTCGCCGCTAGAACTATGAAGTGCGCCAAGGAGCTGGCTTGGGTCGGCGGACGGGGAGATGGTGGCGCGAGTTAGCCTGCGGCCAAAGGAGTTCCTGCGGTCCCGGTTCATGCCCTCTCCCTCAGTTCAGATGCCTGCGGCAGTTCCGGTCCGCGGGCATATCCAGGCCAATGTCGAGAATGGGAGCGCTATGGGTAAGCCAGCCGACCGAGATGAGATCGACGCCGGTCGCCGCGATTGCGGGAGCCGTCTTCGGTGTCACCCGACCCGACGCCTCGGTGATCGCTCGCCCTCCGACCATCGCCACGGCCTGGGTAAGGTCATCGAGCGACATGTTGTCCAGGAGCACCGCGTCAACGCTCGCCTGCAGCGCCATCTCCAACTGATCCAGCGTGTCGACCTCCACCTCGATCTTGATCATGTGGCCTACCGCACGACGCGCTCGCTCGATTGCGGTGCGGATGTCGCCGGCAATGGCAATATGGTTGTCCTTGATGAGCACGGCGTCGTCGAGCGCGAAGCGGTGATTGGCGCCGCCGCCGGCGCGCACGGCATATTTTTCAAGGGCACGCAGGCCTGGCGTTGTTTTTCGCGTGCATACGATCTTGGTGCTATGGCCGCGTACCGCGTTTACAAGCGAGGCCGTCGCCGTTGCGATGCCACTCAGCTTGCATAGGAAATTGAGCGCGGTCCGCTCGGCCGTCAGCAGGCTTCGCGCCGGCCCGCTTACGACCGCGATGGTCTCCCCGGCGGAAACCTTGCCGCCCTCTGGGCAGCGCAACTGCATGCTGATCCCGGGATCGACGAGGAGGAACGCGAACATCACCAGATCGAGCCCGGCGACAACGCCGGCCTGCCGGGCATTCAACGCGAGCGTCGCCTTGCAATCGGCGGGGATGATGGCATCGCTGGTGATGTCGCCGGCTCTTCCCAGATCTTCCAGCAAGGCAGCGCGGACGATCGGCTCCATGACAATCTGGGGAAGTGGTGCAAGGGAGCTCATATCAGCAACTCCGTTCGGATCTCTGCCAGCTGAGCGCAACGGCATGCTCAAACGCAGTGCAAAGCGTCATTCGCGACGGCAGGGCCTCGGGATTGCGGCCCAGAAAATCGGACCGAAAGTGCGAGCCGCGGCTTTCTTCGCGCCGAAATGCCGCGATCGCGATCAACAACGCCACCAGAGCCGGGTCGGCCGCGGCCGTTTCGCCGACCGCGATCGGCAGAAGGGTGGTGATCGCCTCGCCAAGCGCTTTGCCATTGCGAAAGATCCCGAGCGCATTCGAGACAAGTTGGCGGACAGATGAAGGGTCGGGTCGCACAGACACGGTTGCGGGAAGCCTGGGCCACTGCCAGCCGGCGCTGGTGCCGGCCACGCTTGCCGCCACCCAGGCAGCTGTTGTAACCGCTTCGGCCAGCGAGTTGCTGGCGAGGCGGTTGGCGCCGTGCAGTCCCGTGTGAGCCACTTCGCCGCACGCCCATAGGCCCGAGACGGAACTGCGCCCTTCCGTGTCAACGGCCACGCCGCCCATGTGATAGTGAGCCGCAGGGCGCACGGGAATAGGCTCAACGGCCGGGTCGATGCCAGCCTGCTTGCACGCCRCATCGATCGCGGGAAAGCGTTTTGCGAATTTCTGCCCGAGGCATTGACGGGCATCGAGGTAGACGCGATGGCCAGCGGCGAGTTGATTGGCGATCGCCCGCGCAACCACGTCACGCGATGCGAATTCAGCGCCAGGGGTCGCGGCAAGAAAGCGGTGACCATATTCGTCGACCAGCACTGCGCCTTCGCCCCGCACGGCTTCGCTTATCAGCGGCATTGGCCGGCGCTGCGTGTCGAGCGCTGTCGGGTGGAACTGCACGAATTCCAGGTCGGCGAGCTCTGCGCCGGCACAGGCGGCCAGCGCCAGCCCGTAGCCAAACGAAGAAAGCGGGTTGGTCGTGTCGCAAAACAGGCCACCTATGCCGCCGGTCGCCAACACTACGCGGCGGGTGGGCAATGCGAACGCGCAGCTCTCAAGCACAGCCAGCACGCCAACGGTGCAGCCCTCGGCGACCACCAGGCGAAGGGCTGTTATCCCTTCCATGATTGTGATCGAACGGGTGCGCCGCGCCACGGCAAGCAGCGCATGAAATAACTGATGGCCTGTGGCGTCAGCGGCATGGACGACCCGGCGCCGTGAATGGGCTGCCTCGAGGCCCAGCCGCAGTTTCCCATCCAATGCGCGGTCGAAGGGAGCACCAAGACGAATGAGGTTCTCGACGGCGTGAGGGACGGCCTCGACCACTCGCCTGGCTATTTCTTCGTTGCAAAGCCCATCGCCAGCGGCAAGTGTATCGGCGAGGTGCAGGTCAGGGCTGTCGTCCTCGCCCAAGCTTGCCGCAAGCCCACCCTGCGCGAGTGTGCTCGAGGCATCCGTACCAAGTGGCGTCCTGGAAAGGAGGACGACTGGTTGTGGCGCCAAATGCAGTGCCGTCATCAGTCCGGCCAGGCCAGCGCCGATGATGACCGGCGCCCCGCCAATGTCATGGACGTAGGTGGTCATACGAAGAGCATGCGCTCGACGGCCCAGCGTGCCCGTTCAGCAACACAGGGATCAATCGTGACGATGTGTCGGTTCTCCTCGAGCGCACTGCGGATATTGGCGAGCGTGATCCGCTTCATATGCGGGCACAAATTGCAGGGCCGGATGAACTCGACATCTGGGTGCGCTAACGCGACGTTGTCACTCATCGAGCATTCCGTCATCAGCACGACACGTGGCGGCTTTTGCGTTTCGACATAGTCGGACATGGCTGCGGTCGAGCCGGAAAAATCGGCTTCGGCCACCACGTCGGGCGGGCATTCGGGATGGGCCAGCACCGTCACGCCGGGGTGGTTTTCGCGCAACTCGCGGATATCGGCCGGCGTAAAGCGCTCATGCACCTCGCAATGGCCTTGCCAGGCGATGATCTCGACGTCGGTCTGGGCGGCGATATTGTGGGCCAGATATTCGTCCGGCAACATAATCACCCGGGGGACGCCAAGGGATTCGATGACCGCCTTGGCGTTGCCTGATGTACAGCAGATGTCGGATTCGGCTTTCACTTCGGCCGACGTGTTGACATAGGTGACGATCGGCACGCCGGGATAACGCTGGCGCATCAAGCGCACGTCCTGGGCGGTGATCGAATCCGCCAGCGAGCAACCTGCGCCGAGATCCGGAATGAGCACCGTCTTGTCCGGATTGAGGAGCTTGGCCGTTTCAGCCATGAAATGCACGCCGGCCAACACAATGACTTGCGCCTCGACCGTCATAGCCTTGCGAGCCAACGCCAAGCTGTCGCCGACGATATCGGCCACGCAGTGGAAGATTTCGGGTGTTTGATAGTTGTGGGCCAGGATGACGGCATTTCGCTCGCGCTTGAGCGCCAAAATGGCCTCGATGTCATCGCTGAACGCTGCCCATTCCCCTGGTGGGATGACGCGCCAGACGCGCCGATAAAGAGACGCGGCTGAAGGTAACGCCCCGCTCATCGGCCCCTCCAATTATAATCCATCTGACTATAACGGATATATATCTATGCCGACTATAAGCGTGTCAACCCCGCGCGACGGGCAATTTTGTGCCGACTATGGGCGTCTCGTCCAGGACAGCGTGGCGGAAGCGATAGAGCCTTGCCGGTCGCCCGCCCGTATCGACAGAAATCTCGCCGGTCTCCTCAACCAGTTCCTGCTGCTCTATGAGGCGACGAAAGTTCGGCTTGTTGATCAGCCTGCCGGCGAGCGCTTCGACGGTTCGTTGCAGCTGTAGCAAAGTGAATGACTGCGGCATCAGCTCAAAGACGACCGGCCGGTATTTGATCTTGGAGCGCAGTCGCGCAATGCCGGTCGCCACGATGCGACGGTGATCGGCGACCATGGATTTGCTGGGCACCAGCGAAGGCCGCGTCGCGTCGCGCGCGCTTCCGGCCTCTTGGACCAGACCTGCTTCGTAGATTAACTCATAGCGCTGAAGCGCGAGTTCCTCATTCCAATGGCGGCCGTCGAAGCCGAAGGCTGTCGCTGTCCGCTGTCGACGTTCGCGTCTCGTCGCCGCGTCGCCGGCGCCGTCTGCCCATTCAATCAGTCGCGGCCGCAGGACGTCCAACTCTATCGGCGGCGTCCCGGAGCGGTGGTCCTCCCATGGAAAATATTCATACCAACTTCGCCAGCCGCATTTTGGCGAGCTCGCCGCCTGTTCCTTGCGCGTGAGCGCGAGATAGCTGATGGAGATAGCGCGCTGCCGGCGCCCGGAGCCGATGCGGTCTCGATCGGCGAAGGTGTAGAGCTGCTCAATATAGCCCAGCGGATGGCCGGTCTGCTGCTCCACCCATCCCCTCAACCCGGATTGCAGCGATCGGTGCTCAAGCGCAAATGGTCCGGAAGGTAGCGTATCCGCTTGCCCGATGGTGAGGACACAGGGTTCATTTTCGTTTACAGCGACGACAAAGGCGATCAGGTCCACTGTGACTTCGTCGGCCTTTACGGCCGCTCGATCTTTCTTGGTTCCTTTTGCCTGTTTGTCCATGGTGGCGAAAGCGGTTGGTAGGCCGGGTGCCTTAATCGATTTAATTTAAACGCAGCTGTCTGCACGTCAACACCGCGCAGCTCCACGGCTTTTTTAGCTCTTCGCATTTGCACAAGAACGTGCCAAACGCGACACCTGCGGTGGGTGACGTCGGGGAAGGAAGGCATGCATTGAGCACAGCAGGTGATTCGAGGGCGATTACACCGCCCGATATTCGGGCCCGTAAGGGTGGCGTCCCCCTGGTGTGCCTGACGGCCTATACGACGCCGATTGCAAGACTGGTCGATCGACATTGCGACATCGTTCTTGTCGGCGACAGCGTGGGCATGGTGCTGCACGGCCTGCCGTCGACGCTCGGCGTCACCCTCGACATGATGATCATGCATGCCAAGGCCGTGCGCGGTGGCCTGGAGAAGGCGCTGATGGTTGTTGACCTGCCGTTCGGCTCTTATGAGGAAAGTCCCGAGCAGGCGTTCCGCAACGCGGCTCGTTTAATGGCTGAGACCGGCTGCGCGGCTGTCAAGTTGGAGGGCGGCGAGGCGATGGCCGCTACTATCCAATTCCTCGGTGCTCGTGGCATCCCTGTCATGGCTCATATCGGCCTGACGCCGCAGGCAGTCAACGCTTTCGGCGGCTACCGCGTGCAGGGCAGGGGAGAGGACGCCGAGCGGATCAGGCGCGACGCGATATCGGTCGCGCAAGCCGGGGCCTTTTCGGTCGTGCTTGAAAAGGTGCCAGAGCAGCTCGCGCGCCGCATCACCAGCGAGATTGGCATCCCAACCATCGGCATCGGCGCCTCACCGGCCTGCGACGGCCAGATCCTGGTGAGTGACGACATGCTCGGCCTGTTTTCCCCATTCAGGCCGAAATTCGTCAAGCGCTACGCAGAACTCGGTGACCAGGCCGGCGCCGCGATCGCGGCCTATGCGGATGAGGTGCGCAAGCGGCGCTTCCCTGCTGCCGAGCACGTCTTTGCCGATGCGCCCAAAGATGCTGACGCTGACGCGACAGGAAGCGGAGGAGCCGCATGAGCGTGCCGCCGCGAAAGGCGTGTCGAAGAATACTGGGCTGATCGGGTGGCCAATCTTCGCAATCGAGTGCGGCACGCGATCCATCATTGCCGCCACCTAATGGGCGGTGGCTCAGAGAGATCCTGATGTTTGGTGAGGGAAGCAGTATCTAACTGCGTTTCCTGATGAGGGAAATTGTGCGTTGCACAAAACTTGACGCGTGGCTAGCGTTCTTCCGCTGCGGGAATCGGGTTTGGGTAATACGTGACGAAGCAGTGAGAACCAATGCTTCGTCGAAAGTGCATTCATACCTGAGGATCCTGATGACCGTTACGAATACCGACAAAGCCGGCGCTACAAATCTCGAAGCAATCGCACGAAACGGCAGTATGCTACGTCGCATGGCCGTGCGCATTCCGACATATCTGTCGGATCTTCGCGAGAATCCAGCGTGGCTGCCGATGTTCGTGCTCGCCCGCACTATGCCGGCACGGAGAATGCACTGGCTTGGTGCAAAGCCTGTTCGAGCGTCGCAGAAAGGACGGGAAACAATGTTTGTCGGCGTCAATCGCCAGGATGCTGTCGATGCGCTGCAGTCGGATGGGCTTTTTTCCGGACTCGTCTTGCCCAAATTTATCCATGAGGAGATTGCAGCTTTCGTGCGATGCACACCTTGCTTTGGCAATTTCGATCGCCGTTTCGAATTCATGCCGACGGAGCATGCACAGGCTGAAGCTCGGTTCGGCCGTCCGTTGCTCAGCGGCCACTATTTCGAGCGCATTCTCGGCTGCAAGGCGGCAGTTGCCATCCAAAACGATCCGTTGCTCATGGATATCGCTGCACACTATCTGGGCGGCCAGGCGAAACTGATCACCACGCGCGTTTGGTGGAGCTTCCCCACCACCCAGGCGTCCGACGCAGACAAGAACCTGGCATCACTCGGCAAATACCACTTCGATCTTGACGACTGGCGGATGTTGAAGTTCTTCTTTTACCTGCTGCCGGTGGACGAGGGTACCGGCCCGCATGTCTATGTCCGCGGCAGTCACAAGCGACGCGCGCTCAAGCATCAACTGACGCTTCTCGTCGGCCATCCCGCAGAAGAGGTTCTGGGCGTCTATGGCGAGCAAAGCGCCGTGACACTTACCGGAGAGGCAGGGCTTGGTTTCGTCGAGGATCCGTTCGGCTTCCACATGGGCACCGTACCGGCGCACAGCCCGAGGCTGATGATGGAAGTCGGCTTCGGCGTTTCGCCGCCCTCGCGGCGTCGCTTCCACGGCGAGCCGGTTATTCGCTGATTTCGGCCAAGTCCCGAAACAGCTTTCCCAGATCGAAGACCAGTGCCTCGCAGGCAATAAGCAATGGCGCCATCCCGGAAACAACCAGCGTCCACGGTCGGGCGTTTCCGCCACATGGTGCCATTGCAATCCTGCCATCACCGAAGCCCGAGAAAGGAGACGAGTGGTAATATGTCCCGGCGCCAACGGCGCTATACCCGTCGAAGACCCTGACCTGGATAGTTCGGCTGCCAAGGTTTCAACTTCGCATTCTAGGATCGCGGCTAGCATCAGCCGAGAAATGGGGCCGTGGCCGTTTTCGGGTAGTATTCAGAAACTCTAAGCGGCCTACATGCGTTGGGCGGCAATAGTCTTGACCCTTCGCAACGCCCCGCCGATTGCCTATGCATCGGAGTGAACTTTTTCAAAAATTCTATGGCTCTGACGCAGGCATCCGGCGACCCGCCGGGCGGTCGACCGGCTCGGGTCGGTTCAGCCGCCAATCAAGCCAAACAGGGCCACGAGCTGGGGTATTGATGTTCAACTCACTTGCAAATTCTCCACTCGTGACGCAACGCCCATCATCTCGGCCTCCTCAAGAATTCCCACAGGCAGGGACAATGATTTCACGATGCGATCCCGATAGCCCTTGTTGTACCTTAAGCCCGACTCGATGTTTTGGATTTCCTCAGTGGCTAACCCGCTCGTCACCGCCACGTCTTCGATCGAATATCCAAGGTGTTCACGATAAGCGCGAATGACGTGCACCCCCTCTGACATAGCCACCAAAACCGGCTCGGGAATGCGTGAATCCTTCATAGAAACCTCCAAGAAGACTAGGGTGCCGGATGATCGGGAGGCTCCTTCCCGATCTGCCCCTCCCAGACGCGCAATTCTCAAGGAGGACTCACGTATCCGGTGCTAAAGCTGGTCACAGCGTTTTGTGAGGGTCCGATTAACGACAATCTGTGTTCAGGTCCAGACACCCTGGGGGTCAGGATCAAGCCGGCAAGGGACGAATCCGCCGATTTGTGGTCGCTGCTCACAACCCTCTTGGTGGCATGCCAATTGCATAGTCACAGCCATGATACGCATCCCGACATTGCCGTCGCGCAGGTAACCCAGGAGTTCACATAACGTTCGTCCGAACGCAATCTGCTGCGCATCCCGTGGGACGCCCAGCTCCGTTGGATGTTGCTGCGCTTGGCAGACAGGATCGCCCGCAGATCGCTTTCAGGCTGTCAGCTAGGGCTGCCATGACGATTCCCGTAAAACAAACATTCAGGAGAACTCATGAATCGACCATATGAATATCTGCTTCGCCGGCTCTCCCGGCGGGAAATAACACCAGATCCTCTTCAAATCCGTGTTGATCAAAAAGGAAAACGAAAAATGCCTACCTCAAAAGAAGACAATGTAGGGCTCTTGAGGCTCCTCAAATTGTGGTCTAACTGGCCGCGAACGATACATGCTGCCACGGCCTTGGCCATTATAATGACCGCTCCAGCTACAGCAGTCCCCCAAGGCGCTGACAAGCACAAGTCCGAACATAGCTTGGTCGTTGAAGGCTGGCTGAGTTGTATACTTGGGGCATTGTGCATTGACGATCCAGAGGTCCTCGATCACCGGCGGTCACCTGGCCCGCTTGATGCACGGCGATGAGCTTTCGGCGGCCTGAGGTGGCGCTCTGGTCGCCATTGCGGTACGTTTTGACGCCCCGTCGGGCGCCGGGGTTGATCCGCCGGTGATGGCAGGCGGGGCTTTGCGGCGCGTTCGTTTCGGGGTTCCCCTCGTTTATGTCGCGAGTTGCAGGATGAGGACGATGCGCAGGATGCGCCGGTCCGAGCAGAATGCTGGCAGTGCAGGCGGGGATTTGGGTCTTCGTTTCGACCACACGCGCGGCGATCATGATGAGGCGCAAACGCAGCGTGTCGAGTCGGGCGACGGCAGAGCTCGTTTCGGCATCGCGGCGCGCAAGCCCCGCATAAGCCAGTTGGCGCCGGCATGCAGGAACAGCCGGAACTGGTTAGCCGTCGCTCTTGAGGAGGATGTGCGGTGGCCAGTGAGATGCGTCTTCCAGGACTTGATGTGGTTTTCGGCCGCGCCGCGCCGGCAGTATTCGCCACTGTTGGACGACGGCATCCCGCCGTCGAAACGGGCAATCACGGACTTGCCTGTGACAGATGACAAACCGCTCAGAGGCGGTAGGAGTGGGGTCTCCGGAAATAATTAGAATTGGCGTAAGCGACCAATCCCACAGCGTTTCAACGGCTTTCACCACCTCCGCCAACCCTTATGAATCAGGCTGGCTGATCGGCAAATGTCCGGCCTCCCGCAAGGCGCCTAGGAAGAGAGTGGCATGGTCGTCGACACTAATCTTTGCCTGCATCGACAGGGGCATGCCGGTCCAATTCTCCAGTGGCGCGGTCAAAGCCGAGAAAGTCCCGCCGACAATGCAATGGCGAATACCCACGCCTCGTATGTCCAAAGCCAGCACGCCCGTCCGGTCACTTGGATATCGGATGGCCGCGATCCGCTGGACCGCCGCGTCACCGTCCACCCGCACGTCGAAAAGTAGGATACCGCGGCTCCTGGCGGCTATCGCCGCAGCCTTTTCAGTGAAGCCTATGGAGAGCGCGCCGACACTTTCGACCGCCATCTGGAATACCAGCGAATCCAGTTCATCCGCAGCCATGGGAGCAATTGCGCGCAACACCGGGGTAATTGCAACGACGCACACGGCTTGTTCACAGATGTCGGCCCACGCCCGACCCATTTGGTTTGGGTGACGCTCGGCCCTTGGCCCGCGTGTGCTCCGATTCGAACCAGTCTTGGGCGGAAGGCGCGGGAAGATAATGACGTTGGGCTTCCGCTCGAGACCCATAACTCGGTTCCTTAGGTCCTCGAAGCTCCGCCACCTGGCGCTTGATTGAAGCGTCGAGAAGCTTGTTTCTGAAGCTCCGGCCTCTTTCAGAGCCTATTTTGTTATGCCTGGATCTTGGACATGCAGTGAGGTGGGCCGTCTATCAGTTTCGTGTTTCTTGCAGGCTCAGCCCGCTTGAGCACAGCGGCACGTCAGCGCATCAAATTCGTCCTCAGTTCACAAACGAGGCTCCCTGGGGTACTGGGAGAGCAGAGAAATCTCCGGTCGCAGCCTACCCGGTCAAAACAGGAAACCCCAACGATGAAGACTCTCGTCGTCTGCTCCGGCGGATTGGACTCCATTTCCCTTGCTCACAAAGTGGCAGCGGAGCACGAACTCGCCGGCCTGCTATCCTTCGATTACGGCCAAAGGCACAGCAAGGAATTGGACTTCGCCAGCCTTTGCGCGGAGCGTCTGAACGTCCCGCACAGCATCATCGACATCCGCGAAATCGGCCGCGGCCTTTCCGGCTCCGCGCTGACCGACAATGTGGAGGTACCCGATGGGCACTACGCCGAAGACATGATGAAGGTTACGGTGGTGCCCAACCGGAACGCCATCATGTTGGCCATCGCCTTCGGCTTCGCGGCCGCGCGCAAGTCGGAAGCGGTGGCGACGGCCGTGCATGGTGGCGATCACTTCATCTATCCGGACTGCCGACCAGCCTTCATCGACGCCTTCCAGATGATGCAAGACTGCGCGCTCGAAGGCTACGCGAATATTCGACTCTATACGCCTTATGTGAATCTCACAAAGGCGGACATAATTGAGGATGGAGCCCGCCACGGCACGCCATTTGCGGAGACCTGGTCCTGCTACAAGGGCGGCAAGCGTCACTGTGGACGGTGCGGGACGTGCGTCGAGCGGCGCGAGGCGTTTCATCTCTGTGGCCACCCAGATCCCACCGACTACGAGGACGCCGACTTCTGGCTGGACGCGTTGCGCAGGAGGGGGGTGTAATGTTCCGCATCACCAAGGAATTCCACTTTTCAGCCTCTCATCAACTCACGTCCCTGCCGCCTGACCACCAGTGCGCGCGCCTGCACGGGCATAACTACATCGTCGAAGTGGAGCTATCGGGCAAGGAACTGAACGAGCACGGCTTTGTCCGCGACTATCACGATTTGGCACCGCTCAAACGTTATATCGACGATAAATTCGACCACCGACATCTCAATGACGTGCTGGGGCATGAAAAGGTTACCGCGGAATGTCTGGCCAGACACTTTTATGAATGGTGCAAGGCACGCTTGCCCGAAACCACGGCCGTGCGGGTTAGCGAGACGCCGAAAACATGGGCCGAATGCCGGCCATGACCGATATGCATCCCGCAATCCGCGTGAGTGAGATTTTCGGGCCGACGATCCAGGGCGAGGGCGTGCTCATCGGTCTGCCGACGGTCTTCGTCAGAACCGGCGGGTGTGATTATCGCTGTTCCTGGTGCGACAGTCTGCATGCGGTCGACAGGCAATTCCGGGATGAATGGCAGATGATGTCCTGCGACGCCGTGTGGCAAAAGATTGTCGCGCTTTCCGGCGGCCGCCCGTTGATGGTTTCGCTGTCAGGCGGCAATCCGGCTATCCAGCCTTTCGGTGCTCTCATCAAACGAGGCCATGACGAGGGCTACCGATTTGCTCTGGAAACCCAAGGTTCCGTGGTCCGGGAATGGTTCGCCGAACTTGACGTGCTGGTCCTTAGCCCAAAGCCGCCGTCAAGTGAAATGAGGACCGATTGGGCTATTATCGAGGCATGCTTCCAGGCGGCGCAGGACAAGCCGCAAGTCGTGCTGAAGCTCGTTGTTTTCGACGAAAATGACTATGCCTTTGCGAAAGAGGCCGCGGCGAGATTTCCGCGACTTCCAGTCTATCTGCAACCCGGCAATCACACGCCGCCACACCCCGGAAATGAAGACGCTCCTGTCGACGTTGATGGAATAATGAAACGCATGGAGTGGCTGGTAGACAGCGTAACCGGCGACAGGTGGTTCGAAGCCCGCGTGTTACCACAGCTGCACGTTATGCTCTGGGGCAACAAACGAGGCGTTTAGCCAGCACTCGCCGGGGCGACAGCCTTCGGCATCCCATAGCAAGAAATCGACAATCAAGATGCCGATCGCAGCCTCGTAAAGAGCTTGCGTCGATGGCTTTCCTGTCGCTGCCAGGCAGCATGTAGGCCCAGAGCGACACTCCACCCTGACCGTCGGCCCTTCTGTCGAATAGGCACGCGCCAGCGGCCAGTGCAGAAACCTGCATAAGCAAGATATGCAGGATCCTGCGCGTTTCTCGCGTCGCCGCAGTTTTGGCGCGGCGCTTGCTGCGACGTTGTCGCGTTCGACTGAGGCGCCGCGATGAGAGGCCAGGCTGCTATATGCAGCCACATGAATCCTCGCAATTTCCCGTGCTGCGGAAATGGCTAGCAATCGATCAAACGCGATTGACGCGAATTTTACGATCAAAATGCTCAAACTGCAGCTGAGTGCCTGGCCGTTCCACCCTCGAAATATTTGTCGAACTTCGCCGCAATGCTCCTTACGAACGGGCGATTTTCCGCCGGCACGACGAATCGGTCGCCTTGGAGTTCGAGCAGTCGAGCAGGATCATTAAGGGCTATGGAGCTTGCCTGACGGAGGAGCTTCTGGCCGRCTTTCCCGAAGCTCTCCACCAAGTCGATCGCCGAGAAGGCGAAATCGCACATCAGTCGCTCAATGATCCAGCCCCGGACGCGATCGTCGTCGGAAAATGCTATGCCGCGGACGGCGGCCAGCTTCCCGTCTTCCGTCATGCTCCGGTATTCGCCGGTCGAAGGCATGTTCTGCACATAGCCTTGACGAAACCGGCCGATGGACGAAGAGCCAAGTCCAATCAACGTCTCGCAGCGATCCTCGGTGTAACCCTGAAAATTGCGATGCAATTCTCCCGCGCGGGCCGCTATCGCCAACGCATCGCCCGGCCTTGCGAAATGGTCGAGCCCGATTGATTCGTATCCATTGTCCTCGATCGCTCGCGCAGCAAGTTGCGATTGCGCAAACCGCTCCGTCGGACCGGGGAGCCATGCCTCGTCGATCATCGTCTGATGTTTCTTGAACCAGGGCACGTGAGCATAGCCGAACAGGGCGATCCTGTCCGGTTCCAGGGTCAGCGCCTGCGCCACGGTGGAACGCACGCTCTCGCTGGTTTGATGCGGCAGGCCATAGAGCAGATCAAGGTTCACGGAATCTACTCCCCGGGAGCGAACGCCATCGACGACTGCCTTGGTCTGCAACAAACTTTGCTCGCGGTTGATCGCTCTTTGCACTTTCGGATCGAAGTCCTGCACGCCGAGGCTCGCCCTGGTCATGCCGATTTCGGCAAGCGCGTCGAGGCGGACTCCGTCCATATCGTTCGGATCGATCTCGACGCTGATTTTGGCATCGTCGAGAAAATCAAAATTGTCTCGCAGCGCCGTCCCCAATGTCACCAGATGCTGCGGCTTCAGCATGGTCGGCGAACCGCCCCCGAAATGAACCGCGCGAACTCGGCCCTTGCCGCTGACAAGGCTGCCAACCGTCGCGATCTCTGCATACAACGACTGCAAATAGGCGGCGACCGGCGCATAGTGACGTGTATGTTTGGTATGGCACGCGCAAAACCAGCAGAGCCTGTCGCAATAGGGAATATGCAGGTAAAGCGATAGCTCCCCGCCGCCTTCGAGTGCCTCCAGCCAGCCGCGATAAACGACCGCGTCGACACCTTGATGGAAATGCGGTGTGCTGGGGTAACTGGTATAGCGCGGGACATTCTCACCAAGTCTGGCAGCAAGTTCCGATCGCATGTCGTGGTCAACCTGTTTGAGTCGCCAACTGTGGACGCACAGATGAGCCAAAGCACTGATTTCGGTCAGCCTCCAGCATGACAAACTGCCGCAAGGATTTTTCTACCGTCGATGGTTATCGTGCCGGCGCTTGGGACCGGGAGGGCGATCAGATCGGGAGAGCGATCAATGACACTACGGCACGGTCTTCACAGTTCCGGCATCCCCGTCTATTGCCTGTCTTGCCAGGCACGGCACCGTGGCCTCTGCAGCGCACTCGATCCAGATCGTTTGGCCAAGCTCGCCAAGACTTCGTCACGGCACAGGGTCGAACGGGGCATCGAACTGATTGGCGATGCCGAGACCCTCAACAGCTATTCGAACGTGCTTTCGGGCGTGGTGAAGCTGACGAAGAGCCTCTCGGACGGCCGCCAGCAAATCGTCGGTCTCCGGTTCGCGCCGGATTTTCTGGGACAGCCCTTCGAGGCGAAAAGCGCGATCCATGCCGAAGCGGCAACGACTGTCTCGATATGCTCGTTTCCGAAAGCGGCAATCGAAAAGATGATGAAGCAATCACCGGAGCTCGAGCATCGCCTGCTCAAGCAGACGCTGAAAGAGCTCGACGAAGCACGCGAATGGATGGTGACTCTGGGCTGCAAGACCGCGCCTGAGAAGGTAGCGAGCTTTCTTCTCATGATCGCCCGCAACATCGATTCCAGTGTTGGCCCGGCGGCCAGCTCGGCGTGCTTCGATCTGCCGCTGACGCGCGCCGGCATCTCTGATTTCCTTGGAATTACAAATGAGACGGTGAGCCGTCAGCTGACCAGACTGAGAATGGACGGCGTGATCCGGATCGAGAACAGCCGCCGTGTCACGGTAGACGACATGAGCCGGCTGGAACAACGTTGCGGTGGGCGGTGGCCGAGGCGCAACCGCTCCATTTACGAGACCTGAGCCGCTCTTGCCTCGCTTGCCTGGCCCGGGAAATGGCAGGATCGCGTTCGAGCGCGATGCGTCAACGCAAGCCTTCTAAAAAGTGGCATAGCATCTATCGAACCGAGAATCCGTTGTGGCCGCTGCTGATGCTGAGATAGGCCACAGTTTCGTGGCCAAGATGTTTGCCGATGAACTCGCCGGTTATCGGGTCGTCGATGCCGAAGAACTGCTTGACCGACCTCGCGAGGAACGGTTGCCAGCTGTTGCCGGGGGTACTGCTCCAGCAGCGACACTTGGGGAGACTAACTAAAGATGGATCCAATACAATAGGTGGACAGAAGATATTTGAAGTAGGCAAGTGGGGGCTGTCGGGCGGGCGGCATTTGATGGCCCGTTCCGCGCGCGCGTGGCGGACCTGTAAGGTCCCGAAGTGGCCGATGAGGTAGAGGCGGCCGTGCGTTCCGGCCGCGACCCCGGGCCAATCATCGAGCGCGCGCGTCCAACGCGACCTTGAGGCTCGCCAGGAGCGCGAGCAGCAACTGGCGAACCCGGCAGGCACGATCCTGGGACGAACTCTCTCAAGGTGGTCCAACAGATTGAGACGCCTCACTCCGCTGACCCCATATGTGGACGGCACGCTTATCGCAAGATGTTGAGTAACGATTAATCGGATCGCTTGCGATCATATGTCGGGCCTTTGCGTCCCGCGTCTCGGATCGATCGATCACACCAACTGCTCATTCTCCTGCAAGTTCCGGCACCAGCTCAGCACGTCAGCACGGTAACAGTAGAGATGTTCCCCGTGTCTGGCCGCTTTCTATGCGACGCGCCCCAAGGCTGGTGGCATAGGCTCCGCTCTGTAGATATCGCCGCTCGTCATTACCTTCCAGGCGATGCGCGCGATATTGTCCGCTAGCCCCACGGCAGCCAGTTTCTGCGGCTTGTGCTTGAGTAGGCCGCCGAGCCAGGGTGAGACGGCGCCTCGGCCGCGTCGGATATGCCTTATAGCGATAGCCCCGGCCACCAGCACGCTGCGCAAGGTTTCGTCGCCGGCGCGCGTGATCACGCCGAGCAGAAGGAGCTTGACCTCAACAACCCCAATCAGAGAAGCCTGCTAGAGCTCATTTGCTCCTAGCCGGAACCGGTCACCGAATTTCACTTGGTGGATGCTAGCCACCCCTCATGATTGTCTGCCCATGCCGCTGTCGCCGTAGATGGCGACGCCCGCGGCATGCAGCCTGTCATCCCATCCTGCCAAGGGAAAGATCGTCGAGATCCTCTTCGATCACCCCGGCCGCGTAAAGCTGGTCGAGCAGGTCGGCGGCTGCAAGGGCGCTCGCTCCGTCCGTTGCGACCCGCATAATCAGCTCCGAAGCTGTATAGTTGCCGGACGCGATTAGTTGGCCAACGGAAATCGGAACGAGCTCGTCGAGCACCCAATGCTCAGTATTGCGTGAGCGGAGACGGAAGTGCCGGTTCTCTGCCTCGTATTGCAGGTCTTCGCGGAAGCGGATCGGCAGGTTGGGGGGTGGGCTTTCGAGCATATGCTTGTCAACGATGCTCTCGAGCCCTTCCCGGAACTCGTCAGGTGTCCGGAAGAAACGTTGAGCCACGATCCGGTACCCGAGAGGCCAGCGGTCGCTACCCGGTACCGGCGCCACCAGTTGCAAACGCCCCTTCCGCATATTTACGAGGAAGCCGGAAACACAGGCGATTGTCGTGGGATAGCCCTCCGGCAAGAGGGTTGCTTCATCTTTGTTGGTTGCCTTGAGCTGCTCCTTTCGCTCTCGCGCGCGCCCGGTAACAGCCTTTGCGGTCGGCCCATCCTTGCCCTGCAGGATGAGTTCGACCCCCATCAGGTCCTCGGGCGAAAACGCCGCGTGAATCTGATCGAGATGTTTCGTGCTTAATACGGAAAAACGATTTGGCACGCGACCGTAACGTTCGAACAGTTCGAGCACGCGCCTAGTGAGTGCTTGATCCTTTAGCGGGGCGGCCGTCGTCGTTTGTGGCAATTCGCCGGTGATTTGATAGAAGTCAAACAGAAAACGGTCGTAGTCCGGGTTATCGATTGGATCTGTAGCCCAGTAACAGAAGCCAGTGCGGACCGCCGGACCAAACATATCGCTCGCGGCAGCGACCACGCCGCGCCAAAGCCCAGCATGCTCCTCACTATATTCATAATAACCCTTGAATCGGTCCGCCGAGAGGCCGCAGAACCAGCAACCGACGGTGCAGCCTTCACTGAGCTCGAATGCGATGGTGTGGTGCGCGATCGACGTCCCCAATTCGCCCAATTCGTCGTTACAGCGCCGGATCTGGCGCTCGCGCCAGGCATGAAAGCGAGGATTAATCGTCGACATTTCGCCTTGGCGGCGCACGAGGTCTCGATGGCGCAACATCTCGCGCACATACTCATCCCACATCATAGCTAGCGGCCACGGGGCAGACTCCGATTTGAAGCGGTACTTCACGTAGTCACCGCACCAGAGCGGCAGTATCTGCATTGGGTCAACTTCGATCCCGTAGGACGCGGTCACTATTCGAGGGTTGTCGACGTTCTCCGAAAGCGCCGTACGGAACTTCCTGTCACCGGCCAGCCGCTCCATGAAGCGTTTGATGTGTGACAACGTGCGCCGTTCCTCTGGCGTGCGCCGGTCAAAAACTTGCCGCCAGCCGTCGCTGCGAGCGTGCAGGCGAGCCGCTGAAGCGGCCCCTTGTCGGCTTGATGGCATAATCTCATGCTCGACGAGGTTTGCTTTCATGTTCTCTTCAGGCTCGTCCAAGCCAAAGCTGCCAGAACTAAATTTCATCAACTGGCGACCGCAATAGCAATTACAATAACGATGACGACCGCGACGGTTGCGGCCTTTTCCCCGACTTGCAGGGGGCTCATGGATAAATGCGGATCGGAATTAGCCAACGCGACCGTATGTACAAGGCCGGTCGAAACACTCGAACCACGCTTGCGGCCAGCAATCGAGCGCAGCTTCTCACTTAACCTTCCTTGGCTTTTCGCACGTATATGACTTCTAACCTCGTCAAGCGTGATGTCGTAGCCGAGGCCCTTTCCAACCGCTACAATCGATGCAAGCCCTCCAGCGCGTGGTTTGAGGTTTGCGAGCGGACTGCTTTTTGCTCCAAGATCGTTGATGAATCGCTCTACTTCAGTTCGCTGCATTCTATTCGCCTTTTGCTTAATGTGGGCAAGCTCTCCATCTCGCCCTCACAAGCGATCGGATGCTGCTCTGACCAAGCAAGCGCCGTACCAACTCAAAAATTCCTGATTTAGCGTGTTGTCTGACCGCACCGCATCGTCGACTTGCTGACCCTCGGAACGACAATTTGGCATATTTGTTACAAAGTTCTCGGTAACCGGGCGGGCAACGTGCCGCTGCGCCTCAACAACCTCGTCGCCGATCGGCGGCAATCCAATGTCGGTTAAGCACCCTCCATAGTCGAGGAGAGGCCGATCAGGGGCGTCGATCTCGAGCAGAGTTGTAAAGACGTAGATCACGCCGACCCGCTTTATGCCGAAAGTTTTAACACCGGTTTGTGAGGAATTGTCGCCGCTTGCCGAATTGCCAGGGCCAAGCGCGTGCCAAGCGATCGAGCTGCGCCACCATCGACGTCCATTTTTTCGCAGCCGGTTCACACCATACGTGTCCTGCGGTGCGGAGACGTCCGCCGCCTGGCTCAGATGACTCTTGGACTGAACGAATCCGTTAACGCACCTGGAAACTGGAGAGAGCGGATTGCATCGAGTGATACCACTTTGGGATTTGCGAGATCTGCGTGCTCGAGCGCAGACAGTGTTCGCGTGCGGTTCTGGCCATCTCCTCGAAATCACTATAACCGACTGCAAGGCGATGCATCATTTCTGCAGCTTTATCCTCGATGTCCGGCTCGTGGAGGACAACGCCATTAAGCCCATTTACGACCTGCCTCTTGAGACCAAAGGCGGACGACACTACGACGGGTTTGCCTCGGAACAGAGCCTCTGTTGCCGTAAGGCCGAAGCCCTCTTCGCGAGATAGAGCAAATACTCCATGGGCGTTCTGTTGCAGCCGGCCGACGATTTCCGCGTTTGCGTCGTGGTCCTTCATCGAGATACAGACCAAATACACCCGCCGCTGCACTTCCTCTGATAATTGAGTGCATAATAGGACGCATTTCTCGAAATACTCCCGTCCTTCAGGATCGTCGGCAACATCCAAAGGATCCGGTCCCGCGATCACCAGGCGTGTATCGTAGGCTTCCGCGAGCGCCGTTTTCACAAAGCGATCGTAAGCGGCGATAATCCGGTCAATACCTTTCAGTCCATCCCACCTGGATACATGAAGGAAATACCGTGAGCCGAGAATGTCCTGAAGGGAAGGGGTGGGCTCGAATTCTTGGCTGTTGAACGAAACCAAATGGTCTAGCGCCTGGCCCGCTGGCCCTTCATAATTACGGTTTTTGCTTGAAAATGGGCTGATGGATGGCGGGATGATATCTATGGGCAGATCAGTATCAAAGGCATATTCCTTGTCGCTTAGGACAATGCGTTGGAATTGACGGAGGTATTCACCGAAGAATTCCCAGATTTTGTCGACCGTCGGGGTGCGCTTCGGATATCCGATGTGGCATCGCCAGATAGCCGGGTGCGGATGAGATTCAAGGAACTTCGCGGCTGCAACAAGAGGCTGCGGATCATGAATTACCAAAAAGTCATCTGGCCTGATGATCCTTTCCAGCTCCGCAGCGCCTCTCTGCGATGCCTCAAGATAATGCGGGAGCAGATCATTCACGCCTGCCACCTTGACGTCGTGAAGAGAATTATGAAGCGCTTTGGTGAATTGAAAAAATTGTTCTTCCTTCGGCTTAAAGATGAGCCAACGCACATCAAAACCAAGCTCCCGAAGCAGGCAAATGTGGTGTGGAAGCATTTCGGCCACCCCGCCGCCGAATGCGGTGGAATTTATGTGCCAAATACAGCGGCTGCCGATCATGTTACGAGCTTCTCCGGACGAACGAAATAGTTCGTCGAGGAGTTCCTCATAATGGTTTCGCTCCGCCACGTAATGGGCAAGTACCGAGCCTTCTACCAGCACCTCATCAAAAAGTGAGGTGCGGGGTTTCGTTGATACTTTCATTCGTGGCCCCTCCCTTAGGTCTGTGGAGCAGGTTCAACTCAGCTGGTTTGAAAGGAAGCCTCGCCAAAGTTCTCTATCCAATCCCTTGTGTCAGGATGATCTCTGGCATTGGGGCCGACGCCGACGCAGTCGCAGCCTGCCGCGATCGCCGCTTCAATTCCGGTGGGGGAATCCTCAAAAACCAAGCATCTTTTGCCTGCGATGCCCAGCATTCTCAACAGCGTTTGATAGGGTTGCGGATACGGCTTTCCCTGACTGACGTCCTCGGCTGCAATCATGATCCGCGGCCAGGAGAGTCCAGCCGCCTCAAGGCGGGCAAGGGCCGAAACCCGTGCCGAAGAGGTGACAATAGATCGCCTTTCTGCTGGGATAGAGCTATAGAACTCTACGGCGCCCTCGATCGGTTGCAACAGTCCCATCGCTTGAACTTCGTAACCCGCAATGCGATTTGCCTCGCGTTCTGGCGAGAGATCGGGCGCGATCGCCGCCACTAAATCGACGTCGCGGCGGGCGGCCGACATTCGCACCGCGTTATCCGGAGAGATCCGTTCCTCCCGTGCCCATCGACGGAGTGCGCTTTCGACCACAGCCTCCGAATCTACAAGGGTTCCGTCCAGATCGAAGGCTACGTGATCATAGTCGTCGAGGTGAACATTAACGGTTGCGGTTTTCCTGCGATTTTTCAAGGCTTTCCACCCCATATCAGCCCCAATGATGCTTATTGGAAAGGCCGGCTCTTTCTGTGGTGTGAAATGCCTTCGCGCACTATTCGACCATGGGCTGGGTCAGTGAGCTGTGCAGTCATGTCACCGTCCCAACCGTGTGCCGGCTGCAAAGCGGCAAAAAATGCACCGTCCATGGAGCCAGGACCGAGCATCTAAATTGCGCCTTTACCGAGTGACATAGCCATTCGCCTGGCGTTGGCCATGATTGTGTGGGTCGRATTGCTGTTGCCGGCGAAGTTCATAACGGAGCCATCCATCACATGGATGTTGGTCAACCCATGGACCCTGCCGCAGCTGTCCACGACCGAGTTCCTCGGATCACTACCGGCGCGCATCGTGCCGTGCAGGTGGGAGCTGCCTTTTCCCGGGAAATATGGCTCTTGCTCGATGCGGAATGCGCCAAGGTGGCGCAGAATTTCATCCGCGCGGTCGGCGAGAAAATTCCTTCGTGCACGGTCATTTTCCGAGCTTCGGTATTCAAAACGGATATAAGGGGTACCGTACTGGTCAGCGGCCTCGTCAAGCGCGACGCGGTTATGCGACCATGGCTCTTCTCCGGCTATGTAGTGCAGGCGCGCGACGCCTACGTTCTCATTCGGCGAAGCGAAATTCGCTTCATAAATGAGCCCACCAAATTTGCATGGCGCGCCGTTATGTTCGTAGAACTCATCGGTATAAACGGTCGAATGCGGTCCCCAGTGGGGAGCAAATGCATCGGAGCCCCGATCGGCTCGCTGCATGTAGCCGACGGAGTAGCCACCAATCTTGAACGAGAGGCCGCGTCCAACGAGGCCGGAGTCGTTTCCTATTCCCTTTGGAGCATGGTCACCCTTCGACCTGAGCATCAATGCCGCTGTTTGTATCGCGTTTGCGCAGACGATTACCCTTTCAACTGGGATACGGATCAGTTCCGATGAGAGCGGCACATAGCACTCAAGAGCTCCAGCCCGACCGTCGTTCTGCATTTGGATCCGGTTGACGAAACAGCCGTATAGAACCGAGATTGACCCTGGCAGGGCGGAGTCATCCAAAATGTTTCTTGCAAGCACTGATGCTCTCGCATCCGTAGGGCACGCGAGTTCATCGCAAGCCGAACAATTGATGCATCCCTTGTTGGTCCCTGGCGGCCTGATTGCTAGTGGGATGGTTTTTGATCTTATGCCGAGTTCCTGCATTGCATTGGATATCATCAGCCCACGCGGACTGGGTGGATACGATGGAAACCCATTCGCGCCACTGATCTCCAAGAGATGCTCGATCTCCAAATAGTAGGGTTCGAGCTCCTCGAGGGTAATCGGCCAGTCAATCGCCATGTCAGTCGTAAGATATTGGGAAGCTGACAGATCTGCTTGTCGGTATCTGAACGTTATCGCGTTGTAGAAACCCATCCCCCCGCCGACGCAGCAGGCTGTCCAGGGGTTGCCATCGGCCTGGCCATTGGAAGTGAGTGCCTTGCTGTAGGCCTCTTGATGAGGCCCGAGCATGGCGCCAGGACAAGCCGGGCCTCCATATTCCAGGACGGCCACATGGCACCCCTTTTCCGCAAGTGTCCGGGCGACGATCGATCCAGATGGCCCGGAGCCGACAACAACCGCATCGAAGTTTGTGTAATTACACGCGTGCGCTGCAATGTGTCTGATGTCCGTCACGGGTAACAGTCTCCTGTGAGGTTTGTGGTAGCAGGCCAGCGGGCGATGTTCGCGATTGACATGAGGAGGAGCTTTATACCGGACGCGTAGTGGGGGGCAGCGATGCCCGCCGGACCGGTGGCTGGGTGGCGACAATTGACGAAAAGGCCGTCGTGTGTGGATGCCTTCAGAAGACCAGCGGCGGCGGCATTGGTGGGGTGACCATGAAACGTCTTCTCCTTTTCAGTGACGTGTTGCGGATGGCAGCGCATTTACTGTGCCAACGAGAAACCGTTTTAACTCAATCCGATGCTTGTACTCTGGTAGTCGCATTTCCAACATTGTCGGACATTGGACAGTGCCAAACGCCAAGCGCTCGCGGTCTCGATCCGCCGTCAAGAATCATGGACGCCGAAGTCTCAGCCTTCGTTCTGACACTCGTGTTCCTCCTCTTTTAGCGTAACCGTCTACTGGACGGTGAGCCGGCGGTCGCTGGCGCCAACCGAAGTAAGGCGACAGGAGAGCGGATTGCGCGATGGCGGTAATCTCTCGCTCAATGGCTTGAGCGGCCTCACGGCGGAACTGTCCCCCTCGCGGATCCCGCCGAACGGCTTCTCGAGCGCCTGGAAGGCCCCTCGATGCCGAAAGAGAGTCCGCCGCGACAGTGTACATGAACTGCGCTCGCCGATCATAGGCTCGCTCGCTCAGATTCAGAGGTTATTGTCCGAAGTTCGCCAGGGATTGGCCAGAACGGCTGATTGCGGCGTCTTTGTGCTCGAGGCCACCCGGGCGCTGGCCGCACGCCTGGCCGAGGGCGAACGGCCGCGGACCCAGCCGCTGCACCTCGACCCCCTCGTCGCCGACCGGCAGGCCCTGCAGCATCGCCTCGGCGCTTATATCGACTCGGGTCAACGAAGCTTGCCACGACGGCTCGCCGACACTCCGGTTCGGCTCATCAGCGGGGAGCGGCGTCACGATCGTCACAGCGATGTTTAGGCAACCCGTCGCAGGCAGCGCGCCGGGCGGCATAGACGAATCAAGTGCGCGGTCCCGGAATTGGTGGTTCGAGTTGTTCGGTTCATCCGCTTGCTAGGTGTGGCTCAGTTCGCTCTGGACAGGAGGGTGTTGCCCGAGGTGGGACGGAGCGAACCGAGCCACAGGTCGGCGATACGTGTCCAGGCAGATGATGGCAAGCGTAAAACGGTTTCATTTGTGATGGAATTCGAAGTGCCGTAATTGCGGACAGCGCTTTCATAATATTAGACTGCGCTAATTGTTTAGTTAATTGGAGGGTGTTCGCGGCTTACTTTCCGCGGCCAGCTCATCATGATCGACTCCTGTGTCAGCGTTCGCCAACATGCGGCCATGGCAAAAAGCGGATGACGACGATGATTGCATGTTCCCGCGGCGGGCTCACGACCAAGATCACGCGCTCGTCGATGCAAAGGCCGACCATTCGATCTCGTCCTGACTGCCTGGCACGCACATGACCGCAAGCCTGCCATGTGCAGCGCTCTCATCCGTCAGCTTGTCGAAAGCTAAGCCCCATAGAATCAATCCGCCAGGCCGGCTTGAGCGGCTCGGAACACGCAAAGGAGATTCGGATGGATCAATCCGTCCCGCGTCTCAGATTTCGCCCGCACAGACGACGCAGCCTTGCAACAGCAGCAGACCGGGCAGGCGAGTGTTCAGGAGCATCTGAACGCCTTGCAGCCGGGCCAGCATCGGCAAGCCGTTCCAAACAGCCGGCTTGCCCGGCGGCGGACCGGCTCACATGGCGGTTGGATCGAGGGTGCTCCCCAAAGCGTGAACCTTCCACGTCGCAGACGCGTATCGACCTGCGCTCAATCAACAGGCGATTTGACCGGCACGCGCCATACGGGGTCCGCCGAGGCAGGCACCAAGCTGCCGTCGTGCAAGCGCAGCCGCAAGCGCGGTCGCGAGCATCCCGGACGAGGCGCTTTTTGTCGCCTACCGCGCGTGGGCTGCAGCCAAGCTGAGCGAGAGTTCGATTGCGCGCGACATAAATAACGGCGCTGCGCAAGTTCAGCCCATGGCTTGACGAGAAGCACCGGGCGTTCGCGAACTTAAGGGCAACCCGGCGGGCGACCACAGCAGCCTAACCGCCTCATGTCCGCCTGCATACTGTTTACGAGCAACGCTAATGTACCGAAAAGCCGTAACCAAGCGCTGGCCCGACCGCTAAATTGAGGCGAGTGATCCGCTCTGCAACTCGGGGCGAGTCATGTACCGGGGTTTCGGATTGGCATCGGTCGTCGCGGAATTGTAAGGGTGGAGCGCTAATCAGAATCGCACGAAGCGCCTGCATTCGATTTTAAGGAAGCTCCTATGCCATTTAGCGGGGAAGTGTTCACTCCCGAGGAAGTCGCGCTGCTTGGCCGCGTGTTTGACCGTACCGGCGTTCCTGCCGAATCCAGAACTGACCGGGAACAGCGGGCGCTCAACATCATCTTTCATTATCGAGCCGGCGTCACCGATGAGGCGGAACTCGAGCAATTGGCGAACAAGGATAGCTTAGCGCGCCAACCGCCAGCCATGGAATCGCCGCCAGATTAGGCCCATTCGTACTGCCGCCCAGGCTGCCCGGCACCATACGCGTCTCGCGCGGCTTCGGAGCCGCTCCTTGCCATCGCTCGAATGGGGCTTTGGCGTCAGTCCAAGCCAGGCGGCGAAGTGGCGGTCCACCGTATGGATGAAGTAGAAGCGCAGCGCCGCACGATGGATGAAGTAGAAGCGCAGCGCCGCACGATGCCTGTTCATGGCCTGGATCTGAATGCCGTCATCTTCCTGCCCGACCTGGAACCGGCGCAGATCGTCCGCTGTCGCCGTGTCCGGCGACCGGCCAAGAGGGTCGTGAACCGTCCGACATCGCGGAGGTGGTTGCGCTGCGTCTCCTGGCTGAACTGGCGCGAGATCATGTCGTCGATCAACCGCTGCTGCAGCGGACCGGCCGCAAGGCGTCTGGCCTGCTACCCGTAAGCACCGCCAAAGCAGCTCCGGTTCGGAGGGGCAGTATCCATTTGGTGGTACTCTCGCCTCGATCTAGGTTGGCACGGTGACCCAACCGACGCTGCGGAAAGGTGGAGAGACCGTGTCCGCTACCGCCGGCCAAATACATGAGCGAAACCGCACCAGCATGCTGTCCCCCCGGCGTGAACGGAAACGTGCTGAACCACCACTCCCTTACAATCGCATCGGCTAAGGCTGGGGAGTGAAACCCGACAATGTCCGACAACCGACATGGTCGGTTTGGGTGCGGATGCGTTGCCCGAAAGTAATTTCTGCTTGGCACGTTCTATGCTTACCCGATCTGTCGAACGCGTGGCACACCAAGGAGCAAAACAGATTCATGACGATGTCCGCTGCAAACCCCGGCGGCTGGGTTTCCAAGACCCTGCTGGTAACCATCTTAGTCTTCACGGGGATCAGGTCGCCAATGGCCGGCGAATGGTCGTCATCCGAATTCCTGCTCCGCAATGGCATGGAAGTGGTCGTCATTCCTGACCATCGCGCGCCAGTCGTCACCCACATGGTCTGGTACAAGGTCGGCAGTGCCGACGAGCCGCCCGGCAAATCCGGCATCGCCCATTTCTTCGAGCATCTGATGTTCAAGGCAACCGCGAATCACACTGCCGGCGAGCTTGATCGCACGGTGTCYGAGATCGGCGGCTCCAAGAATGCCTTTACCTACTATGACTACACCGCTTTCCACGAGACGGTGCCGCCCTCGGCGCTCGAGCAGATGATGGGTTTTGAGGCCGACCGCATGCGCAACCTCATCCTCACCGATGACGTCGTCAAGACCGAGCGCGACGTGATCCTGGAGGAGCGCCGCTCGCGCATCGACAATAATCCGCAGGCGGTGCTCGAAGAGGAGGTCGATGCCACACTCTGGCAGAATCAGCCCTACCGAATTTCGGTAATCGGCTGGATGCAGGAGATGGAACAGCTGAACCGAGAGGACGCGAAGGCGTTTTACGACGTCTACTACCACCCAAACAACGCGGTTCTGGTGGTGGCGGGCGATGTCGATCCCGACGCCGTGAAGGCAATGGCCGAAAGGACCTACGGCAAGATCGTGCGCGGACCGGATCTGCCGCCGCGCATCCGCCCGATCGAACCGGAGCAGAACACCAAACGCATCGTCACGCTCACCGATGCGCGCGTGTCGGTGCCGAGCTTTTCGACGCAATGGGTTGTGCCATCCTATCATACGGCCAAGCCCGTCGAGGCCGAGGCGCTCGATCTTCTGGCCGAGATCCTGGGCGGCGACCATCACAGCCGCCTCTATCAGCAGCTCGTCGTCAAGCAGGGTATCGCTTCCACTGCCGGCGCCTATTTCCAGAGCACCATGCTCGACAACACCAACTTCACCGTCTATGGCGCGCCGCGCGGCGATGCCAAGCTTGCCGATGTCGAGGCGGCCGTAGACGCCGAGATCGCCCGCATCGTCAAGGACGGCGTGACCGGCGACGAGTTGGAGCGCGCCAAGACGCGCTATGTCCGCTCGATGATCTTTGCCCGCGACAAGCAGAAAGACATGGCCAACATGTATGGCTCGACGCTCGCCAGCGGCGGCAACGTGAAGGACGTCGAGGAAAGGCCCGAGCGCGTCCGCAAGGTCACCGCGGAGCAGGTGAAGCTAGTGGCCGCCCGCTACCTGGTGCTCGACCATTCGACCACCGGCTATCTCTTGCCGCAGCAACAGGTGGGGAATTGATGATGACCCTTGCCCTTGAACGGATGAGCAGTGTTCCTTCCCCTGAAAAGCGAGAAGGAAAGGTCTGCCGCGCCATCGCCACCGTGTGCTTTGCCCTGTTCTTCCTGCAGCTGCCGGCGCTTGAAGCGCGCGCCGAGATGAACTTCCAGGAGGTCAAGTCGAAGAAGGGCGTCACCGCCTGGCTAGTGGAGGACCATTCGATACCGCTGATCGCCCTCCGCTTCGTTTTCGATAGCGGCAGCGCCCAGGACCCCGCCGGCAAGGAGGGTCTGGTCAATCTGATGACCGGCCTGTTCGACGAAGGCGCCGGCGACCTAGACAGCGACGCCTTCCAGCAGAAGCTCGACGATGCCGGCGCCGAAATGAGTTTTCAGGCAGCGTGCGATGGCACCTACGGCTCGATGCGCATGCTGTCGGAGGAGAAAGACGAGGCCTTCGAGCTGCTGCAGCTGGCGGTCAACAGCCCGCGCTTCGACCAGGCGCCGATCGACCGCATCCGCAGCCAGATTCTCTCCGGCATCCTCGCCAACGAGCGCGATCCCAACACGGTGGCGCAGCAGCGTTGGCTGCGCGCCATCTATGGCCAGCATCCCTATGCGCGGCCGGGCGAGGGCACCAAGGAAAGCTTGGCCACCATAACCGCCTCCGACATCAAGACTTTCCGCAAGGCCAGTTTCGCCCGCCGCGGCCTGCATGTGGCTGTTGTCGGCGACATCGACGCTGCGACACTGAGCGGCAAGCTGGACGAAGTATTCGGGGACCTGCCGCAGGTGGATACGCTCGCCCCCGTGGCCGACGTCACGCCCAGGCTCGGCCAGCAGTTGGAGGTGAATTACGACCTGCCGCAGACCTCGCTGCAGCTCGCCTGGCCCGGCGTGAAGCCCAGCTCACCCGACTTCTACGCCGCCGTGCTGATGAACGAGATCCTCGGCGGCTCGCCGTTCACCTCGCGGCTCTTCGAAGAAGTGCGCGAGAAACGCGGTCTCGCCTACGGCGTCAGCTCCCGTCTGATCGACCATGAGCATTCCCATGCGCTGGTGGTGGCGACTGCGACACGCTCCGACCGCGCCGCCGAGACGCTTGCCATCGTGCGCAAGGTAGTGAAGGAGATGGCCGAGAAGGGGCCGACCGAGGAGGAGCTCGCGGCGACTAAGAAATACCTGATCGGCTCGTTTGCGATTAACCACCTCAAGTCTTCAGATTCGATTGCGGCGACACTGGTCGGGCTGCAGCGCGACAATTTCGCCATGGATTATATCAAAAATCGCGCTGCGCTGATCGAAGCAGTATCTCTAGAGGATGTCAGGACGGAGGCTAGGAAGCTTCTGTCGGCCGACCCGACCGTCATGATCGTCGGGCCACCGCTCACCGATATTAAAGGATGAGCGGCAGCTTCCATGCTGGTTAGCAAGGCACCGAATCGCTTGAGCTTGCATCGCCTATTTCCTCGCGCTAATGCCACCGCCTTTCTGTCTAGGCGTAGCTTAAAAGAAATTGCGGCGCACGCGATCCTCGCGGCCCGCAAAGATAAGTCGAGTTGTGGCGTCTGGAGCTGACGCTCCGACATCGTAGATCGGCCACTTCCGATTGCTTAAAACCGAGGCACAGCCGTTCCGACGTCGGCTTGCCACGCAGCATTGACTGACTTTGAGCACAGAGCGCTGATTCCAGCGTCGCCTCGTCGGCTGGTGTCGTCCCGCACCCTGGCGTTGGGCCGATCCGGCGCCAGACTGCAGGACTTCCCCAGGCTGCCGGAATGGGCCAGTTGCCGGAGCGGGCGCTGCAGCGCATCGGCTGGCGCTCGGCGCAACGCAATGGCTCGAAGACGACCATATCGCGGCCGATTACGCTGCGCATGGCGGGGAACTGCACAGGGCCAATTCCGACATCGCCGCCCGGACCCGCTTGGTGGAGCCTCCAGTGGCCCGTCCCTTGCGCCTGGCCTTGGACGCTGCCGATGCGGCGGACGCTTTGCGCGGCGTTCTTGGCGACGGCAGGGCCGATTTCGTCTTCCTTCCCGTCAACAATGCTTGAGGCCACTCGGGCGCTGGCCGCACGCCTGGCCGAGGGCGAACGGCCCTGATCCAGCTGCTGCACCTCGACACCTTCGTCGCCGACCGGCAGGCCCTGCAGCAATCGCCTGGGCGCTTATATCGACGGGTCAACGAGGCATGCCGCGACTGCTGGCCCGGCCGCTCTTTGCCCCGCCCCGCTGATGAGCCGAACCGGAGTGTCGGCGAGTCCGCAGCGGCGGGGCACGGGTCGACCATCCTCGTAGCAATGATTTTTTTGTGATCGCCTCCATGAATGAGGGGCGTCTTCCCACGGTGGCACGCTCCCAGCGTCCCAAATGCCTTGGATGGTCCATCTTTATTTACAGTGGTCGAGAACACGTCCACCAGCCTTGCGCTCCAAAGAAAACACGGCTATATATCTGGATATAGAACGGAGGCACGCGATGAGCAACGCTGCGCAGAAGAGAGCCCTCGAAAACTACCGGTCCCGCCTGACCGAGCGAGGTATCGCGCGGTTCGAAATCCAGGCGCTCGACGCCGACCGCGATCTACTCCGATCCCTTGCCCGGAAATTGACGGAGGAAGGTCCAGAAGCCGGGCAGCTTCGCCGGACCATACAGAAGGCGGTGGCGGGGGAGCCTCCGAAAGCTGGGGGCATTCTCGCGGCTTTACGTCGCTCACCTCTTGTTGGCGCGGATCTCGACCTCAGCCGGCCGCAAGAAGAGGGGCGTAAGGTCGAGCTTTGACCCGCTACCTTCTTGATACCAACATCATTAGCAACGTAATTAAGCCAAAGCCGTCGCACTCGCTGCTATCATGGATGGGCGCGCAGAAAGACGACGACCTCTTCATTGCTTCGCTTACCGTGGCCGAAATCCGTCTAGGCATCTTGGAGAAACCGAAAGGCAGGAAGCGGAGCACCCTTGAAGCTTGGTTCGCCGGCCCCGAAGGCCCGCAAGCGCTGTTCGCCGGTCGCGTCCTGCCGTTTGACGAGAAAGCTGGCCTCGTCTGGGCCAGTCTTATGGCTGGTGGGAAGGCGAAGGGACGCCCCAGAAGCGCGCTCGACACCATCATCGCTGCGATCGCCGAGGCCAATCACTGCGTCGTCGTGACAAACAATGAAAAGGACTTCGAGGATGTTCAGATCATCAATCCGCTCCGCAGCTCTGGGAGTTAGGAGGTATACAGGCGATTCACTTTACCTTGAGGATTTCAGCGGCACCGAGTTCGAACACCTCGTGCTACCATCTTTGCGATGGCTGGACTGATCTCGCTTGCTTCGGCCGGACCGGAGGCGACCAAGGGCGCGACATCATCGGCACACGTCCGTTTGAGGACGAGCCGGACGAACGCACTGTCATTCAAGCGTCAATCGCGGCAGCCTGACTCAAGCAAAGGCCGAGAAGGAAAGGGGAAACGGATAGGGTGGGGCGGAACATCGGCGGGTCTGTGGCGGGCCTGTAGTGACTCGACATTGCTAAGGATCAGACTTGGGGAGAGCCTTTACTCCCGCACCGTGTGCGACAGGGCATGATCTCGCTTGGATGCACCAGTCGCTTCAAGATCCCTATCTACCACGCGATAGTTCGGTTCGAGCCCGCCGGCGCCTATCATCGACGACCTGTTCCGTTGCGCCTGCTTGAGCGTTGCCCTCCGAAGGCGAAGGTCACAAGTTCGAATCTTGTCGGGTGCGCCATTTTTATAAGGTGAAACAGGCGATTAGCAAGGCCTCTTTTCCGCGAAAAGCGGGAGGGAAACACGTCACGGAAGCACCACGGAAGCAGTCGGACGTGTGTTCGGGGTTACCCTAAGAGGATCACTGTCGAGTCATCGCCCGTTGCCCGCCAGTGTACCAGTGGTTGCGGCGGGGCCATGGTGTATCTCGGTGTTCTGGTCAGAGTAGCGGGTCTGGCCGCTGTGGCTTTTCCTGCGGGCGGTACTTGCCCGCGTTGCCGCCAGCGTCCAGTGTCTTTCAGCCCGTATTCGGCATCGCCGCCGCATACCGGCTGAGGCATAGATAAGATTGCTATAGCTCACATTTTTCGCTATTACGAGTTATAGAAAGGCGCTCTATAGCTCATGGCATGGAATTGGGAGCAGGCCGACTGGCCGCATTTTACCTATGACAAGATGGCACTGGACCCGCTGGAAAGCGAGTTCCTATTGCGATCGGGCGAGTTCCTGGGCGTGTTTCGCCATGTCGGCCCCGATGACCGCGACCAGATACGCATCGATCTAATCAGCGAAGAGGCCTTGAAGACATCGGAGATCGAGGGGGAGTATCTCAACCGGGCAAGCCTGCAATCATCCTTGCGGCAGCAGCTTGGGCTCGGAGGCGAGAACAGGCGCATCCCGCCCGCCGAGCGGGGCATCGCCCAAATGATGGCCGACGTGTATCTGCATTTTGCCAACCCGCTTTCGCACCGCACGCTCTATGCTTGGCACAAGATGGTGATGTCCGGCGAGCGGCGCATCGGGACGATCGGCAACTATCGCCAGCATGCTGATGCCATGCAGATCGTCTCTAACCGGCTGGACAAACCCAAAGTGCATTTCGAGGCGCCGCCCTCATTGCGCGTGAAAGCCGAGATGGAGGCCTTTACCATTTGGTTCAACGATACCGCGCCCAAGGGCAAGACTCCGCTTCCCGCGCTCACACGCGCTGGTATCGCGCACCTTTATTTCGAGAGCATCCATCCGTTCGAAGACGGCAACGGCCGCATAGGACGTGCCCTTTGCGAAAAGGCGCTGGCGCAAAATCTGGGCGAGCCGAGCCTTATCGCCCTGGCCTACACGATCGAGCGTCGCCGCAAGGCCTATTACGATCGTTTGGAGGCCAGCAACAAAAACAACGCAATCACCGATTGGCTGATCTACTTCGCCAGCACGATCCTAGAAGCGCAGCGCGTAACGCTCGCCCGCGTCGAATTCTCCGTTGCCAAGGCCAAGTTCTACGAGCACCACCGGGGTCAGTTCAACGAACGCCAGGAAAAAGCCGTCGCCCGGATGTTCCGGGAAGGTATCTACGGCTTTAAAGGAGGCCTCAGCGCCGAGAATTATATCGCCATCACTCAGGCATCCCGCGCCACGGCAACAAGGGACTTGCAGGACTTGGTGGCTAAAGGTGCGCTAACAAAAACCGGTGAACTCCGGCACACACGTTATACGCTGAATATTCGCGATGATCGCGCGTAAGTCCCATCAGCGAATGAAGAGGAAGACTGTTGAAGAACCTGCTTGCCTCAATATCGGCGAATGGCGAGCAGCTACCCGGCAGGAAGTAGTGGAATGGATTACGCGCGAAAGGAAATCTAAGAAAAAGAAAGGCGGCGCCATTCTCGCGGTTCGGTCGCGGCTCAGGCCGGTAGACATCTACTGTTATCTGAAGGCTCGCTTTGGCGAACCGAACGGTTTTCAAAACTTCCTGCGCAAGGATGACAGCGATAACTGGATACACTTGGACTACAACCTCAAGGCCGGCCAGACCGACGTGTATATCTGCGGCATGTCGCGCGAAGTTCATATCATGGTCGGCGATGCGCTCACGCACAAGCAGTGGCGGGACCTGATTGTCGGCATCAGAAATGATTATGCGAGAATCGGCCCGCAGAAATCCGCGGTGCTGCAAAGCCTGGAAAAATTCGTCGTCTTTCAGAATAAGTTCGTCAGTATCGCAGGCCTGTGCGCCGATTTGCACGCAGCCATTCTTGATGCTCCGGCAAAGACGGCTTTTCCGAAAAGATCGCCGACTGCCAAATCGCGGCTGAAAACTTTAGAAAGAGCCATGCAAGGCGTATCCGCACGCGCAAACGATCTCTTTGGCAACTGTCTAAAGCTCCACCTTCTGATGCCGTTTATGGCCGAGGCCTTCATCAATATGGTGATCCTCATGTTCACGCGCGATGAAATCCGAAACGCCCCGGAAGCCTATCAGGCCTTTATACGGGCCAAGATCCCTGACCGCCTCGCGCTGCTCAGCCAGCATTGCGATGGCTTTGCACGCGATGTCGACAAAAGCACCAACGCTTATGCGCATTTCATGCGCGTAATCGACAAGAGAAATTTCGCATTGCACGGTAATGTCGATCCTATCCGCGAGCAGATCGAGGTGGTCTATTTCGACGGCAGGCGCCCGCTCTTCAATACGCCGGGAAACCATGTCGAAAGGTTCTTCGAGCATCTCGAAGCGATTCATCGGCCCGAAGAGGTCGTGTCGGATTACGAGGCCGTTCACGCATTTCTGTGGGAAATTTCGGAATGCGTGAAGCCTCGCACGGAGGCGTTCTTCAAGCAGGTCATTGAGGATGCATATCCCGGCTTCGAAGTGCATAGGAAACGGGCTACCCGTATCCTGCCCGACCATGTGATGATGGGTATGATGCCAAGTATGCTCTACGACGACGACCTCGATGTTAAGTGGTGAGCGAGGAGAGCGTATTCTTTGGCCCAATAGCCCGAACCTGACACAAGAATTAGCGCGACATGACAAACATGATTGGAACGCCCAGGGCGACCAAAGACGCGCTCTCTCCAAAATATATTCGACGACTTGCGTCTTCTCGCGCAGATCGCCGGGGCCTTGCATGATATTTCTGCCATCATGTATCGCGATTGGATCGTTGCTATTGACTTGCGAGAAGGCAAGGTCGCCGACGATCCAGAAATGCGCCCCAACCTCCGCCATCGGTCTCAGTTCTTCCGCTTCCTGAAAGCGGACAGGTAACTTCGTTAGTTTGGAGGTGGCGACAGGGCCAAAAGCGAACGTTCATCAGCGCTCTGAATCGATGACTTGACCGGGATCGGGCGAACGGCCCGAGATAGCTCAGGCCGTTCGCTTCAGTCGACATGGACACGATCGCAAGACTGTTGAGCGAAAGCGGCTTCAAGATCGGCGACAGTGGCGCTGTCGGGGTCAAGAATCTGAATTATGTCCGGGCCATAGCGGCTTGATCGCCGTGCAGGTGTGCACTCTCGCCTCGATCAGCCCGCGACTTCGCCTGCGCCGACCAGCGCCGGCGCTGCGGCTCGCCTCCAGGCGGTTCGGAACCGACTCAAGGACATGAAAACTTCTATCAGCAGTCCTAGGCGCAGACATAGAAATTGACACCGTAAGCGAGTGCTCCTTGCAAATGTGTTGAACGTAAGCTACGTTATGTTCAACACAGGAGGTTGGCATGGGTGCTCAAATCCATACTGCTGCAGACAGCGAAGCAAAGGTCGCGCTGACCCGTAACAAGCTCGTCCTTGAGCAGGCGAGGGCCATTGGTCTGCTCGGCTCTGCTAAGAACACGCGTTTGTCGGGGCGTGTACCGTCGGACCTGATCGCCGCGGCCAAGAAGCGCGCCCACGTCACTTCGGACACCGAGTTGTTGGAGCTTGCGCTGTCGCGCCTGGCGCTGGAGGACGATTTCGGGGCTCGTCTCGTCAAGCGCAAAGGCAGTATTCCCTCGGATATCGACCTTGGGATTTGATCTTTCCGAAACTCTGCGAGCACTCAAGCCCCAGAAACGCCAGGGAACGCTCGCGCGCCGGGCGGATGACGATCTGCCATGGAGCGACGACGAACCGATTATCGGCGGTCCATTGTTTCTGGACACCACCGTCTATCTGGATGTTCTGCAGGGTCGATCGCCGGCAGGGGTGGATACGCTTTTAACGTATAGGCTATGCCACCATTCGGCGGTGATCCTTTCCGAGTTGACACACGTGTTCGGCCGACTGGATCCGAAGCATACCTCTACGAAGGCTGTTCTGGAAACGATCCAAGCCACGATCGCGGACGTACCGGAGCACAGACTTCATGCCCCAGATACTGCCATTTGGGGGCAAGCCGGCATCCTCGCTGGTCTGCTCTTCCGAATGAGCAATTTGCCAAAGGGCGAAGGTCACGAACGCAAGTTCCTCAACGACGCTCTGGTTTTCCTGCAGGCACGGCAACTGGGTGCAAGCGTACTCACGGGAAACATCCGGGACTTCGACTTTCTTTCCCAACTCGTTCCGACAGGGCGCATTGTTCTGTACCGCACCCCAACGTCGCGATCCGTATGAATTGGGGATGGTTCAGATCGTTCTAGATGACACCAGTACGGCGCATTGCCGCCATTCCAAATGGTTGGAAACGGTCAAGTCGAGCCACCTCCGATGGAAAACGTCCCCTATTGCCACCCAAAGACGTGAAGCTGCCATTCGGTTTTCGGCCCGTCTCGGTCGTTCGGCGGGCAACCGTTGAGATCGCGCTCCTTCGATCGTCGAAGCCGTTGCGACCGTCGCGCTGCACCAGGCGCTCTCCTTAATCGCACAGGAGGGCGGGCTTTGCGCTGATCGCCTTTTCGAAGCGTAATGCTCGGTTGGTCCGCTTTCCGCTTTGGGAAAGGGCGATTACATAGAGCTGCTGCGCGGCATGGCTTCGGCGGACAATCGGCTGCTGGAGCAGGCGCCGGATGGTACGACCATGCTAGGGAAATCGGGGAGCAGCCTACGGCTGGCCGCGACTTTTACGCCGTGTTTTCGACGGACGAGGAGTGGCGGATCGTCTGCGGCGGGCGCACCCTTGGCGCCATCCCGATCTCGAACCCGGCCGCCGTCGAAGTCGTGATCGCGTTCGCGGGGCAGCGCTGGCGCATCGCCGTTCAGGCTCCTATCCGCTCTTGATCGTTGATCTTCCTGATCGATCCAAGGTCTTGCGATTTGTCCTTTTTGCTGCGCCTATCCCCAAGTCAGGTGTTAACTGTCTTGCGCAGACCAACGCTGCAACCGATACGAAGGAGAATTCATGGCCACCGGGACTGTAAAATGGTTCAACAGCACGAAGGGTTACGGATTTATCCAGCCCGATGGAGGTGGCGCTGATGTGTTCGTTCACATTTCCGCCGTGGAGCGTGCGGGTCTTTCGACACTCGTTGATGGGCAAAAGGTCAAATACGAGATCGAGCAGGACCGCCGCACCGGGAAATCCTCAGCCGGCAGTCTCAGCAAAGCAAGCTGACTGGCTCTTGCACATGTATACGAGCCGAGGGCGAGCGCGGCGCCCGCAGACGAACTCCTGCGGGGACATGATCGGCAGAAGCCCTGGACAAGCTGTGGAACACAGAGCGAAAGGCGGGTGACCCCCGCCTTTCAAGTCAGTACGCCGAACAACGATCAGCCCACGCCGTTTTTGCGGGACCTCTTTGCAGGGGCAGCCTGCTTTGTCTGATCAGGCTTTCGACCGAGCCCCAAGGTCTTGGCTAAAGCAGAGCGAGCCGCGGCATAATTCGGGGCAACCATCGGGTAGTCTGCGGGCAGGCCCCACTTGGCGCGGTATTCGTCAGGCGTGAGGCCATGGTGGGTCGCGAGATGCCGCTTCAGCGACTTGAACCTCTTCCCGTCCTCCAGGCTGATGATGTAGTCGGGCGTGACCGATTTCTTGATGGGAACGGCAGGCGGGCGGGCTTCGGGCTCCGCGACYGGGGCGCCCAGCGTGCCCTTCAACGCGGCATGCACCTGGTCGATCAGGCCCGGAAGCTCGCCAACGGGGACCGGATTGTTCGACACGTACGCCGACACGACGTCCGCGGTAAGCTCTATGAGAGCGGCAGTATTGTTCTCGACTTCTTCTGTCACGGAGTGCTCCTGGTTGGGGTGACGTAGGCAAAGAAGCGCTTCATTAATGAAGCCAGCTACAGAACGCAATGAATGTTGTGTGAGGTCTCTCCTCAATACCGGCTTCTCCAACCGACACCAAGGCATACGCGCTAGTCACACCTTAAACATGTAGCAGAACGGTTCATTGGCCCTACGGCCCTCGATGGACAGGTATGCCGCCAGAACATTCCGTCTTAGCTTTGGAGCAGCCAACGAAAATTACTTCGGTTCAGCACTTATAATGCCCTGATCCTGCCACTCTCCAGAGGCAATTGCGCCGAGGAGAAGTCTCCAACTAACCCTGCACGAACAGAGAGGGTTGCCAAATGAGCAGGGCGGCGCGCACGGACGCGGCTTCGGTTTCGTCGGCGACATTCGCGCCGCTGGAGAACCCCACGTTTCGCGCAATCTGGCTCGCGGCACAGCTGTCCGGTCTGGGCTGGCTGTTTCAGACGGTTGCGGTCAGTTGGTTGATGGCGACTATCTCGACATCGGACGTAATGGTGGCCCTGGTGCAGACCTCAACGACGTTGCCCGTTTTCATCCTTTCGATCTTCGCCGGGGCCATCGCCGATAATTTCAGCCGCCGCACCGTCATGGCGCTGGGCTGGTGCGTGATCGCTGTGTCGTCGATCATGTTGACCGCGCTTGTCGGGCTAGGATTCTACAATCCWTGGCTGATCCTCGCCTTCAGCTGCCTGGCCGGATGCGGCGCTGCCTTCACTGATCCGGCCTGGCATGCTTCCGTCGGAGACATCCTGCGAAAGCGCGAAGTTCCGGCCGCGGTCACGCTGATTTCGGTAGGCTACAATGCCATGCGAAGCATCGGTCCGGCGCTCGGCGGCGTTGTAGTCGCCTCCTTCGGACCACTCACGGCTTTTGCACTGGCGACGCTAACCTATGTGGCAATGCTGTGGGCGATAGGACTCAATAAATGGAACGGTCGCTCTTCGCCTCTTCCCCGTGAGCCATTGACCACCGCCATTCACGATGGTGCCCGGTTCACCGCGCTGTCAGGTGAGATCAAGGCGGCAATCGCGCGTGGAACTCTGTTCGGACTGACGAGCATTTCCATCCTCGCGCTACTGCCTCTCGTTGCTCGCGACCAACTCGACGGAGGGCCGATCGCCTATGGTGTCCTGATGGCCGGATTTGGCGTGGGCGCCTTGTGCGCCGGCATTTCCAACAACGCGCTGAGACGGGCGCTGTCACAGGAGCGGCTGACGACGCTCGCATGCATCGCCTGCGCCGCCTGCTGCCTGGCGCTTGCCTTCACGCCTTCGCTGGTTGTGGCGGCTATCGCCTTGACGCTGGGAGGTGCGGGCTGGGTCGTCACCTGGACGGGGCTTGACGTCAGCGTACAACTGTCGAGCCCGCGGTGGGTGGTTGGCCGCACGCTCTCGATCTACTCGGCCCTCTCGTCGGGAGGCGTCGCGGCCGGAAGCTGGCTGTGGGGCGTGGTGGCCGAAAACTATTCGCTCGCCCTGGCGCTGGAGATCTCTGCGGGCGCTCTCTTGTTGGTCGCCGCCACCGGATTGCTGCTCCCGATCCGCCAGTGGAAAGAGGCCGACCAGGATTCACTTGGCTTTGAAACGCCAGCGCTCGCCCTCGACCTGAAGTCGAGAAGCGGCCCGATTGTCGTCAAGATCGAGTACCCGATACCAGAGGCCAACGTCGAAGCTTTCCTGGACCTGATGCGGGAACGCCGACGGGTGCAGAGCCGGGCCGGCGCCCGGCACTGGAACCTCCAGCGCGACCTCCAGGAACCCTCGCATTGGACGGAGACATTCCACACGCCGACCTGGATGGACTACCTTCGCCTCAACCATCGCCTAACCGCGGAGGACAAGGAGGTGGATCAGCGCCTCCTCGAACTGCAGGCGGGAGATCTGCCGCCCCGCACGAGGCTTGCGATCGAGCGGCCGACCGGGGCACCGCGAAGGCGGGAGCAGTCGGGGAGCTTCTTTTTCCGACGGTGATCTAGTCTCGATTTGGTAATCGCTAACTGCTCGAAGCGCAGGCATCATGAAGGACGGCAAAGGCCGCCGCGAAGTTCCATGGAGATAGAGCGCGGCGGGATCGATATCCGCAGCTCTACAAGCCGAACAGTGGTGCCAACGACGCGCACGCTGCGGTCCCGCGCCGAAGCGCCGCCGGGCGCTCCGCGTTGCCGTCGTATGTCGCTCAAGTTTTAGACAGATCAGCGAAACACAACGGGCAGACCAGTCAATCGGCTGTCCATTCAATTCAATTCTGCGGGGTGTTCAGCTGGCGTGGCTGCGGGCCGCGTTGCGGGCGCGTTCCGGTTCTCGCTCCAGATCGATGCCTAGATTAGATCCCGACGGATTTTTCGATTGTACATGCAAGAGACACGAATTCCTTCGTGCTTTCCCACTGCGGGTAACGCCATCTGTGCCAACAAGAGCATTAAGGACGCTTCGGTTTGGGGGAATGTTCCCCGGCTTGGCCGCTGCCTGATTCGGCATCGTGCTTGCCGTTGCCGGCGAGTGCAACTGCGCCGGAGCCTGGTCCTGAAGTACCCAGACCATCAGCCTCATCTTCGCCACCCTCCTAAAATACCGGACACCGAGATTTGATCGGAGTTTGTATGATGATTAGATTCGTTGTTGCGGCAGGTGCCTTGGCGCTGGTCGGCTCGCTCGCCATTCCGGCGGCGGCGCAAGAGACGTTCCATGGCTACGACTGCACGGATGATTGCTCCGGGCATGAGGCCGGCTACAGTTGGGCGRCAAGGAACGACATCAGTGACGAACGAGATTGCAACGGCGACAGCCAATCTTTCAATGAAGGCTGCCAGGCGTATGTCGAAGAGCAGGCGAATAATGCAGGTCGGAACCAGCCCGACGATGAAAACGAGGACGAGGATAGCGACGAATAGGGATAAGCTCGAGCTGTCTCTTAGTGCATTACGGTCAAGGCTGTCAGGCACGTGCCCAGCGGCAAGCTTCGAAACGGCGTCTCTGCTCAAGCGCAGAGCAGATTGGAGCAGTCGACGGAATCGGATCGTTCGTGCTGCCGCGGAATCAAGACGAAACCGTCAGATGCCGCATCTGTTGTGGCGCGCGTCAGCAGTGTCCAGCCCTGGGATGTAATCTGCTACTGTGCCCGCCCATGCCGATTGGACGATTCAACGCAAAGGCCGGGGGACACCCAGTGGGAATCAGAAAGCTCTGGCGAGACTCTATCGCGGCGTTCCGGGCAGGACGGGCGGGCGGAGAAGCGCTACGGGAATTTCAGGACGAACAAGAGATTCAGCGGCTCGGCGCCCAGTGGGGCAAGGCCAAGACACCTGCCGAGCGGGAGGCCGCCGGCTTAGAGGCCGTCAAATATGTGATCTATGGAGCTAAAGGTGAGTCCAGAGGGCCCCATTTAGCTGAAGAAGAAGAACTGCAATGGTCGGACAACCCCGGCGCGCGCGAAGCCTATCTGGTCAAAAGATGGAACAATCCATATTTTGGGCCGTCCAGGCGAGCAGTTTCGACAGAAGAGCTTTCCGAAGCTAGGAAGACCGATCGCGACAAGTTCCTGGTCGCGCAGAACTCGTTGTCCGGTCTAGCAAAGGAAATTGGGGAACTGCCCTCGCCAATGACAGTCGGCGACCTGCATAAAGCCCGGCAAAGCCTCGATGAACTCATCCAATTTGCCGTGAGCGTCGGCGGGGCAGCCAAAGAGGTGGCGGTAAAGGCTGACCAAATCCGCGATGCGGTCGTCTTAGCCATACGTGAGGCGTTTTCAGGTGACACGGAAAAGTTAGAAAAGATTGAGAGGGCGGATGCCTATCACAAGGACCATGTCCGAAAATTCCATTTGCCGATCGTGGCCGGTATCATCGGCATTGAGAGGATCATCCCTGATGACGAGCTGGTTCCGGCGCTCGTTTCCGAAGATCCGGCCACAATTTCAATTCTCCTTGATCTACTGCCCGAGGACGACCGCGTGGTGATGCAGGCAGCCGCTATGAAGCTGATCCTAAGGGTTCTGGAGGAAGGCTACATCGATCCCCAGCTCGACAAAAAGCTGGCCGTTCTTGCGCGTGAATAACCTGCAGGCGAGATCGATCGAGTCCAGCCGATCCGAATCCCAAGTAAAGCCCGAGGGTTGAAGGCGACCCGATTGACGCTACCCTCTACAGCAAGAACCACCAGATCTCCCGATGGGACTAATCTATCCTGTCTCAAACGAAAAGAGACACGGCGAGGTATGCGCTGCACAGGACTAAAACGAGCGGCTCCAAGCCTGTTGCGAGCATTGCGAGAAGACTGGGATCAGACATGGTCTATAGCGCAGACTAGCCTACACCCATTGCGAAGCGGCTCAGAGGTCATCCGGCTTGAGGCTGCATAGGATGGGGCGGCAAAAAGGCCTGTGATCGACAAAAAACCAACCGTTGCAACTAAAACCTTTTCGGGGTTGCCCTGGTGTGCTGGATTGGTTATTGCGCACCTGCGGCTCGGTTAGCTCTGTCCCACCTCGGCTTGAAGCGCGTCGGGGACCTCCTGGGAGGATGAGCAAACCGGGCCGCCCCCCGTTTCAAGGTCGTTGAAAAGCTCTGTTATAGGGCCAGAAAGCGGCTTGGGCTCTAGCGGGGGTGCACCAGGGCTACCGGCCTAGCCGACGAGCTTTAAGCAGTAGCAACGCTGGCCGATTCGCATGTTTATCAGAGTTCGCCGTCTCGGCACCATGCGAACGCAAGAATGCCGTTCATAGCCATGCCACCGTGACTTTCCCGCGCGCCGCGCTGCCGTATGTCCTCCTCCAAGTTCCGGAAGCATCGCTTTCTATTCCGATGCAGTCCTTCAGGATCGAATACGACCGTGGCTGACGCGTGCGACCTGATTACAGTACGGTCCCGGTCCTAACGTACTCGCGTCGGTCACACCGTTCGCACGTCAGTTCAGTCGGCCTTTGTCCCTTGGCCAAATGCAAGGGTCTGCTCCGGCGGCTCTCAGATTCTGCTCAGCTGTCATAGCGCGTCAGTTTGTTGTCAGGTCAGCCAAGCTAAGTTCCGCCTCAAGGGAGCAATGGTTGTTAGGTGATGTTGAAGGTGATTGCGACCTCCCGACTGCGAGCGAAAGGTATTTGAGCGTCGGCCCGGCCAAGGGCCTGCTCGATTTACCGACCGGACAAGGTGCTTCCTTCAGAGCTCCCGGGTTCGGTGCCCTAGGCGCGCTTTGGGATTCCTGAGCGGCGGCCATGTTGGCTCGCCTGTCGTTGCTCCACACACTTTAGGCGATGCGTTGTTGCCTGGATCGGAGACGAAACATG
>NZ_MDDU01000016.1:0-86935 GCF_001854795.2 Mesorhizobium sp. LCM 4577 | reverse complement strand
CTCACCTCCGTCACCGTCGCCGCTTGAGCCAGCACCTCCTTGGCCGCTTCGGCCGTGGCCAGCCAGCGCTGCGATTCCTTGTCGGCCAATAACCGTTGACTATGTGGCGTTTCCACCCGGCCATCGCGCGTCCAGATCTGGCCCGATACCAGTCCGAGCACCTCGCCCGTTCCCGCATCCAACGCCAACATTGCATGCAGCAGCGCGCCTCGGACGTTGCCGCCCTTGCCGATCTCGCCCAGGCCCCGCCGGTGCTGCGCCGTGGTCGTAAAGTTGATCTCACTGGTGTCTTGGACCGCCAGCACGTGACGGCCAGCGCAGGCCTGCGAACTCGTCAGCCCCCAGCCTTCGATCAGGCTCTGCGTCGTCACCCGCTTGTTCGCCAGGAACCGGCCAAAGCCAATGATCCGTCCCCGCGATCCTCCCGCAAGCCGTCGAACGCAAACGCTCTGACGATCCACCATGAGCCCCAGCAGCTGGGCCCCCTTTTTTGCAAGCGCTCGTCGCCGAACGCTCCTAATCCGATCTCATGGGCTGACATCGCGACACATCTCCATCAACGCATCGCAGACGGAATCACAGCCCAACACAAGATCGCCAATCAAAAGCGAGTCATTCACTTCAAAAGATGTGTGCATCCCCTAGCCCAAGTGGGGGAGATGCCCGGCAGGGCAGAGGGGGGCGCGAAGGAACGCAATCGCGATCGTCATCCTAGGGCGAAGCAAGGAGCGTAGCGACGAGCGCAGACCCTAGGATCCATGCCGTGACGCTAAGGTGTTGCAACGGTTCAGAATTCTGCTCCGCTGCATCCCCCGACGAAGGTCACGGCATGGATCCTCGGGTCAAGCCCGAGGATGACGAAGCGCGCCGTATAAACCAGTCCAAGCATTGAAGCGCCGGCGGGACAGCGCCTCCCTCTGTCCTGCCGGACATCTCGCCCACGAGTGGGGAGATTGGCTGTCGCGCGCGCCGCGCCCTAACGACCAACCTTACTCCCTCCACCACGACCCCGCCGAACCCGCACCACCCGCAACGCCCAACCCGGCCGCCACCCCTCTGGCGGCCCGTCGCCGCGCGCCTCCACCCGGCCAGGAAAATCCAAATGGTCCACATCATCCCCCTGTTCGTCGGCGAACGCCGGCTCGATACCGGCAATGCTGTGCAATATCCGGACTCCTCGCCGGTCGGCGAGGCGATGCAGCAACTCGGCGACCGGTGGCAGGCTGCGGCCGAGCGCTACGAGCAGCGCAAGGCGCAGCAGCAGGCCTTCGACACCGAGATCGCCGCGCGGCGGTTAAACGGCGAGCTCGCCAAGGCCGAGGCCGATGCCGTGGCCAACGCGCCCGCCGACGGCGCCGGCCTGCATGACGCCATGTATGGCCAGGTCGATCCGTACACCGGCCAGGTGGTGAAGACCGGCCTGTTCGACACGCTGTTCGGCAATTTCCTGAAGCAGCTGCCGCCCGAGCTGCGCGCCGGTCTCGCTGGCCGCAAGGAAGCGTTTCGCGCCGTTGGCGGGCGGCGCATGGCGGGGCAGCAAAATCAGCGGCGCAAGCAATATGAGCAGGATCAGGTGGCGGAGGTCCACACCGCCGAGCTCAGAAACATCTCGCAGAGCGACCCGAACGACACCGTCGCATTCGACGCCTCCCGACAGGCCGGCCTCGATCTCATCGCCAAGATGGACCTCGACCCGCGAGCCAAGGCGCTGGCCGAAGCCGACTGGCGCGCCAGCACGGCGAAGGCGCGCATGCAAGCGCTGATCGCACAAGACCCGCGCCGCGCCGCCGAGATGCTGAGCGCCGGCCCGGTGGCGAGCGACGGCATGGGCGAGACGGTGCGTGCGCAGCTTGGCGCCGACGCCCGGGATGAGCAGGCCGCCGCGAAGGGCGACTGGCGCCGCAACAAGACACCGGACGAAGTGATCGCTCAGGCGTTCGGCGACCTTCCTGAAGAGGAACAGCGGGCGATCCGCCGACAGGCTGATGCCGCCAATCTTGCGCTGAAAGTCAAGATTGGCGCTGCGATCAGCCGCGCCGAAGCAGAGGCGCCAGACCACATCGCACTGACCGGCGCTTACTCTGGCAACATACCGGGCGAAGAAGCCTACAAGATTGTCTACGGCCCAGACGAGGGGCCGAAGCGTCGGCAGGATCTCGAATGGCAGGTCAATGTCGCGAAGAAAATCTTCGACATGGGGACCATGTCGAACCAGGCCATCAAGGCAGCCATTGTCAATGCCGAGACCGGGTCGAATTCTTCGCCAGACAGAAAGAGCGATGAGGCAACCGCCGTCGCGGGAAAGCTGGTCCTGGAGAGGAGGCGGGTCGATTCAGGTGACTATATCAGCGATACGTCTCAAGAGATCTCCGCAGGTTGGAAAGCCGTATTTGGCAATGGGCCCTCTGATCCAGAAGCCTATGACCAGGACACATACGACAGAACAATAGAATTGTCTGTCGCAACGCAAAAAGCATTGGGCGTCGATGATGAAAATCTCCAACCCGTGCCGCTCTCCATTCTTCTCAAACTTGCCGGGGATCGCGACAGCGGAAGTATGGACTTAATGGACAACTACGCAAGGGTGAGCGAGTTGTTCCGGCACACGAAGGGCGCCGTCGCGCAGGCGGCTCTGGTCCGGGAACTGGACCAGGCCGGTCTGGGCGGGATTCTGCCGGGCGGCAAGCCAGGCCTTTCTCCGAGCGAGGTGTTTCGAGCGGACGCCAAGGCCATTGGCAAGGAGACTGCGAATGCCGGGATACTCGCCGGCAAATTGATCAAAGGGGGTGGCTACGTTGTTTCCCTTGGATCGACCGAGCGCCCCGATTTCGGCCATGGCTACTACGAACCGGCGAACAGTACCGAGAAGGTAATGATGCGTCAGCACGGTGACGCATTGAGCTGGGGATTGGGTGAGGGCGTTGCCAAAGGAATAGGACGAGGAATTGATTGGTTCGCTTCCGCACCGAGGCAAGCTGAGCGATCCGCAGGTGTTTCGGCTGCGGCGAAGGTGCGAAATTCGGAAGGTGCCGCCGGAGAGATTCGGGCGTTAGATGGCACCGAAAGCCCTGCGGACGGCATACCGGCGAAGCGGCAGTCCGACGAAACATCTGACGCACTCGATTCCATCTCTGGTCAGGCTGCCGAAAGTGGGGCAGTGGTTGGGCAGAACTCCACTAGTCAGGATATCCACGTGTACCACATGCGGAAGTGGGATGCATCGCAACGAGAGAAGGCAGCTCTTAAGGCCCAGCGATTGACTGATCGGGACACCTCAGTAAATCATCACGCGGTTCGGGATTCAAATCCCGCTCGCCGCAGATATACCGAGGCAGGCAACGAGGTTGCACCTGACGAGGACGTCGATCATATCCAAGATTTACAACTAAATGGATCAGAAGATTTGTCCAATCTAGACGCCCTGGACCGGAGCGTAAACAGGAGCTTTGGCATTCAGATTAAGCACAAAATTAAGAATCTCCCTCATGGAACGAAGATCAACAAGGTGACGATTGGAGATCGGTAGTGTTTGATGATTTTATAAAAAATTTTCCGATAGACGCCAGCTCCGTGATCCAGCGCCCAAATTCTCCGTTGGATCCAAAAACCAGCGGGATCAATGAACTGCTGTCAAGGTTTGGAGGAGCTTCATTCAAAAACGGTCTGTATCGAATTATTCGTACATCAGAGGTAGCTGATTGGAACGCCCGTGTTTGTGTAGGTTTTCCACAATTTGTAGGTCGAATCACCTGCTTTGGTTATGATTGGCAGGGGACCGCTTTTGCGACTGACAGTTGGCGCCTGGAGCACGGGGAACCTGGTGTCGTGATGTTCGATCCTGGGACAGGAAAGGCGCTTCAGGTACCTGCCAACATAAGAACCTTTCACGAGGTTGAAATGGTTGAGGATGCAGATGCCGCATTGGCCGCAAATATGTATGCAGATTGGCGCGACGCGGGAGGCGCCGCGCCTGCTTATGATCAATGCGTGGGCTATAAGAAGCCGCTTTTTCTGAATGGAAAAGACGAAATTGAAAATCTCGAGCTATCAGATCTTGAAATTTATTGGCACCTGATGGGTCAACTCATGGTTCAGGTAAGAGCGCTGCCTCAAGGAACCCACATCCGAATTAAGCTTGACTAGGACTGTAGCGCACGTATCGGCCGGGTTCAGGGCGGCATTAGTCACCAACAAGATGGATGCATGGCTCCGCTGGATTCAAGCGTGAACCGTAGCTTGGGTCCCCAGATATATCATCAGATAAAGCATCTGCCTCACGGGACGAGAATTGGCAAGATAACGATCGGAGACCGGTGATGTTTCCAAAGTTTCGGCAAAGCTTTTCTCCGGACGCAGGTCGCAAGCCTGACTCTGTGAGCATCGACACTGGCGTGCCAAGCCTGAATGAGCTCCTTTCCAGTTTCAGTGGTGTGTCGTTCAACCACGGCGTTTACCGCATCGTCCGTGCCCAGGATTTGGCGGCGTGGAGCAGCAGAATAATCGTGGGCTTCCCTGCATTCGCCGGGCGCATTACCTGTTTTGGATACGATTGGTTGGGCAGGACATTCGCCATTGACACCAAACGAACCGAGGATGGGGAGCCTGGTGTCGTGATGTTCGAGCCAGGGACCGGCGAGGCGCTTCAGATACCAGCCAACATTCGGACTTTTCATGAAGTCGAGTTGGATGAGTACCAGGATGCCGCGTTGGCCTCCAATTTTTACGCGACATGGCGCAGGAACGGTGGCGCCGAACCTGCCTACGACCAATGCATCGGCTACAAGGTGCCGCTCTTCCTGGGCGGCAAGGACGATAGTGCAAATCTGGAACTGACAGATCTGGAAGTTTATTGGCACATTACCGCTCAGCTCATCGCGAAAGCGAGGGGTTTGCCTCCAGGGACGCGGATAAACGTCAAAAGCGGGTGACCTCCACGAGCTTTTGCCGGGGTGAGCTTGCGTACAATCATAAGTACATGTATATGAAGAGATACAATTATAGATTGTGCGCAGAAAATGAGAGGGCGAAGAACGGCAGCCATTTTTCACCTTGATGGTATCGGGTGGACCGCAGTTCGGAAGCTTCGGACGTATTCATAGAAAACAAGGGGGACTATATGGGTGCGGGTTCTGCCGCGATGCTGCTCGGGGCACTGGTTCCGACATTTTTGCTGAGCCGCTTGTTGCTGTGGATTATGAAGCGCTGGAACGGTGGTGTGCCGCGCCTGTTGCTGGTGCATATCATTTGCGGGGCGCTCGCCGTTGTCGCATCCGCTTACGGCTACTCGCATAACGGGGCGCCGGATTGGTCTCACAGCCCGGTATACGTCGTTGCTCAGTTGATCTGGCTGGTCGTGGATTTTGTTCGCGGCCGCCGCCAAAGCCAGACGGCGAGCTGACGGTGCTCAGACCATGAAGCATCTCAAACGCTTGAAATGAGCCTTTAGACAATGGACAGTCTTGCAGAGCCTAACTTCGACACCGTCACGCGCCTGCCACCTGCCGATGTCGGCACCGGAGACGATGATCTCGACTCTGCCCGGGCCGAGGCACGCGAATATCTCGAATTCTACAACTGGGTCCTATCCATCAAAGGCGAGTATTTTGGATATGGAGCCGAAGGAATAATCTACATCTTCCTGTTCGAAATAGAGCCCGGGCGTCCGGAGGTGAACCGATGGATCTGGGTGATCGTCGGCGACGTGCCGCCGGCATATCTTCCTGCTGATGACGCCACCACGCCCTTCGAGGTCCTAGACAGCTATATCGGTGCCCTTGAAGAATGGGTCGAGGCAGCGCGCGAGGGGAAATCCGTAGCGGAATTGATACCGGTCAACGTCGATGCAACTCCCGCCAATGCGGAAATGCTGGCCGGCCGCCTCAAATTTCTCGACGAGAGGATTTTGCCGGAGCTCAAAGGTGATTGAGCGATGTCGGCCGTCTTGGCTGGGGTTAGTTTCGATTTGGTGAGGATAGCAGTGAGATATATCTTAACCGAGGGACAGTTTGATCCGCCAGCTGAACCTGCAGTCGTCGATGGGCTGTCGGCACGCTTGGGAGTCGAGCTACCCAAGGACTACACCGACTTCCTCAGAGAGCATAATGGGGGCGAGGGTTTTGTCCACGACAACTACGTTGTTTTCTTTAAGGCCGAAGAATTGGCGGACTTCAATCGAGAGTATGAAGTCGAAAAATATGCGCCAGGTATCCTCTTGTTTGGATCGAACGGAGGAGGTGAAGGATATGGCTTTGATACTCAGGATCCAAATATGTCAATCGTACGCGTTCCGTTCGTAGGCATGAACAGGAAGTTAGCTTTGAAAACGGCGCGTAACATAGCTGATTTATTTTCTCGATTGGTGGAATGTAAATGAGCGACAAAAACGGAAATTCGCGCCGCAAGGGCATGGAGCTGTTTGAGATTACACCCGTCATCGTTGGTGGTGATCCAATGAGCCTGGAGAATAAAATCTGGGTGACCAGGCAAGAACATTTTGAACTGGTGCGCTTTTGGAATCGAACTATCGGGGATTTGCGTAAAGCGGCGCGAGCGGAGGAGTAGGCGGCTTTGAGGCTTCCGATGTCCTCACCAAGCTGATTTATTAGCCGCAGGCATCGACAAGATTTACAGGGCACCATGCCGGTGCACTCATCTCGATGCGCCCCATAGATGGGCTACGGATTGAGCGCTCAACAGCGCCAGCATCTCAGAGCCTCGCGCTGCCCCTCATCCGCCCCTTCGGGGCACCTTCTCCCCGTGAAACGGGGAGAAGGCAAAGCCGGACAGTATCAATAATTGCCGTTGTAATAGCGGTCGTCGCAGGGCGCGGTGTAGATGCGGCCGTAGCGGTCCTGGTAGCGGCAGAGCTGGTCGCCGCGGCGCTGTGGCGTGGTGGCGGAGCCGACGACGGCGCCGAGCAGCGCGCCGCTCGCGGCGCCGATCACCGTGCTCTTGGTGTTGCCGCCGATCGCCTGGCCGACCAGCGCGCCGCCGGCGCCGCCGAGCAATGCGCCGGTGGTAGCCCGCTGCTGGCCTTCGGTCTGCGTCTCGCAGCCGGCAAGGGCCGCGGTCATGAGCACGGCCAGAATGGCCTTCTTGATGATCATCACTAGAACTCCTCTGAAGCCCCAGGGACTGACGACGGGGGCGAACGAAGCTGAACTGCGGTCGCATTGCGGCGGAACGGCGGCGGAGCCCGCTCACGAAGTGATTCACGGTTTCGCGGCGGTTGAACGCCATGGTTTCCAAACCGGAAAGATCACGCGAACAATGGTTTAGCCCCGCTGGCGGAATCAGCCGGCGAAGATGCCTAGGGCCGCGTCGATAACCTGCATGCAGCAGGCCGATCAGCGCGAGGACTTCCGCCGCCGCCGCGGGCGGTCGTTGTCCGGAAGTCCAATCGGCCTTCCTCGCAACGCGAACCACGCCTTACCCCAGAAAATTCCCCCCAAGAATGGAGAAATGACATGACCCGAGGACTTCCCCGGACCCTTGCCCGCGCTGCCGCCCGCGAGGCCGGCCTTGCGCCGCCCAAGTTCGGCCTCAAGGCCGTGACCAGCGGGCAGGGTGGTTCCTACCGCACCGTCTTCACCTTCGCCGGCATGCAGGTGCCGGTGACCGATGCGCTCGCCTATGCGAGCCAGAAGATTTTCGATTTCACCGACGGCAAGGTGCGCATCAAGGGCGGCACGGCCAGGCTGCAATTCGCGGTGCTGACCACGCGCGCCTCAACCATCAACGACAACGCCGCGCTCACCTGGTCGCTGGGCTCGGCTCCGGCGTCGAGCGCTACGCTCGCCGGCACCATGGTCAATGTGCTGGCCTCCACCGCCCGCACGCTGGACGGCGCCGGAGCTGCGCTCTCTTCCGCTTCCGCCGCCGACATCGCCGCCGCCTCGACGCTCGATGGGACAGTGACGCCGGTCGATCTCTATCTCAACCTCGCCTTCGCCACCGGCACGGATATCGACGCCGACGGCACGCTTGCCGTGACCGGCACGATCACGCTGCTGTGGGAGAACTGGGGCGATAACGCGTAGGCGCCAATCTCCCCCCTTGAGGGGGGAGATGTCGCCGAAGGCGACAGAGGGGGTCGCCGCGCGTGGAGCACCAGCGCCCTTTGCAACGCCTCACGAGGTCGGAGCTCCACGCGCAGCGACCCCTTCTGGCCTGCCGGCCATCTCCCCCTCGAGGGGGAGATCACGCGCTCCGCCGGCAGCGCCACGTCTTTGAACTCTCAAACAAAGGAACACATCACATGACAGATCTGGCAGAGGCCGGGTCCGTGGCCGCTCGGCCGGCGGGCAACCTGGCGACGCCTCCGGCTTCCGGGGACAACGGGTCCGCCCCGGCGGCCGGCAGAAGTTGGTTTGACGGTCTTTCCGAAGGCAACCGCAAGCTCGCTGAAGCCAAGGGCTGGACCAAGGCCGAAAGCCTCGACCGGGTTTTCACATCCTATGCGGAACTGGAGCGCCCGCGTCGCCTCGGTGCGGCGGCAGGCGCTGCTGATGTCGGCCGCTCCGTCGGCGGCGGGCGGATCAGCGCCGGGACCTGCATCGAGCAATGACGCCACGCCAGCGGCAACGCCCGTCAGCGCCGGATCGCCTGTCGTGAATGACGCACACACCGCGCCTCGCAAAACCACATCGCCCGCCAAGGCCGCCGGCACTCTCGCCTTGATCGCGTTGGCGATCGGCTCGCTTGCCGCCTGGGCCACGCATCTTCCCTGCAATCTCTTCGGAGTGTTCTGCCAATGATTGCCATCATCATCCGCATCGTCCTGCGCTATTGCGCGGGCGTGCTTGTCGCGCGGGGCCTTCTCGGCGCCGACGACGCCTCGGCATTCTCCGCCGATCCCGATATCCAGATGGCGTTGGAGACCGGCGTCGGTCTTGCCATCGCCGCCACGGCCGAGTGGTGGCATCTGCTCGCGCGCCGCTTCGGCTGGGAGCACTGACCATGGAAAACCTGCAAGGTCTGCTCGCCGCGTGCATTGAAGCCGCCAGGCCGTACGCAATCGTGGGCGCCACTTGTTTCATCGCCGGCCTTCTCATCGGCGTGTTGCTATGAGCGCGCTGCTGGCGTGGCTTCTCACCAATCCGACAATCCTGGCGATCGGTGCCGGCATTGTCGGCGCGCTCGGTTGGGGCTTCCACCAGCGCCTTGCCGGCGCGCGGGACGAGCGTGGCAGGCAGGCTGAGGCTGAGGTCGCGGCCCGGGATGTCGCCGACCAGGTCGACAACGACATCGGCGCTTTGCCGGCTGGCGCGGTCAGGAAGGAGCTGAAGTCATGGGCAAGGGATTGATTGTCGCCGCCATGGCAGCCGGGCTTGCCGGCTGCGTGACGGCCAGAGGCGGCTTCTGCGCCATCGCCTCGCCCGTGCGCCTTTCCGCCAAGGGCGTGGATATACTCTCGGACCTGGAGGCGAGGGCGCTGCTTGCCCACAACCGCAAGGGCGAAAAACTCTGCGGCTGGAGGCCGTGATGCATGACATCTTCGATCTTCTGGGCATCAAGGGCCAGGTCGTGGCGGCGGGGCTCGCCGGCGGCGTGCTACGGGCGCTGTCGCGCCATCGCTACAAGCTGCGCGAGATGATCGCCTCGCCCATCTGCGGCGCTTTGGCCGCCGCCTATCTGACATTGCCTGCCGTCGCCTGGGTTCGCGCAAGCGGCCTGCCGATCCCCGCCGCCGATGACACCACCACGCTCGCCGCAGCCTTCCTCATCGGAGTCTCGGCAATGTGGATATCGGACATCGTGTTCGAGGTGGTGGTGCGAAGATTCAAACACACGCCGGATTCCTAAGCGCGGCGGAGGCGAAGCCGCGCAGGCGTTAACCGATCGATTGTCGATGCCGGATATACGACAACACTCGATCCCTGCGTCGGCATTCGCCCGTTCGAGCCGCTGGAAGAATCCAGGCGCAATGCCTATCTATGGAGCAATCCAAAGGAGGTATGACATGGCTTCTTCCACCGAGCGTGCGGTCCTTGCCGGCGGCTGCTTCTGGGGCATGCAGGATCTGATCCGGCGCTTGCCCGGCGTGATCTCGACGCGAGTGGGCTACAGCGGCGGCGATGTCGCCAACGCCACCTACCGCAACCACGGCACCCACGCCGAGGCAATCGAGATCATCTTCGACCCGGCCAGGACCAATTTCCGAACGCTTCTAGAATTCTTCTTCCAAATCCACGATCCGACGACGAAGAACCGCCAGGGCAACGATATCGGCGCGAGCTATCGCTCGGCGATTTTCTACACCAGCGATGAACAGAAGCGGATCGCCGAGGACACGATAGCCGACGTCGACGCGTCCGGCCTATGGCCCGGCAAGGTCGTCACCGAGCTCGCCCCGGTCGGGCCCTTCTGGGAAGCCGAGCCAGAGCATCAGGACTATCTCGAGCGCTATCCCAACGGCTACACCTGCCATTTCGCGCGGCCGGGCTGGAAGCTTCCGGTCCGCCAACGGGCGGCCGCGTCATAATCTGGCCGTTTGAAATAGCCTTTACGCGTTTTGATCCGCCCGCCGTGCCGGAAGGCATGGCGGGCTTTTTTGCGTTCTGGCTTGCCGCCCGGAATGGACAGGCTCAGCCCTTGGCGCGGCGGCCTTCGTGTTCGTGGCTGCCGATCCAGTGGGCGCGGATGCGGTCGCTGGCTTCGAGATAAGCCATGTCGATCAGGTAGGTCAGAAGCTTTTCGCCGTCGGCCTCGGCCTTTTGGCGAAGTTCTCGCAAAATCCCTTGCGCAAACTGCAGGTTTTCCATTTTGCTAGGCTGGTCCATGGGTGCCCCCCAAATGTATGCGCGGTAAGTTTGGCTCACTATGCTTGTATGAAGATTGTGGCCCCGCTCGCGGCGAAGCTGTGCTCGGTTGCACCGATGCCCGGTCAACGAACCCGTTGGACATTGAGCGGAAATGTCGATATTTTACGCGCCCAATCGGATAGCGACCATGCACGAAGACGAGGGCAGCACTCCTGACAAGTTGCAAGCCATGCTTGACGTGATTGCCAGGAGCGGGCTCTCGACCGAGGGCGGGCAGGCCGATTTCGGCCGGTTGAGGGCCGATGCCGCCAAGGCCGCCAGCGTGCTGATCGAATTTTACGGCGATGCGGCCCTGGAGCGGGCCAAACTCATCGAGCGCCGATCGCCCCAATCGTATTTCGCGCGCATGGTTACGGCTGAAGTCGGCAGGCGCCGCACGGGCGGTTAGCCCTGAAACAATCTGCGAAAGCGGCCTCAGGACGATCTTCGCCTCCCCAGTCTCCCGTCAAGCCGCTGCTCGACCTCTTCCTCGATATTATCCAGAAGATAGGACATCAGGTCATGTCCAATCGATCGCGCTATGTCCTTGGCCTGCCCGACATGGTTGTAGATTTCGCGCAGCGCCTGCTCCTCGCACGCGGCATCGTTCGTCAGATCAATGAACCAGCCTGGATAAAGGGCCGCCTCGCCCACCCCGTCGACATAACATTGGCCCACGGCCAGGATCTTGCGCAACCCCATCTTTTCGGAGCGGACCCTGTAGACCTCCCTGAAGCCGGACCTGCGTTCCACGGCCTTGCGGATGGCCATCCGAACCCTTGTGCGGTCGTCTTGATCGATGCTTTCCATGCATCGCTCCAGCGGCGCGCCGTGCGAGAATTCGTCAAGTGTCAAACCGAAATAGTCTGAAAGATTAGCGTCGCCATAGATACGGTCGCGCTTGATGTCCCAGGTCCAGAACCCGTCGATCGGTGGATACCGCATATGCATGTTGCGGCCGTGTTCAGGCGCCAACGTCATGAAAACCGCCCCGTTCGGTTTCAAGATTCGGCAGCACTATGTAGCAAAAACGGGAAGAAACAAAGATGGCCTTTTGTACAGGGCCTAAAGTCATTGCGCCTGCCGATCCTGGCAATTTAAATGCCATGGCCGCTATAATCGGGAACAGAAGTGGTTAAAAAAATTTCTTGAGCCGAAAGAATTTTCACATCGATACTGCAACTTCAGCTTGTACTTTACGAGATAAGCACCGCAGATGGCGATGGAAACAATATCAAGGGTTGTATTACCGCGGAAAGCATGGTTAAAAACTCCTATATTGGTAAAGTGAGTAGAACTCTGTTGCGTGCTGTCGCCTGAAACCGCGCCGGCCACGACTCATGTTTCGCCACGCTTCAAAAATGCTAGCGGCAGCTGATTGGCCGTCAAACCGACCGCTGGTTGAAAAAAGCAAAACTTCGAGGAAAGTCCGCGCATATCAATCGACGGCCAAGCGCTTTCCCGGGCTGCTCGTGGTCGGCCGCTAGACTGAAGGTCATTGTCGTTCCGACCAAAGTCCACCAAGAGCCAGACCTAGGCTGACCTTTGTTGTGGCTCCGCGCCGCGTTCACCGCCTGCAGCCGAATCATCGGCGGCCCGGTCATGCTCGAACTGGCGCGCTCCGGGCAGAGGTTGTAACCAGGGCTCGCGGCGTCCGATCCAGAGTTCGTAGCTCGGCACCAACCCTTCGGTTGGCGCAATGTCCAGACTGCCAATCGTGACCTCGGCCTCGCCATTGCCGGCGAAGGGAACGCGGCTTCCGCAGCTGGGGCAAAAGCTTCGAGTGCCATAGCTGCTGGTGATGCCGGTGGTTTCGAACGCTCGCAACGGCCATACGGCGTAGGCATGGAAGGCAGATCCGCTCGTCTTGCGGCAGTCCTTGCAATGACAGAGGCCGACCCGGAGCGGCTCGCCAGTGACGCGGAACTGCACGCCGCCACACAGGCAACTGCCGCTGCGCACGATTTCAGGCATTGCCGTTCCTCCTGCGGTTATGAAAGGAGCCAAGTTTCTCTCACGCCCGGCAAGTCCCGCTGCTGGCTGCTAAAACCCGCATGAGCTTGTAATGGTTCCGCGCCGGTGCAAGGAGCAAGGGTCAGTACGGAAGGTTGATCGGCTCCTGGCACCGATAGACGCGGCACTCGCCATCCTTGGTCGGAACCGTCGTCGAGATTGGCACTTCCGGCCAGTCGCACTCGTTGCCGAACTGGCGAACGAACCGGTCATAGGTGTTCCGACCCGTCGTCAAGACCGCGGCATGATCGCTTCTGATCAGGGCCTGCGTCTGCGCGCAAGTCATCGCGCGCGTGTCTGGCCGGGCATAAGCTGCGCTCACGCTGCATAACACTGTGCCGGCCCACAATATTTTACCTGCGGTAGATGCGATCGACGGGATTCTCATGGCACACCGGCTTTTTGAAGTTTCCGGTTGCCGAATATGGATCGCGGTTAGAACACCGCAAGATATTTGAGCAGCGAAATGATTCCAATGATGATGACGATGATCTGCGCGATCTGGCGCGCGCGGGCGTCGAGCGGCAGACGTTGCACGAGATAGAGCACCAGGATCACCACCAGGAAGGTGATCAGTATGCCGATAAGAACCGATACGCCCATGTGGCTGTTTCCTTCCCAATGTTGCCCGGATAGGGCTGCCTCAAACGTTGCGGACGCGAGAATGGTTCCACGAAGGTGAAGTGGAACAGGAGACTTGGCGAACACGTTGTGCAGCAACTTCGAATATTAAGGATAGGAACATGAAGGACATGTTCAGCACCGCTGCTGTTATCGCCTCGATCGCTATCGCCATAGCGCTTATGTTTTTGGTCCCCATCAAACTTGAGGCCAACCCTGGACAGCCGATGGTATCGTCTTACTCGGCCAGTCCCGAGTAGCATCGGCCCGGAGATGAGCGGAACATGCGCGCCGCTTGCGAGTTGACCTGGTCATAACGGCGCCGGGTTCGCGCTTAAGAAAGAGGAAAAGGCCATGGGTCTCGGCACAATTCTTATCATCATTCTTATCCTTGCTCTGCTTGGCGGCTTTAGCGGCTTAGGCGGGGGGCCATTCTACGGTACTGGCTACTATGGCGGCGGTGGTTTGGGGCTGGTTCTTATAATTGTCATCATTCTGGTTGTGCTCGGACGGATTTGATAGCCGGCCCGGCAATTAGCCGGCGCATCCTTTAGCTTGGTTGCCAGCTACTCCAGCGCGGAAAGCTTGAGCGACGAAATGTACATCGTAGCCGAGTACGGCGCTTTGAGCGTCCCGCGCCGTAGCTGGCTCCTAGAAGCGGTGGTTAGGGCGCTTGCAGCCGACCGGCGACTCGCCGGGCCTCGCTAGCTCTCGCGCCCGCTGCATTCGAGGCAGACGATGCTGTGTCCCGGACAATTCAGCCGATGCGTACCTTCCGGGCAGCAATGGCCGTTCGAGCTCAGCCAGCGCGCGCAAACGAAAACCTTCTTGGCCCCGTGACAGCGGGAGCATTCCTGCGGACGCATCAATTCCTCCCCCGATGGGACGCGATGTTCCACTTCAACGACCGTGTTCATCCGTTTAGTCCCCAACGCCTGGATTATCGGTCAGATATGTTAATTCATCATTCTTTACATTAGGGTTTATGAATATGGAACCACGAAAACGTCATCGCACTTTCACGTGTTTGCACGCTTTCCCTTTGCCTCGCCCTTGCTAAAAGTGATGCGCGTCCATGCGCCGGCCGATTCCGGCGAGCAGGGCAGGCAACGGGAACCTTCTTTGCAATGACATGGACTGGTGCGGGCGCGCTTTTCATCCTGGTCGCCACTTATGCCGGTGTAGCCGTCGGCCGCATTCCTGGCCTGAGGCTCGACCGTGCCGGCATCGCGCTTCTCGGCGGCGCCGCCATGATCGCCATCGGCGCGATCAGCATCGAGGATGCCTACAAAGCCATCAATTTCGACACCATCACGCTGCTGCTCGGCATGATGATCGTGGTCGCGCATCTGAAGGTTTCGGGCGCGTTTCGGGCGCTTGGCGGCTTCGCCATCGAGCATGCCCATGCACCTTTCATGCTTTTGGTCATGGTGACGCTGTTGACCGGCGTGCTCTCGGCCTTCCTGGTCAACGACGCGATCTGCCTGGTGATGGCGCCGATCGTCGTCCACGTCACACGGGTCATCAACCGCAACCCGGTGCCTTACCTCATCGCCACCTGCACGGCCTCAAACTGCGGCAGCGTCGCCACCATCACCGGCAACCCGCAGAACATGGTGATCGGCGCGCTGTCGGGCATTTCCTATCCGGCCTTCACGCTGGCGCTGGCGCCGGTGGCGCTGTTCGGCCTGCTCTGCGTCATCGTCATCGTGCGTTATGTATACCGCGCCGAATTCTCCCGCCCCGCCGAACTCAGCCCGGAAGTCTATCGCGGCCGCATGCTGCCGGGGCAGGTGCTGAAGGCCACCGTCGTCTGCCTGCTGCTGGCGCTCGCCTTCTTTGCCGGTGTCCCCGTCGCCAAGGCGGCGCTGATTGCCGGCGCTTTCCTGTTGGTCACCCGGGCAATCAAGCCGCGGCGCATCTACCGCGAGATCGACGGGCCGCTGCTTTTCATGTTCGCCGGCTTGTTCGTGGTGGTGGCGGGCGCCGAGCGCACGCTGCTCACGCCCGATATGATCGCCTGGGCGAAGGATTTCGGCCTCGACGATGTCTGGCGGCTCTCCGGCTTCACCGCCCTGCTTTCCAACATCATGAGTAATGTGCCGGCGGTGCTGGCGCTCCGACCCTTCATGCCGGGTCTGGAAAATCCGGAGCGCGCTTGGCTGGTCGTGGCGATGAGCTCGACGCTTGCCGGCAATTTCACGCTGCTCGGCTCGGTTGCCAACCTGATCGTCGCCGAGCAGGCCAAGGCGGCCGGCAAGGAGCTTTCCTTCTCCGCCTTCTTCAAGGTCGGCCTGCCGCTGACGTTGGTCACGCTTCTCGTCGGCACGGCCTGGCTGGCCTTGTCCTGAAGATTGCCTCTCGGACCGCCACAGTCGACGCGCCGGAAGCGTTACGCTCTAAGCTTCGTGGTTGCCCGCCATCCTTGCCCGAACCAGCGTCGCGGCGGCATGGCCGGCGGCGTTGACGTAGTCGGGATTGTGGTGGATCAGCATGCTGGAAAAGGCGCCGTCCATCAAAAGCATGATCTCGCGGGCCAGCATCTTCGCCTCGCCGACATCGTGCTCCGACAGTGCGACGGCCAGCCATTTTTCGAAATTGGTCTTGTGGCGCGCGCCAGCCTTGACCGCTGGATGCCCGGGCATCGCCGCGAGCTCGGCCGCCGTGCGCAAGAACCCGCAGCCCTTCCATTTGGGGTGGCGGGCCACCCGTGCCAGATTGGTGAAGATCGCCTCGACCTTCTTGTCCGCGCCGCCCTCGGCTGCATCGAACCAGCCGGCCATCTGCTCGAGATTGGGCTGGTCGCGGCCGTCGAGATAGGCTGCGATCAGATCGTCCTTGCTCTTGAAATGGTAATAGAGCGTGCGCTTGGTGAGCCCGGCTTTCTCAGCCACCGCGTCGACGCTGACGCGGCCGATGCCTTCGGCATAGAAGAGCTTGGTCGCCGCGTCGACGAGGCGTTTTCGCGTAGGGTTGGCTTTTTCGTTCATCACGTAAGTATACCGACTAGTGAATATACAAGCAACCACAAGTCTGCTCCTTATCGGCCGAACCGCCGGAAAGGAAAAGTCATGACCGAACTTGTGCTGAGCGAGACGCGCGACCGCGTCGCAATCCTCACTCTCAACCGTCCCGAGAAGCTGAACGCGTTGAATTATGCGCTGATCGACCGGCTACTGTCGCTTCTCGACCTGATCGAGACGGACGACGGCGTGCGCGCCGTCATTCTTACCGGGGCAGGGGAGCGCGCGTTCTCCGCCGGCGCCGATATCCACGAATTCTCGTTGAGCGTGGCCGAAGGCGCCGATGTCGCGCTGCGCGATTTCGTGGCTCGCGGCCAGCGCCTGACGGCGCGGCTGGAAGCCTTTCGCAAGCCGGTCATCGCCGCGGTCAACGGCCTGGCTTTCGGCGGCGGCTGTGAGATCACCGAAGCGGTGCCGCTGGCGGTCGCCAGCGACCGCGCGCTGTTCGCCAAGCCGGAAATCAACCTCGCCATGCCGCCTACCTTCGGCGGCACGCAGCGCCTGCCGAGGCTTGCCGGGCGCAAGCGGGCGCTTGAACTGCTTTTGACCGGCGAGGCGTTTTCGCCGCACCGCGCCCTCGAGTTCGGCATTGTCAACAAGGTCGTGCCACATGCCGAATTGATGCCGGAGGCGCATGATCTCGCTCGGCGCATCATTGGCCATTCGCCGGCTGCCGTCGCCGCCATCCTTACCTCGGTCGCCCGCGGCATCAATCACAGCATTGCCGAGGGCTTGCTGGTCGAGGCCGAGCAGTTCGCGCGTATGGCCCCCACGACCGACCTGCGCGAAGGCCTGAGTGCCTGGATCGAGCGGCGCAAGCCGACCTTTGACGGCACATGGACACATGTCACCCGGCCGGCCGAGACAAGACGGGCGGCGCAGCAGCTCGATCGAATGGCAAGCGGGGGATAGGCCGGATGATCGGTCTGGCTCTATGCCACCGCTTTGAGCCGCGCCGGCGCTTGCACGCGCGCGGCCGCCGCCAGCAGGTCGGTCTGGGTGATCAGTCCGAGGATGTGCCGCTCGCTGTCGACAATCACCACGGCATGGYTGCGGCCGTCGGTCAGCACCGGCAGCAGGCTCATCGCCGGCGTGTCGGGCGAGGCTGTGCCGGCTTTCGACATCACCCCTTTCACGGTGTCGGTCGCCCGTGTCAGCTCGCGCAAGCCGACAGCGCCGATGAGACGCCGGTTGGTGTCGACAACCGGCAGGGTGCGGATGTTGTGGTCGATCAGCTGTTTGCGCGCCTCGTCGGCGGAGGCCGTCTCCGTCACCGAGATCACATCGCGGGACATGATGTCCCTGCAAAGCAGCGTGCGTTGCGAACGCACCATCGCCTGCAGTTCGACTTGCCGCAACAGGCGCTCGAGGTCGTCACGATCGATGTCGAAGGTCTCGTCGAGCGCCGAGAGCGCGGCGTCGACATCCTCGGGCCGGAAGCCGACGCGCTCTGCCGGCGGCCGGTCGGCGGTGCCGTGCCCGCTGGCGGCGGGCACATGCACATGCGGATAGTTGCGCCGAGACAGCTTATGGAAGAGGAAGCCTAGCGCTACCAGGATGGTCGAATTCAGCGCCACCGGCACGAAAGGAAATAGGAAGCCCGCGGCGGCAACCGCCGGTCCGCCGAGCACGCCGGTGAGTGCCGCGGCGCCCCCCGGCGGATGCAATGAGCGTGTGAACGACATGGCGGCGATCGCCAGCGCTACCGCAAGGCCGGAGGCTATCACCGTGTCATGCACGAAATGCGCGACCGTCACGCCGACCAGCGCCGAAATCGTGTTGCCGCCGACGATCGACCAGGGCTGCGCCAGCGGGCTCGACGGGACGGCAAAGAGGAGCACGGCGGAAGCGCCCATCGGCGCCACCAGCATCGCCACAAGCGGGCCGCTGCCCATGGCGAGCCCGCTGATCATGCCCGTGAGCGCGATACCGATGGTCGCGCCGATACAGGCAAGCAGCCGTTCGCGAAGCGTCGCGCCGGCAAGGATCGGAACGAAAAGGCGAAACGCCATGGCAGGCCCTGGATCGAACGGGTGGAATTGCGCTGCTCGCAATGCCGCCGAAGTCACGGATTTGGAAGCCAAACCAATCCGTTTCGCCGGCGCTGAGGGGAATATTATTGCGTGATGCGGAACCTGTGGCAGGCCGCCGGCGGCGTTCACTTTGTCAATCGCGTCAAGTTCTTACGAAGGTTTGCGCAATCGGTTTGGCAATTCGTCCGAACGTCCTGGCCTCGGCGAAAACTGCGCTGGTGCGGCGTGCGGCAACCTGCATGGGAGGATCGCTGCAAGGCTAAGCGAGGCGCGGGCGCCTCGCTTTCCGGTGGGGTGATCAAGGGGCCACGTCGACATGGGCTTTCATGTTGGGGTGGAACCGGCAGAAATAGTCGACCGCTCCAGCCGCTGTCAGCGTGACTTTACCTTTCGATTTTGCCGGGATCATCACATCCCAGCCACCTTTGACCGTGGCGGTGTGGGCGAGGATGTCATTGTTCGTCCACTCGATCGTATCGCCGACCTTTGCCTGGACGCTTGCCGGCGAAAAGACCAGCTTGTCGATCGTCACCTCGATGGTCGCCGCGAAGGCCGGCGACGCGAAGAGCGCCGTCGCCAGCATAGGCGCAAGAAGCAGCACCCTCATTTCAGCATGCCGGCGACATGTTCAGCATGCTGCTCATGCCCCTGGAAGATCTTGAGGCCGGTCTCCAGCAGACTCTTCAGCTCGGCATTGCTGGCCGAAGGGATGAGCAGGGTTTCGAGCGCGCTGTCGACCTGCTTGTGATAGGCCACTTCGTTCTCGATATAGGCCTTGTCGAAGGCTGCCCCGTTCAACTTCGCCAGCTTGGCGTGTTCCTCCTTCGCGGCTTTGGTCAGCGCCTTGCTGGTGTCGTTGTCCTCGGGTGTGACCTTCAGCTTCTTCACAAGGTCGAGCGCCTGCTTGTTCACCGCCTCGTGGTCGCGCTCCATGTCCTTGGCGAAGTCGACGATCTCCTTGTTTTTCGACTTCTTGATCGCCAGCTTGGCCGCTTCGATGTCGATCGTGCCGGCCGTGTAGGCGATGTGGGCAATCTGAGGATCGGTGGGCTTTTCGGCGGCTGGCGCCAGCGGCGCCGTGCTCACGAGGAAAAGAGCGGCGAGGGTGGCGGTTGATCGCATGAACATGGCATCTCCTTCGCCCGGCGGCATTGGCCTCGGGCTTCATCTGGTGTTGACTGCCATTGGATGCGGTCGAGAACGAAACGTTCCCGGGAAAAGGTCGGGAGATCGAAATTAAGGCATGTCTCCCGAAAGTGGGAACCGGTTTCGGGATAAAGACATGCGTAAAATCAAAAACGAAAGCGCATGGAGCGAATCTGAAAGACCGCGACGCGCTTCAGGGCTCGAATCCCAGCCTTCTCATCACCGCCTGCGTCAGCCGCTCGCAGCGCCGGCCGGCGAAGGGGAAGGCGTCGAGCAGCACCGGGCCGATCTCGTCGTCCAGCGCCTTTCGCACCAGCGCTCGCGCCCGGTGCAGCCTGGTCTTCACCGTCTCGGGCTTCACGCCCAGCAGGTCGGCGGTTTCCTCGATGCTGAGGCCCTCGATGACTCGGGCGACGAAGACGGTGCGATAGACATCGGGAAGGCTGTCGGTCGCCCGTTCGACAAGCCCGAGGATCTGCCGCTGCGCCATCGTCCGCTCCGGATCGTCACCTGGATTCACGTCGTTTTGGTTCAAGGGAAACCGGATGATCTGCGCTTCCGGATTTCCGGGCATCGCCACGATGCGCTTGCGCTTTCGCAGCCGGCCGAGCGCTTCGTTGATGGCGATGCGCGACAGCCAGGTCGAAAGCGAGGCCTCGCCGCGAAAGGCGCCTAGGCTGCTGAAGGCGCGCATATAGGTTTCCTGCAAGACGTCTTCGGCCTCCGCGTCATTGCGCACGACGCCGCGCGCGATGCGGTAGAGCCGCTGGTTGTGCGTCTTGATGATGGCGCGGAACGCGTCCGGATCGCGCGCAAGCGCCCGGCGCACCAGTGCCATGTCGCCGGCCTCGACCGGGCCGACCTCGGCGGCTTGCATGGCACGCTTTCTCATCTCGTCCAGATCTCCCGGCGGTCGTTACATCCGCATTGGATGCGCCTGCCGGTAAAAGGTTCCCAGGTTGGTTGCGCGGGCCATGCTACCGCTTCGGCCGAGGCCTGTCTGCTGCCCTCGGTCTGTCGCTCTATGGAAGCTCTCGCCGATCAGCCCCGTTACTCGGCGGCGGCCGCCGCGGCCAGGCCGCGGCGAATGTCGGCCTTGAGGTCCTCGACGTCCTCCAGCCCGATCTGCAGCCGGATCAGCGATCCGGCATACGAACCCTTGGCAAGTGTGCGGTCGCCGAGGAAGACCGGAACGGCGAGGCTCTCATAGCCGCCCCAGGAATAGCCGAGCCCGAAGATCCTGAGCGCGTCGAGGAAGGCGTGCTGCGCCTTCTGCCCGCCGCCCTTGAGCACGACCGAGAAGACGCCGCTCGAGCCGCAGAAATCGCGCTTCCAGAGCGCATGGTCGGGATGGCTTTCCAACGCCGGGTGCAGCACTTGCGCGACGCCCGGCTGTTCCTCGAGCCAGCGCGCGATATCGAGCGCGCTCTTGCGGTGATGCTCGAGCCGCACCCCCATGGTGCGCAGGCCCCGCAGCACCTGGTAGACGTCGTCCGGCCCCGAACAGCAGCCCAGCGTGCAGAAGCCGTCATAGAGCTGCTTCCAATAGGTCTCGTTGGCAGAAACCAGCCCGAGCAGCACGTCGGAATGGCCGGCCGGATACTTGGTCGCCGCATGGATGGAGATGTCGACGCCGTGGCCGAGCGGCTTGAAGTAGAGCGGCGTCGCCCAGGTGTTGTCCATCATCACGATGGCGCCCGCTTCATGCGCCGCCTTCGCGATAGCGGGGATATCCTGCACCTCATAGGTGTTCGATCCCGGCGATTCGGTGAACACCACCTTGGTGTTGGGCTTGATCAGCGATGCGATGCCGGCGCCGATGCGCGGCTCGTAATATTCGACCTCGACGCCGAGCCGCTTCAGCATCGTGTCGGCGAAGTGGCGCGTTGGGTGGTAGACGCTGTCGACGATCAACAGGTGATCTCCCGCGGCAAGGAAGGCGAGCAGCGGCACCGTCACCGCGGCGAGACCCGAAGGAACGGCGATGGTTCCGGCCGAGCCTTCCAGCGCATCGACGGCGAGCGTCAGCGCGTCCATCGTCGGCGTGCCGCGCGTGCCGTAAGTGTATTTCTGGCTGCGTCCGGCCATGGATGCCGCGTCTGGATAGAGCACCGTCGAGGCGTGCACGACCGGCGGATTGACGAAGCCGAAATAATCGCGCGGATTGTTGCCGGAATGGGCAAGCAGCGTGTTCATGCCCATTTCGATGCCGTCCTTAGCCATGGTTCGTCGCCCGTCAAATGATGTGAATGAGAGCCATAAAGCGGCGGCAAAGCCCGCGCAACCGCGCCGGGCCCGCCAAAGGCCGGTCTTCCGCTAGGCCAATCCAACGGCGTGCGCGCCCAATAAAGCACTGCTATTGCCGAAGCGGATTCGGCCGCCGGGCTATGGATTCGCAACGACGCAACTTGGCTGATTTGTTCGCATGGCCTGCCGATTTCATGGGCTCTTGTCCGCAATTCAGGCATTTGCGGCAATTGCTTTTCGAACCTCCCCGCATTCGGTCATTTCCCTTGACCTCACAGGAATAATCGCCTTCGATGCGTTTCGTGAATGGGAGGCAGTGCATCGGCAACCGATGCGGGTCCGGGAGTGGCCTTAAGTGGGAAGCTGCATTCACAAACGAAAAAAGATCAAGCGTCGCCTGGCAGCAGGGGCGTCTGTAACAGAAAAAAGGGTCTGTGGGTCATGAAACACATTGCAATCGGCATCCTAGGCGCCGCCGCGCTAGGGTTCATGGCGTCCGCCGCTTCGGCCGGCACGCTCGACACCGTCAAGCAGAAGGGCTTCATCCAGTGCGGCGTTTCGACCGGCCTCGCCGGCTTCTCGGCGCCGGACGACAAGGGCGAGTGGAAGGGCATCGACGCCGACTTCTGCCGCGCCGTCGCGGCCGCCGTCTTCGGTGATGCCTCCAAGGTCAAGTTCACGCCGCTCAGCGCCAAGGAGCGTTTCACCGCGCTTCAGTCGGGCGAGATCGACATCCTGTCGCGCAACACCACCTGGACCAGCAACCGCGACAGCGCGCTCGGCCTCGATTTCGTCGGCGTCACCTACTATGACGGCCAGGGCTTCATGATCAACGCCAAGAAGCTGCCGGGCGTGAACTCCGCGCTGCAGCTTTCGGGCGCCGCCGTCTGCGTGCAGAGCGGCACCACGACCGAGCTCAACCTTGCCGACTACTTCAAGAAGAACAAGATGGAATACAACCCCGTCGTGTTCGAGAAGCTGGAAGAGGTCAACGCCGCCTATGACGCAGGCCGCTGCGATGCTTACACCACCGACCAGTCCGGCCTTTACGGTATCCGCCTGACACTGTCCTCGCCGGCCGATCACGTCGTGCTGCCCGAGATCATCTCCAAGGAGCCGCTCGGCCCGGCCGTGCGCCAGGGCGACGACCAGTGGGCGCATATCGCGCGCTGGACCTATTTTGCGCTGCTCAACGCCGAAGAAGCCGGCATCACCCAGGCGAATGTCGACGAGATGAAGACGTCGACCGACCCGAACATCCAGCGTATCCTCGGCACAGAGCCTGACGGCAAGTATGGCGCCGATCTCGGCCTCTCCAACGACTGGGTCGTCAATATCGTCAAGGCCGTCGGAAACTACGGTGAAATGTTCGAGCGCAATGTCGGCTCGGGCAGCCCGCTCAAGATCGCGCGCGGCATCAACGCGCTGTGGACCAAGGGCGGCCTGCAATACGGTCCGCCGATCCGCTGATTGAAACGTGATCCGGGAGGCAGGTCACCTGCCTCCCGGTTTCTCTTTCCAGGGGACGGTCCATGGCTTCGCAGGAAATCCTTCGCGAGGGGTCGAGCCGCGGCTCCTTCATCAATGACCCGAGAATACGCGGCCTGTTCTTCCAGACGCTGGTTGTGATTCTGCTGTTTGGTTCGATCTGGTGGATCGTTCACAATGTGATCGAAAACCTCCAGCGCCTGCACATCGCGTCAGGCTTCGGTTTCCTGAAAAGCAGGGCCGGTTTCGACATTTCCGACACGCCGATCGCCTACACGTCCGATTCGACCTATTTCCGCGCGCTGGTCGTCGGTTTGCTCAACACGATCATCGTTGCCGTCGCAGGCATCGTGCTTGCCACTATCGTGGGCTTCACCATCGGCATCGGCCGCCTGTCAAACAACTGGCTGATCCGCAAGATCTGCACGGTCTATGTCGAGATCTTCCGCAACATTCCGCCGCTGCTGGTCATCTTCTTCTGGTATTCCGGCGTGCTCGCAGTGCTGCCGCCACCGCGCGAGAGCATCCATCTGCCCCTCGGCTCCTTCCTCAACCAGCGTGGTTTCTATCTGCCGCGCGCCGTCTGGGGAGATGGCTCCTGGCTGATCGGCGTCGCATTGCTGCTCGCCATCGCGATGACCTGGTTCGTCGCCCACAGGGCGCGACAGCGGCAGCGGGCGACCGGCCAGCAATTCCCGGTGTTCTGGACCTCCGTTGCGCTTATTGTCGGCCTGCCGGTGCTCGCCTTTCTGCTTGCCGGCATGCCGCTCACCTTCGATTTCCCAAAGCAGTCGACCTTCAACCTGACCGGCGGCTTCTGGATCAAGCCGGAGTTCCTGTCGCTGCTGCTGGCGTTGTCCTTCTACACGGCGGCCTTCATCGCCGAGATCGTGCGCGCCGGCATCAGGGGCGTCAGCAAGGGCCAGAGTGAAGCAGCGGCCGCGCTCGGCCTGCGTTCCGGCCCGATCTTGCGGCTGGTGGTCATCCCGCAGGCGATGCGCATCGTCATCCCGCCGCTCACCAGCCAGTATCTCAACCTGACCAAGAACTCCTCGCTGGCGATCGCCATCGGTTATCCCGATCTCACCGCCACCGCCGGCACCGTGCTGAACCAGACCGGGCAGGCGGTCGAGGGCGTGTTCATCATGATGATCGCTTATCTGGTGCTCAGTCTCGTGACGTCCTTTGTCATGAACATTGTCAACGCCAGAATGGCGCTGGTGGAGAGGTAGGGCCATGCAGGAACATGATATGTCCTGGGTGCGCGCCGAGATGGCGCTTGCGCAGCCGGCCCCGCCTACCGAACGCGGCGCCTATGCCTGGGTGCGTAAGAACCTGATCGGGTCGGTCGGCGACACCATCCTGACGGTGTTGGGCATCGCCATCGTGCTCTGGGTCTTGCCGCAAATCATCAACTGGGCCTTCATCAACGCCGTTTGGACCGGCCCGGACCGCACGGTATGCACGACCGCTTCGCAGGGCGGCATCCAACCCGACGGTTGGACCGGCGCCTGCTGGGCTTTCGTCAACGCCAAGTTCGGCCAGTTCATGTTCGGCACCTATCCCATCGAGGAGCGTTGGCGGCCGATCCTTGTCGCCATCCTGTTCGTGGCGCTGCTGGTGCCGATGCTGATCCCGCGCGTGCCGCGCAAGGGGTTGAACGCGATCCTGCTCTTCGTGGCGCTGCCCATCGTCGCCTTCTTCCTGCTGGTCGGCGGCATGTTCGGCCTGCCGCATGTCGAAACCCCGCGCTGGGGCGGGTTGCTGGTCACGCTCAGCCTGTCTTTCGTCGGCATTGCCGTGTCGCTGCCTTTGGGCATCGTGCTGGCGCTCGGTCGGCGTTCGAAGATGCCGATCATCAAATGGCTGTGCGTCGTCTTCATCGAGACGGTGCGCGGCATTCCGCTGATCACGGTGCTGTTCTTCGCCAGCGTCATGCTGCCGCTGTTCCTGCCTGCGGGCGTCACCTTCGACAAATACCTGCGGGCGCTGATCGGCGTGTCGCTGTTTGCCGCCGCCTATATGGCCGAAGTGGTGCGCGGCGGCCTGCAGGCGATCCCCAAGGGCCAGTATGAAGGCGCCGACTCGCTCGGCCTTGGCTACTGGCAGAAGATGGGCCTGATCGTGCTGCCGCAGGCGCTCAAGCTGGTCATCCCAGGCATCGTCAACACCTTCATCGGCATGCTCAAGGACACCAGTCTGGTCCTGATCATCTCGATGTTCGACCTGCTCGGCGTGGTGAAGCAGAACTTCGCCGACCCGAACTGGGCAACGCCCCAGACCCCGAAGTCCGGCCTGATCTTTGCCGCCTTCGTTTTCTGGCTGTTGTGCTTCGGCATGTCGCGCTATTCAATGTACACCGAACGCCGGCTCGATACCGGCTACAAACGCTGATGCGTGTCCCAAAACTGTGGAGCGGTTTTGGGGCATGTATCAAGAACAACGATAAGGGGAATTGGCCATGGCCACCGAAAACGCCGTCAGCGCGGAAGACCTCAAGGTCAACGCCGGAAAGATGCATGTCTCAACCACCGATGTCGCCATCGACATCGTCGGCATGCACAAATGGTACGGCGAGTTCCATGTGCTGAAGGATATCAACCTCAAGGTGATGCGCGGCGAGCGTATCGTCATCTGCGGCCCGTCCGGCTCCGGCAAATCGACCATGATCCGCTGCATCAACCGGCTGGAGGAGCACCAGAAGGGCAAGATCATCGTCGACGGCAAGGAACTCACCAACGATCTGAAGAAGATCGACGAAGTGCGCCGCGAGGTCGGCATGGTGTTTCAGCACTTCAACCTGTTCCCGCACCTCACCATCCTGGAGAACTGCACGCTGGCGCCGATCTGGGTGCGCAAGATGCCGAAGAAGCAGGCCGAGGAAATTGCCATGCATTTCCTCAAGCGCGTCAAGATTCCGGAACAGGCCAATAAATATCCTGGACAGCTATCCGGCGGCCAGCAGCAGCGCGTGGCGATCGCCCGTTCGCTCTGCATGAATCCGCGCATCATGCTGTTCGACGAACCGACCTCGGCGCTCGATCCCGAAATGATCAAGGAAGTGCTGGAGACGATGGTTGGCCTTGCCGAGGAAGGCATGACCATGCTGTGCGTCACCCATGAGATGGGCTTTGCCCGCAAGGTTGCCAACAGGGTGATCTTCATGGATCAGGGCCAGATCGTCGAGCAGAACACGCCGGCCGAGTTCTTCGATCATCCGCGCCACGAGCGCACGAAGCTGTTCCTGTCGCAGATCCTGCACTGAGGCGGCGCCTCCGCTCCGTCATTCTAGGGCGGAGCAAGGAGCGAAGTGACGCGGCGCAGACCCTGGAATCCATGCCGTGACGCTAAGGCGTTGCGACGGTTCAGAATTCTGCCCCGCCGCGCTTGGGTCGAGGTCACGGCACGGATCCTCGGGTCAAGCCCGAGGATGACGAAGTCATGAGGCGACCGGCTTACCCTCCCTGATGCGGAAATTCCTGCGATATCTGGCAATGCTCGTAGGAGCCGTGTTTCTTGCCGCCGCGCTCGGCACGGTGGTGCCGCGCCCGCTCTGGCCCGCGGCAATGGCCGAAGGCGAGGGGACACGGCACATCCTTGTGCTGAAGAATCCGATCCACACCGACATCGCCGTGCCCCTCGATGACGACGTGCGCCGGCGCTTCGCCTTCTTGGCCTCGGCCGGCCTGCCCGTCGATGCGCCGGAGGCGCGCTATATCGTCCTCGGCTGGGGCGGGCGCGCCTTCTATCTGGAGACTCCGACATGGTCGCAGCTGAAGGCCGAGCCGGTGTTGAAGGCGCTGACCGTCGACGCCTCGGTCATGCATGTCGATGTCGCCGGCGCGATCAAGGAGCCGCACCCGGATGTTGCAGGTTTCGACATCGACGAGGCGCACTTTGCAGCTCTGCTCGACTACATCGCCGCGAGCTTCCAGCAGGGGCCGAATGGACCGATGGTGGTCGAGAACGCAGGCTATTCAACCTATGACCGCTTCTACGAAGCTAACGGCCATTTCAACGCGCTGGTTGGCTGCAACACCTGGACGGCGGCGGGACTGCGCGTGGCCGGCATCCGCACGGGATGGTGGAACCCGCTGCCGGTGTCGCTGTGGTGGTCGATGGGATTGTATGACTGAGGCTGATGGGAACCTGCAAACGCTACGCTCCGTCACACCGCCGACCTATCTGGTCAGTCGTTCGTCGACGATACCCTATCGCCGCACAACCTTCCGCTCTTCCCATCCGTAGAGCCAGTCCAGGTCTGCCGCGAGCTTCTCCGCTGGCCGCGTCGCCAGCACCAGGTTGCGGGCGATCGCCACCGGCCCCCAGGCGTGCCAGGCCAGCCGGTTGAGCGCGCCGCGTTTCAGCACTCTTTCGACGCGCGGTCGCCTGAGGTTTTCCCAGACGGTGAGGCTCTGAGTTGGATCGCCGGGGAAGTCGGCGATCAGATTGGCCAACATCGACGCGTCCTCGATCCCCATGGCCGCGCCCTGCGCCGCGAAAGGCGTCATCGCATGCGCTGCGTCGCCGATCAGCGCGATGCCTTGCGGGGCCGTCCAGCGCTGTTGCTGGACGGTGTGCATTGGAAACGCTGTCCACGGCCCTGCCAGCGCGACGAGCCTTGCGAGCATCGCTGCGGTGTCATGCACGGCCTTGGACAGGATGGCCGGGTCTGCATGACCCGACCAGCCTTCGGCGATGCGTTCGCCCTTGGTGAAGGCGGCGAGGTTGACGGCGCGGCCTTTGCTCACCGGATAGGCGACCATATGGAAGCCGGGATGCAGGAAGGTGGTGACGCAGTCCGCCGAGCCGATCTCGGCGAAAGTCTGCCCAGCGGCGCTTTCGGCCGCCACCGTGGCCCGCCAGGCCAGTCGGCCCGAGAAACGGCTTTTCATGAAAGCCGCTTGCCTGCCTGCAAGCTCTGCGCGAACCGAGGACCATACGCCGTCCGCTCCGACCAGCAGGCCGCCCGCGACATCCGTCGCTTTGCCGTCGGTCTCGACCGTCGCGCTTATGCCTTGCGGGTCGACGGCGATGCCCGTCACCCGCGCGCCGGTGACAAGCTCGATGTCGGGCCGTTCCGCCACTGCCTCCATCAGCGCCGCCTGAAGGTCGGCGCGGTGCGCCACGAGATAAGGCGCGCCCCAGCGCTGCTCGGCTGCCTGTCCGAGCGGCACGCGCGCCAGCTCGCGCAGGCTTCTCGCATCCTTCAGCACCACCGCTTGCGGCCGGATCGCCTCGGGCAGCAGGCGCTCGAGCACGCCGAGCCGGCGCAGGATGCGGGTCGCGTTGGGGGAAAGCTGGAGGCCGGCGCCGGCCGCTTCGAGTTGCCTGGCCTGCTCGAACAGTCTTACCGGGAAGCCGCGCTCGGCGAAGGCAAGTGCTRCCGTCAGYCCGGCGATGCCAGCCCCGACGATGACGATCTGCCGGGACCGCGTTTCAGTCATGGTCGAAAGGGGGCGATCAGGCGGCCTGGTCGACATAGAGGCAGCCGGCCGGCTGCGTTTCCGTCGCTTTCAGCGATGGCGAATAGCGATAGAGCGTCGAGCAGTAGGGGCAGACCTTCTCATTGTCGTCGCCCATGTCGAGGAACACATGCGGATGGTCGAAAGGCGGGTTGGCGCCGGTGCACATGAATTCCTTGACGCCGATCTCGATGACCGGATGGCCCGCGTCGTTTTGGAAATGGGGAATGCTGCCGCCTGCCATCGTCGTCTCCAATTGGGTTCGGCCAGTGGGTGTGACCAGCCTGCATCTGGAGCATAACAGCCCAGTTTGCAAGATCGATGAAATCAAACTGTCGCAAAAGCCTGTCAGAGGATAAGTTGAGCCGGTTAAGCGCATGAGGCCGGGCGTCGGAGCGATTCCGTGACGATCATGCGTCACAAAGACATGCTAGAGCGTCGCCGAACGGCAATATGCGGCGCTCCCCAGGGACGGTTGCGGGCAAGAGCGGGAAACCATGAACGAACTGAAGCCGGTGCAGAGCGAGTTCATCACCGTCGAGGCGGCCAGCCCGGACGGCGGCAATCCCGACCGTTTCGTCAACCGCGAATTCTCCTGGCTGCAATTCAACCGCCGCGTGCTGGAAGAATCGCTGAACCAGCATCATCCGCTGCTCGAACGCGTCCGTTTCCTGTCGATCTCGGCCGCCAATCTCGATGAATTCTTCATGGTGCGCGTCGCCGGCCTTRCCGGCCAGGTGCGCGAGGGCATCGCGCTGAAGAGCCCGGACGGCCGCACGCCCGAGCAGCAGCTCGAGCAATTGCTGCGCGAGGTCGAGCGCCTGCAGGAAGACCAGCAGAAGAGCCTCTCGGCGCTGATGACCCTGCTCAACAAGGAAGGCATCGAAAGCATCACCCGCGACGCGCTCACCAAGGACGAGAAGGCCTGGCTGGAAGAGCATTTCCAGGAGCAGGTCTTCCCGGTGCTGACGCCGCTGTCGATCGATCCGGCGCATCCGTTCCCGTTCATCCCCAATCTAGGCTTCTCGATCGCGCTGCAACTGCGCCACCGCAAGAACGGCGAGGAGATGAGCGCGCTCTTGCGCCTGCCGGTGGCGCTCAGGCGCTTCATCCGCTTGCCCGACCGCAAGCACCATGTGCGGTTCATTCCGCTGGAGGAGGCGGTCGGCATCTATATCGGCAAGCTTTTCCCAGGCTACGAGGTCAAGGGCTCCGGCACGTTCCGTATCATCCGCGACAGCGATATCGAGGTCGAGGAAGAGTCGGAAGATCTCGTGCGCCTGTTCGAGACGGCGCTGAAGCGGCGCCGGCGAGGTTCGGTGATCCGCATCGAATTCGACACGCTGATGCCGGCCGAGCTGCGCGATTTCGTCGCCGGYGAACTCGGCGTCTCGTCGAGCCGCATCAGCGTGCTCACCGGCCCGCTTGCGCTCAACCAGATTTCCGAAATCGTCGCCATTCCGCGCGACGATCTGAAATTCACGCCCTACAATCCACGCTTCCCCGAGCGCATCCGCGAGCATGGCGGCGACTGCCTTGCCGCCATCCGCGAGAAGGACATCATCGTCCACCACCCCTATGAATCCTTTGACGTGGTGGTGCAGTTCCTGCGCCAGGCGGCGGCGGATTCGGAAGTGGTGGCGATCAAGCAGACGCTCTATCGCACCTCCAACGACAGCCCGATCGTGCGCGCCCTGATCGACGCCGCCGAGACCGGCAAGTCGGTGACGGCGCTCGTCGAGCTCAAGGCGCGCTTCGACGAGGAGGCCAACATCCGCTGGGCGCGCGACCTCGAACGCGCCGGCGTGCAGGTCGTGTTCGGCTTCCTCGAATTGAAGACGCACGCCAAGATGTCGCTGGTGGTGCGCCGCGAGGATGGCAAGCTGCGCAATTACGTGCACCTCGGCACCGGCAACTACCACCCGGTCACCGCCCGCATCTACACCGATCTGTCCTTCTTCACCACCGATCCCGCGATCGCGCGCGATGTCGCGCAAATCTTCAACTTCATCACCGGTTATGCCGAACCGGCCGAGGAGATGCGGCTTGCCGTGTCGCCTTTCACGCTGCGCAAGCGCATCCTCAAGCACATCGCCGAGGAAATCGTCCACGCGCGCGAAGGCCGGCCGGCGCGCATCTGGATGAAGATGAATGCGCTGGTCGATCCGATCGTCATCGATGCGCTTTACGACGCCAGCCGCGCAGGCGTCGAGATTGACCTCGTCGTGCGCGGCATCTGCTGCCTGAGGCCGCAGGTGCCGGGCCTTTCCGAGAACATAAGGGTCAAATCGATCGTCGGCCGTTTCCTCGAGCACAGCCGCATCTTCTGCTTCGGCAACGGCCACGGCCTGCCGTCGGACGAGGCGATCGTCTACATCTCGTCCGCCGACATGATGCCGCGCAATCTCGACCGCCGCGTCGAGACCCTGGTGCCGATCACCAATCCAACTGTGCATGAACAGGTGCTTGGTCAGATCATGCTGGGCAATGTCATGGACAACCAGCAAAGTTTCGACGTATTGGCTGACGGCACCTCCCGGCGCGTTGTGCTGGAAGAGGGTGAGGAACCGTTCAACGCGCAGGAATATTTCATGACCAATCCGAGCCTCTCCGGACGGGGCGACGCGCTGAAATCGCATGCGCCCAAGCGCATCGCCCAGTTCAAGCGCCGCAAGAAGAACGGCGCCGCGTGATCGCAGTTTCCCAGGGCCGGCTTCAGGACCGGCGACCGCTGTCGATCATCGATATCGGATCGAACTCGATCCGCCTTGTCGTCTATGAGGGGCTGGCGCGCTCGCCCACGCTTCTGTTCAACGAGAAGATGCTGGCCGGCCTCGGCCGCGGCATCGTTTCGACGGGCAAGCTCGACCCCGAGGCGGTGACGCGCTCGATGGAGGAATTCCGCCGGTTCCGCGCGCTGTCGGATCAAGCGGGCGCGGAGCACATCTATGTTCTGGCCACCGCCGCGGCGCGCGAGGCCGGCAACGGCCCCGATTTCATCCATCGCGCCGAGGATGTGCTGAAGACCGAGATCCGCGTGCTCACTGGCCGCCAGGAGGCTTATTATTCGGCACTCGGCGTCATTTCCGGCTTCCATCCGGCAAACGGCATCGCCGGCGACCTTGGCGGCGGCAGCCTTGAGCTGATCGACATCAATCGCGAGGCGATCGGCGACGGCATCACGCTGCCGCTCGGCGGTCTGCGCCTGCAGGACATGGCGAAGAACTCGCTGGCGCAGGCCCAGAAGATCGCGCGCCAGGAACTGGCGCGGGCAAAGCTGCTCAAGGGCGGGCAGGGCAGGGTCTTCTATGCCGTCGGCGGCACCTGGCGAAACCTCGCCAGGCTGCATATGGAGATGACCAACTATCCGCTCGGYGTCATGCATCACTACGAGATTTCGGCCGACAGCGCGCAGGCGTTCCTGAAGCAGGTGGCCAAGGGCGAGGTCGAGAAGGTGCGCGGCATCGAGGGCGTCTCCAAGAACCGCCGTTCGCTTCTGCCCTATGGCGCGGTGGTGCTCCAGGAGATCATGGCGGCGATGCAGCCCTCGAAGATCGTCGTTTCGGCGCAGGGCGTGCGCGAGGGCTTCCTCTATTCGCTGCTCGACGCCGAGGAGCAGAAAGCCGACCCGCTGATCTCGGCCGCCGAGGAACTGGCGCTGTTGCGCTCGCGCTCGGTACACCATGCGCACGATCTGGTCGAATGGACCGGAACGGCGTTCAAGGCCTTCGGCATCGACGAGACAGAGGACGAGGCGCGCTATCGCCATGCCGCCTGCCTGCTCGCCGATATCGGCTGGCGCGCGCACCCGGAATACCGTGGCAGGCAGTCGCTCAATATCATCGCGCATGCCTCCTTCATCGGCGTCGATCACCCCGGCCGCGCCTATCTGGCCCTGGCCAACGCCTATCGCCATGACGGCATCTTCAACGACGGCATCGCGCCGGAGATCAAGGCGCTGGCGCCGCCGCGTCTGCTCGAGCGCGCCCGCGTGCTGGCGGCGATGATGCGTGTGGTCTATCTCCTCACCGCTGCAATGCCGGGCGTCATGCCGAGGCTGAAATGGGAAAGCCGCGGCAACGGTGCGCTGGCGCTGGTGCTGCCTGCCTCGCTCGCCGACCTCTATGGCGAGCGGCCTGGGGGCCGGCTGGCGCAGCTCGCGCGCATCACCAACCGCCGCCTGGTGCTGGCGGTGGAGGGCGGACCAAGTGTCTCGGTAAAATAGGCGTTTCGGCGAAATAGGGCCGGCGCTTCAAGTCACCTCGGCGCCGATCCCGAAGCCACGCCCGTCAGCCGACCATGCGCCGGCGCCGGCCATGGCGAGCGCCAGGAAGCCGCCGGCAATGGCGATATCCTTCATCAGCATCTGCTGGTGCAGGAAGGCAAGCGTGGCGTCGTCGCCGCCCTGGCCATAATGGCCGATGAAACCCGCAACCACACAGAAAGCGGCAAGCAGCAGCGCCACGATCCGCGTCTGGAAACCGACGAGGATCAACAGCCCGGCAATCAGCTCGAACAGCCCTGTGCCCCAGGCTGCCAAAGCCGGCAGCGGCAGGCCGAGGCCGGCGAAATAGTTGATCGTGCCGCCGATATTGGTAAGCGCCTGGAAGCCCGATGGCACGAAGAGCGCGGCAAGAAGGAGCCGCGAGACCAGAAGCAACGCGTTGCGAAACATGGCCACCTCCCTTGCCGGCGCCCGGTCGGCATGACGCCGGCTGCCGGTGCAGTCTACGCCTGCAACGAAAAAGCGGCGCGAAAAATTCCGCGCCGCTTGCGTTCAGGGCTGGGAGGGAAGACTTAGGCGCGCTTGGCGTCGATCGAATAGGAGCCGGCGCCGGACGAGGCGAGCAGGATGAAGCCGCCGGTGATGGCGAGGTTCTTGAGGAACTGGATCATCTGCATCTGATCGGCCCAGCCGGTGTGCGCGACCAGCCCGGTGGCGATCGTGAAGATGGCCAGCACCCAGGCGGCGATGCGGGTCTGGAAGCCGAGGAGGATGGCAAGGCCGCCGAGCAGTTCGATCAGGCCGACGACGACGGCGGTTACGGTCGGCACCGGCAGGCCGAGAGCCCCGAAATAACCGGCGGTGCCGGAAATGGCGGTGAGCTTGCCGAAGCCGGAAAGCAGGAAGATGACGGCAAGCAGAATGCGGCCGAGCAGGATCGTGGTGGAGTTGTTGGATGCTGCGCCGTTGCCGGCGACGGAAGAGTTGATGGACATGGCGGTTCTCCGAACGGGGTTGAATGGCCCGTTAGATAAACGATGGAGACTGTTCACAAAAAGCCGCCTATGCGGCAACACATTGTTCACAGGACGTATGTTTTCGGGATTCGCGGGCAGGCGCGAAAATCATGTCGGTAGATGAGGTGAAGGAGGTAAATTGTACTGCCGCAAAATCCCGATCGCTTCTTCATCCACGGGCGGAGCAAGGAGCGAAGCGACGCGGCGCAGACCCGAGGATCCATGCCGTGACGTCAAAACAGCCGCTGCGGTGCAGGTTTTTGCTCCGTCGTGCTCCACGCCCGAAGTAACGGCATGGATTCCAGGGTCTCGGCGACGGAGCTTCGCTCCTGCTTCGCCCTGGAATGACGATCTCGCGAGGGTCTTGCCCTGCGTCGGGTCCTTTTACCCCGGATGCGTCATGTCCTCCGGGCGCACCAGGCGGTCGTAATCGGCTTCGCTGACCAGCCCGGTGGCGAGCGCTTCCTCGCGCAAGGTCGTGCCGTTCTTGTGCGCGGTCTTGGCGATTTTGGCGGCGTTGTCGTAGCCGATGGTCGGCGCCAGCGCCGTCACCAGCATCAGCGAGCGCTCGAGCGCGGCCTTGATGTTGTCTTCCCGCGCCTCGATGCCCACCACGCAATTGTCGGTGAAGGACACGGAAGCGTCGGCCAGCAACTGCACCGACTGCAGGAAGTTGTAGGCCATCAGCGGGTTGTAGACATTGAGCTCGAAATGGCCTTGGCTGCCGGCGAAGGTGAGCGCGGCATTGTTGCCGAACACCTGCACGCAGACCTGCGTCAGCGCCTCGCACTGGGTAGGATTGACCTTGCCGGGCATGATCGAGGAGCCGGGCTCGTTTTCCGGCAGCGACAGCTCGCCGAGGCCGGAGCGCGGGCCTGAGCCGAGCAGGCGGATGTCGTTGGCGATCTTGAAGAGGGCCGCGGCCGCGGCGTTGATCGCGCCATGCGAGAACACCATGGAGTCGTGTGCGGCGAGCGCCTCGAACTTGTTCGGCGCGGTGACGAAGGCGATGCCGGTGATCGAAGCGATGCGATCCGCCACCTTTTCCGCGAAGCCGACCGGCGCATTGAGGCCGGTGCCGACGGCGGTGCCGCCCTGCGCCAGCTCCTGCAAACCGGGCAGCGTCTGCTCGATACGCTTGATCGACGAGGCGACCTGCGCGGCATAGCCGGAAAATTCCTGGCCGAGCGTCAGCGGGGTGGCGTCCTGCGTGTGCGTGCGGCCGATCTTGATGATGTGGTTGAACGCGCGGGCCTTGGCGTCGAGCGCCTTGTGCAGATGATGCAGGGCCGGGATCAGATGGTTGACGACCCGCTCGGCGCAGGCGATGTGCATGGCCGTCGGATAGGTGTCGTTGGACGACTGGCTCATATTGACGTGGTCGTTCGGGTGCACCGGCTTCTTCGAGCCCATGATGCCGCCGAGCATCTCGATCGCCCGGTTGGAGATCACCTCATTGGCGTTCATGTTGGACTGCGTGCCCGAGCCCGTCTGCCACACCACCAGCGGGAAGTGATCGTTAAGCTTGCCGTCGATGACTTCCTGCGCGGCGTCCACGATCGCCTTTCCGATGGCGGGATCGAGCCGCTTCATCTCCATGTTCACTTCGGCAGCGGCGCGCTTGACTATGCCGAGCGCACGCACGATCGAAGCCGGCTGCTTCTCCCAGCCGATCTTGAAATTGCCCAGCGAACGCTGTGCCTGCGCGCCCCAATAGCGGTCGGCCGCCACTTCGATCGGGCCGAACGTATCGGTTTCTGTTCTGGTCTTCTCAGCGCTCACGGCAACTCTCCGATCTGTCGATTTGGGCAAGGGCGTATCGCGTTGCACAAACGGCATCAAGCGGAGATTGCGGGCAGGAAAGATGCAAATCGGTTGAAGAGAAGGCTCACCCCAGCGGCGGCCCGACAATGTCGATGCCGTTCTCGGCGCACAGTCTCGTCAGCCTCTCAAAGCTTGGGTTCAAGGACTGAGACAGCCTATTGAGCGGTCAATCTCACCCCGCCTAGCCGCCATCCACCCGGCGGGCTATCGCTCGATATGATCTTTATCCCGCCGAGGCCAGCCCGACGGGAGCGGGATGGCGTAGCGCCAGCCGCCCCGCGACGAAGTCCTTGACCTGACGCACCGCCTGCTCGCGCGTGACGCTGCCCGGCTGCAGGCCGAGCCTGAGCCACAGCCCGTCGATCAAAGCGGTGACGCCAAGCACGATCTCGTCGGCCAGTTCGGGCGAAGCGAGGCCGCGCAGGCCGGACAAGAGGTTCGAGCGCATGCGCGCGTGGATCACCTTCTGGATGCGCGCCAGCTTCTCGTCGCGCGGCACCTCGGCGCAGAGCGACAGCCAGGCATGGCAGAGTGGCGGCAGGAACAGGTGCTCCTCGAAATTGCCCTCGATCACGGCATCCAGCCGCTCCATCGGCGTGCGCGCCCGCTGCAGCCTGGCGACCACGGCGTGACAGAGCACGGCGTTGGCTTCGCGCATGGCGTGCTCGAACAGCTCCTGCTTGTTGCGGAAATAATGCAGCACGATGCCCTTCGAGGCGCCGGCCTGGGCCGCGACCTTTTCCAGCGTCGCGCCGGCGATGCCTTCGCGCTCCAGAACGGCGAACGCCGCCTGCCGCAACTCCTTGCGGCGTATGTCGCTGAGGCGCGTGAGTTTCAACGGACCGATCCATGCATGGCGAATCCATGTTGACATTTTCGTCCGATCAGATCAACGATTGACCAGTGGGACAATAAATCGACCAAAAGGTCAATTTCGACGATGAGGAGAACCGGAATGTTGCGCATGCTTGCGAATGGCGTCTGTCTCGCGGCCCTGATCATGGCTTCCCAGGCGGCCCGGGCCGCCGAGGCCGAAAGCTGTAAAGCGGTCCGCATGGCCGAGCCAGGCTGGAACGATCTCGCCTTCACCACCGGCGTGGCCAAGGTGTTGCTCCAGGCGCTCGGCTACGAGCCGCAGAGCGAGGTGCTCGGCATCAACGTCATCTACGAAGGGATGAAGAACAAAGACCTCGATCTGTTCCTCGGCTACTGGGACCCGGCGATGGTCACTTACTATGAGCCCTACAAGAAGGACGGCTCGATCGAGAATGTGAGGGTCAATCTGGTCGGCGCCAAATACACCTTCGCCGTGCCGACCTATGTCTGGGAGGCCGGAGTCAAGGATCTTTCCGACCTGCATAAGTTTGCCGACAAGTTCGGCAAGAAGATGTACGGCATCGAGCCCGGCTCCAACCAGCTGATGATGGACGCCATTGCCGATCCGCAGTTCCAGCTCGATGGCTGGCAGGTTGTCGAGTCGAGCGAGGCGGGCATGCTCTCGGAGGTCGGCTACGAGATCAAGGAGAAGCAGTTCATCATCTTCCAGGGCTGGGCGCCGCATCCGATGAACACGATGTACGACTTCAAGTACCTGACCGGCGGCGACAAGTTCTTCGGTCCGAATTTCGGCGCCGCCACCGTGACGACGCAGGTGCGCAAGGGTTTTCTGCAGGAATGCCCGAACGTGGCGCAATTCCTGAAGAACCTCGCCTTCGACATCGACATGGAAAATGTCGGCATGGGCTACCTCATCAATGACGGCATGAAGCCGGAGGACGGGGCGTTGAAGTCGATCACCTTGCACAAGGACCGCCTCGATACGTGGCTCGCCGGCGTCACCACCTTCGACGGCAAGCCCGGCCTTGCAGCGGTCAAGCAAAAGCTCGGACTGTGAGGCCGGCAGCTTTTGAGCTGGCGGATCAGGAGGCCGAGCAGGACGCCTGGGCCGGCCACAAGCGAAGCGTCGACGTCGGCGGTCTCGACCTTGCCTATGTCGAGGTCGCCGGCTCGGAGCCGCCGCTGCTCCTGGTTCATGGCTTCACCGACACCAGCCGCAGTTTCTCGCTGCTGACCCCGCATCTTCCGGGGCGCTGGCTGATCATGCCGGACCTGCGCGGCCACGGTGGCTCGCCAGCGGGCCAGGGTTTTGCTGTCGCCAGTTTCGCCGACGACATTGCTGGGCTGATCCGGCGCCTGCGACTAGACCGGCCGGTCGTTGTCGGGCATTCGCTGGGTGGCATGGTCTCGATCGCGCTGGCCGCCCGGTATCCAGAGCTGATCGGCGGGTTGGTGATCCTGGCCAGCACACTGAAGCCCGATTTCGGATCGGATCACCCGTTGATCGATGGCGTCACGGCTCTGCGGGATCCGATCTCGCCGTCCGATCCGTTCTATGACTGGTGGCATGCCTGCCAGCCGGTCGTGCCGCGGGCTTTTCTGGCAGGTCTGGCGAAGGACGCTTCGGCGATTCCCACAGCGCGCTGGCGCGCCATTCTCGAGGAAGTCCGCAGCACCGATCTGACCGCCGCGGCGCGGACCGTGCAGGTCCCGACGCTGATCATCGCCGGCGGGCGCGACCCGCTTTTCGGCCCCGCGCACCAGCAGTCGATGGCGGAGGCGATCGCCGGGTCGCGTCTGGTGTGGGCGCAGGATTGCGGCCATAACCCGCATTGGGAAGACCCGGCCTTTGTCGCCAACGCAACAGCGGGCATGTTTCCGGCCGCGTGACTACCGCAACAGCGACCGGCTCGTCGGTATCAGGCGCAACGTCTCGACCGGCTTTGTGGAAACAGCCGTCATGGTTTCGTGGGCCGCCTGCCATGCCGGCGAAGCGGCGAGGGCGGCTTGATGGCCGGCATGGACATCGACATCATCGAAACCGGTGACGATGACAAAGACATTTTCCGCGGCACGCACCGGCAGCCGCGGAAACGTGTTTTCGGCATGCTCGCTGATGAAGGCGCCGAGCAGCCGGGCGCCGTTTGCCGCAAGCAGCGGAGCCGCCTCCGCCCGGAAGCGCTCGGCAAAGCCAGCCTCGATGCCTGGCTGCAAATGATGAATCGAAATCTCAACAAAGCCTGACAAGCGGCTCTCATCGTTCGTAGTTTCAGCCTCGGTATCTGTCGGCCGAAGCAACCCCGAGAGGTTGAACGCCGCACCCGGCCAGGCCGGCTTCAGCAGCAGCACGTCGTCGGAATCGATCATCGTCGCATTGGCGGCATCGCGATGCGCGGCCCAGACTGGCCTGCAATAGAAAGCGCTCAGCGCGTCCTTCCTTGCCTCCATGTCCTCGAAGCCGCGCAGCCAGACGAACATGTCGGGACGGTCGAGGTCGCGGAACTGGCCGATGACGGTCATGCCCGTCGCTTCCTGCGTCTCGACGAACTCGCGGTCGAACAGCGCGATCAGCGTTTCGCGCTGCCCCGGCTTCAGCGCGTATTGCCGCAGGTCCACGACAGGCGAGGCAAGGCGGAAAGGCCGGTTCATGGTCGGAATCTCAAAACAGGGTGATCGTCCTGTTTTATAAACAGACCGGTTGTCCTGTTTTGTCAATCTGATATTTTCTTTTCCTTCTCCCACAACGCGAGAAGGGAAGGTCGCATATGGCTCGCAAAAAGCGCACCAACGATCCGGAAGGCATGCGCCGGCGAGTCCTCGACGTGGCGGAAGACGCCTTCCAGGCGCGCGGCTATCACGCCTCGAGCCTCGGCGATCTGATGGCGGCGGCCGGCGTCACGGGCGGCGCGCTGCACCACCATTTCCCGACCAAGAAGGCGCTGGCGCTGGCGGTGATCGAGGAACGGGTGGCGGCCGCGGTCCGGGAAACCTGGATCGACCCGGTGCTGGCGGCGCCGTCGGCCCGCCAAGGGGTGCGGGCCGTGTTCGAGGCGGTGGCCGCGGAGCTCGAACAGCAGGGCTATGTGCGCGGCTGCCCGCTCAACAACCTCGCGCATGAACTGTCGCTGGCCGACGATGAATTTCGCCTGGCGCTGGCCATGATCCTTGCCGATTGGCGCCAGGCGATCGCCGACAAGATCCGGGCCGACCAGCTGGGCGACGGGGAGGGTGGGACCGATCCGGAGCGTTTTGCGGCGCTCACCGTCGCTACCTATTCCGGCGCCATGTCGATGGCCAAGACATCCCAGGACGCCCGGGTGTTGCGGGAGTGCTTGCAGGGGTTGGAAAGTTTCGAGCTCTTGCCATCGCAGGGCGGATTGACGGCAAAGCACCGTCGTCGTGTGTTGCCACGGCCGAAAATCGGATAGTGCCTGCAGTCGACAATTACGCCTTACTCCTTCAGCGGCTTGATCGTCTCGAACCCCACCTCGCTCTGCGCGCTCGTTCCTTCGTCATAGCGCCGCGCCAGCACCGCCTGCAGGTCCGGCGAATACAGCGCGGTGAAGCTGTCGATGACCGCACCGGAATCCCCGGTGATCGTTTCGCCGACCACGAGCACATTGTATTTGCAGTCACCGAGCTTGTAGCTGTCCTTGCCCTTGACGGCCAAGGCCAAGGTCTCGGTGCCCTTCGGCGCCTTTTTCGAAGACAGGCGCACGAATTCGGTCTTGCTCTTGGCGCCGGCCTTCAGCGGGAACAGCTTCTTCAAGTCGCCGAGCGGGATCATCGACAGCCGCCCAGTGTCGCTGTCGCGGAACACTTCGATCAACCCGGCATAGAGATACTGCGTCTGCGGTGAATCCGATTCGTACTTGTTGGCGACCGCGATCATGCCGCCGGGCGCCGGCCGGAACTCGCTGCGGATACCGGGCTTTTCGAGCACGAAGCCGGCTTTCGCGGATTTGCCGTCGACGCAGTCGGCAGCCTGCGCGGTGCCGGCGAGCATGGCGAGCGTCATGCCGATTGTGAGGATTTTCATGCCTTCCTCCCCTGGATGCATGTTCCAAAGCAATGACAGACCACCGCTGTGCTGTCGACCAGGAGTCATTCACGATTGCACCGCGCGCGAAACGTCTTCACGGTGGACGAGCCGGCTCGAGGATGTTTAATCGAGTGACGATGAATCGCTCTTCGCCAGCACTCGTTTCGCGCCGCACCTTCATCGCCCGGATGGGAGGTCTCGCTGCCACCTGCGCCTTGCCTCGCGCGGCCGTCGGCCAGACCGGCAAGCGCATCCAGCCGATCGACGCCACCTTCCTCTTCATCGCCGATATCCATGCTTGCCGCATGGCGAGCGGGCTCAGCCCCAACTGCCGGCAGGAAGGCAAGACCGATGCAGCGCTTTTGCGCAATGTCGCGGCGCTAAACGCGATTGCAGACAAAAGGTGGCCGGCCGAGATCAACGGCGTCTCCACCGGCCTGCATTCGGCCGGCACCCGTATCGGCACGCCGCTCGGCCTCGTCACCGGCGGCGACATCACCGACGATGGCGGCGGCCAGGTCACCGAGCCCAGCGAAGGCACGCAGCTTCTGCAGTTCTCGCAGCGCTACCAGGAGGGCGTCGGGCCGGATCGCGTCCACATCCCGGTCTATGTCGGGCTCGGCAATCACGATCTCGACCAGAACGGCTCGCCGCCGCATGTCGACTGGTATCGCCGCGAATTGCGCGACTATGTCGAGGTCAATCATCGCCCAGGCGTGTTTTTCAAGCCGCCGGTGCCCGCAACCGAATATGATGTCGACACCGACTGCTATTCCTGGGACTGGGGCGGCCTGCATCTTATCCAGACGCACCGCTTCGCCGGGGACACCGGCCACGGCGTGCCGAGCAGCCTGCCCTGGCTGAAGCAGGACCTCGCCACCTATGCCGGCGACGGCCGTCCGGTCGTGCTGTTCCAGCATTATGGCTGGGACAGTTTCTCGACCGAGCGTTGGGACCCGGTGAAACGCACCTTTGACGACGATGGCACGGGCCGCCCGCATTGGTGGGGCGAGGCCGACCGCCAGGCGCTGCTGGCCGCGATCAGGGGTTACAACGTCATTGCCGTCTTCCACGGCCACCAGCATGAAGTGCCGATGATCTACCAGCGCGACGGGCTCGATATTCTCAAGCCGAAGGCGGCCTATATGGGCGGCTTCGCGCTGGCCAGGGTGACGGCCGACAACATGGATGTGGTGCTAGGCGAAGCAACTGGCGATCACGGCGAGATCGTCTTCACCAACGCCTTGGCCAAGCAATTCCAGACATGAAAAGGCCGCCCCACGGCGGCCTCCAAAGCCTTGTCGTCAACGGCTAAGAGATCAGAAAGTCTTCTTGACCTTGTCCTTCACGTCGCCATAGGCCTTCTGCACCTTGCCGGCGATCTTGTCGGCAACGCCTTCGACCTCTGTCCGCCGGTTGCCGGTGGCCTTGCCAGCCGCCTGCTTGACCGAACCCTTCATTTGCTTGGCAATGCCGGCGACCTGATCCCTGTTCACCATACGCGCATCTCCTGGGGTCTCGATGGGAGTTGGATGCGAGAACCGCATCCGGGTCTCATAACGTGCCGGAGCGGTTCAGGTTCCCGACCATGGCGACGTCTTTGTACCGGTGGTTGCATCGGGCAATACAATCCGGTTAGGTTCGCGGCGGCTGCGGGAGAGGCAGCCCTGGGGGAACCGGGTTTGCGTCTTCGTGTGGCTTTTGTCGCTATCCTGATGGCCCTGGCCGGCTGCGTTGCCGACGATGTCGGGCCGATCAATGTGCTGACCACGCAAGTCGGCCACCCGTCGCCCACCTACATCCCCGATCCCGCCGATGACGGCTCGACCGTCGTCGGGCTGGCCTTTTCCGGCGGGGGCACCCGCGCCGCGGCCTTTTCCTATGGCGTCTTGCGCGCGCTGGACGATATCGTCGTTGACCAGCAGCCGCGCCGGCGCACATTGGTCGACAACATCAGGATGATTTCCGGCGCCTCGGGCGGCGCGGTCGCTGCCGCTTATTTCGGTTATCGCGGCAGGGAAGGCTATGGCGATTTTCGCGAACGCTTTCTCATCCAGGACGCCGAGGCCGACCTCAGGACATCGCTGTCGCCGGTCAATTTCATCCGCGCCTATTATGGCGGCGTCAACGACCGCAGCGGTTTCGCCAGATGGCTGAACGACCATCTGTTCGACGGCGCCACATTCAAGGCCTTCCATCGGCCGAAGGGGCCGATCGTCTGGATCAATGCCTCCGACATCTACAATCGCACGCCGTTCCTCTTCACCTACGACACCTTCGCCGCATTGTGCAGCGACCTCGACAAGGTGCGGATTGCCGATGCGGTCGCGGCGTCGGCCGCCGTGCCGATCGTCTTCGCGCCGATCGTGGTCTCGGCGACCAGTCCCCATTGCGGTTACCGCAGGCCGCAATGGCTGAGCCTTGCGCTCGCGGATCGCAATGCCTCGCTGCGGCTCAAGGCCTATGCCAGCGCATTGGATTCCTACCAGAACGCCGACCCGCTCGACTATGTGAAGCTGCTCGATGGCGGCCTGACCGACAATATCGGCGTCACCGGCTTCACGCTCGAGCGCTCCGCCGCGGGCACGCCTTACGGGCCGCTGTCGCCCTCAGCGGCGGTGCGTCTGAACACGCTGATCTTCGTTGTCGCCGATGCCGGGAGCGACAGCGACGTGAGCTGGGCGAAGTCCCTGCACGGGCCAAAGGCTGCCGAACTCCTCGATGCGGTGACCAGCACCACGCTCGCCGCCTCGGTGCGCGACGAGTTCGATGCGCTGAAACTCGCCGTCTCGCAATGGAAGGGTGAGCTGGTGCGCTATCGTTGCGGGCTGCCGGCTTCCACCGTTTCCGCCTATCGCGGATCGGCGGCCGGCTGGAACTGCCGTGATGTCCGCCTTGTGGTCCAGCACCTGTCCTTCGCCGATGTCGATCCGGCGATGCAAGCGAAGCTCAACGAAATTCCGACCAGGCTGCGGCTGTCTGTCGATCAGGTGGACCTGACGATCGAGGCCGGCCGCAAGGCGATCGAGGTCAACCCCGACATAAAGGCGGCGGTCGCCGCGATCCAGGCCCGCGCTGGCGTCAGGCCATCGGCGATAACGACGGCCGAAGCGGATTGACATCATCGGGAGACGGTCTTGGCGGAGTTCACCCTCTACATCGGCAACAAGTGCTTTTCCTCCTGGTCGCTCCGGCCATGGGTGGCGATGAAGCACCTGGATATCCCTTTCGAGGAAGGGTTCGTGCGGCTGCGCACGCCGGAAACGGCGGCCAACCTTGCCAAGGTGTCGCCGACCGGGCTGGTGCCGGTGCTGATTCATAACGGCAGGATCGTCTGGGAAACCCTCGCAATCCTTGAATATCTGGCCGATCTCTACCCCGAGAAAAAGCTCTGGCCGGAGGACCTCGGCGCCCGTCAGTTGGCGCGTTCGGTGGCGACCGAGATGCACTCCGGCTTCCGTGAGGTTCGCTACGGCTGGCCGATGAATCTGCGCCGGCCGAAATCGCACAAGCCGCTCGATGCCGAGGGCGAGGCGCAGCGGGCGAGGATCGAGGCGATCTGGCGCCAGTGCCGCGAGCAATATGGCGAGGGCGGTCCCTTCCTGTTCGGCCATTTCACCGCGGCCGATGCCATGTATGCGCCGGTCGTCACGCGCTTCGACACTTATGGCGGCGAGCTGGCGCCCGTCACCCGCGCCTATGTCGATGCGGTGTTGGCGACACCAGCGATGCGTTGCTGGTACGCCGAAGCGGCGAAGGAACCGTGGCCCGAGCCGGGGCCACACGAACAGGATTGAGCGCGGGACGGCTCCCAAATCGCGTCAACTGGTCCGATGGCGGGCTTCACGCTTCGGCCGCGCGGCCTATGTGAAGGAACGGGCCGGGCATCTGGAGATTTCTCATGACATCCGCAAATTCAGCACTCACGGGCAAGGTAGCGCTCGTCACCGGCGCCTCGTCGGGCATCGGCGAGGCCACCGCCGCAGTTCTTGCCGCGGCCGGGGCGAAAGTCGCGGTCGCCGCCCGTCGCGCCGATCGCCTCGAAGCACTGGTTGCCCGCATCGAGAAGGCGGGTGGCGTCGCTCTCGCCATTGAAGCCGATATTGCCAAGGCCAGCGACATTGTCGCGATGGTCGACAAGGTCGTATCCGAATGGGGGCGACTCGACATCCTCGTCAACAATGCCGGCGTCATGCTGCTTGCCCCCGCGGCCGAAGCCGATCTCGACGACTGGCGACGAATGATCGAGCTCAACCTGATCGGCCTGATGGCCACCACCAAAGCGGCGCTGCCGCATCTCAAGGCCTCGAAGGGCCATATCGTCAACGTCTCCTCGGTCGCCGGCCGCGTTGCCAATCCGGGCGCGACTGGCTACGCGGCGACCAAGTTCGGGGTGGTGGCTTTTTCGGAATCGCTGCGCCGGGAGGTCTATGCCGACAAGGTGCGCGTCACCGTCATCGAGCCAGGCCTGGTGCGCACCGAGCTCGGCGACCACATCACCAACGCGCAATCGAAGGCCGGGCTTGAACATCGCCTCGCCACGATGGAAGCGCTGACCGCCGAGGATATCGCGAACGCTATTTTCTATGCCGTCAGCCAGCCGCCCAGGGTCAACGTCAACGAGATACTTATCCGCCCGACCGATCAAGAACGCTGAACAACGAAAAACGCCTCTCGCGCTTTTACACGCGGGAGGCGTCTTTTTGCCGTCAACCTTTCTCGATTGCTCTCGAACTGCTGACAGCAAGGATAAAACCGGTAGCCGGCGAAAGAGTTCCCCGCAAAAGCGAAAAAATCGTGCTGCCGAAAAAATTGCGTTGAAGGATGGACGAACGTCCCGATCCTGCGTCAAGACAAGGGACGCATGAGGAATTGCCTTGCCGCTCGACCCCGCCATCACCTTATCGCTTTCGCAAAGCGCCGCCTTCGATTGTCAGAGCTGCGGCGCCTGCTGTTCCTACGCGGCCGACTGGCCACGCTTTTCGACCGAGGAGGATGAGCAACTCGACCGCATTCCGGCGGAGCTGGTCGCGGCCGACCAGTCAGGAATGCGCTGCGAGGGCGCGCGGTGCGCGGCGCTCACCGGCGAGGTCGGCAAGCATACGGCCTGCGGCATCTATGATCTCCGTCCCGATGTCTGCCGCGCCTGCATGCCCGGCGGCGCCGACTGCCTTATGGCGCGGGCGGCGCACGGGCTGCAACTGCCAATCTCCCCCCTTGTGGGGGAGATGCCCGGCAGGGCAGAGGGGGGCGCTGTCCCGCCGGCGGTTCAGGCGAGCTTCGATCGGACATCCGAGTAGATTTCAAAAAGAGGAAACTGAGAGGCCGCATTCCTTCGCGCCCCCCTCTGGCCTGCCGGCCATCTCCCCCACAAGGGGGGAGATCACGCTCTCCCCCCGCTTGCCTCAACCCACGCCTCCCGATACCTTCCCCGGCCGGCAAGGGCCGCGGAGGAAATCCATGAGCATCGAATTCCTGTTGACGTCGCTGATCATCGTGGCCTCGCCCGGCACCGGCGTCCTCTACACGCTGAGCGCCGGCCTTTCGCGCGGCGCGCGCGCCTCGATCGTCGCCGCCTTCGCCTGCACGCTGGGCATCATCCCGCATATGGCGGCCGCCATCACCGGCCTCGCCGCTGTGCTGCACACAAGCGCCGTCGCCTTCGAGACGCTGAAATATCTCGGCGTCGCCTACCTGCTCTACATGGCCTGGAACACGCTGAAGGAGAAGGGCGGCTTGAGCATCGACGAGGATGCCGCGCCGCGCTCAACCGCAAGGACCATCACCACCGGGATCCTGGTCAACGTGCTCAACCCGAAACTGTCGATCTTCTTTTTCGCCTTCCTGCCGCAATTCGTCAGCACAACCGAGCCGCACGCGCTGCCCAAGATGCTGGAGCTCTCCGGCGTCTTCATGCTGATGACCTTTGTCATCTTCGCCGTCTACGGCGTGTTCGCGGCTTCGGTGCGCAGCCATATCGTGACGCGGCCGAAGGTGCTGACCTGGATGCGCCGCAGCTTCGCTGCCGCCTTCGTCATGCTCGGCGCCAAGCTGGCGCTGGCGGATCGCTAGATCTCTGATCCGGTTCCGGAAAGCTGATCGCTTCCAGAGCCGGCCGCGGCCCGGACGCCGAGCCGCCAGGCCGAAGGTGGGACGCCGATCATCTTCTTGAAGGCGCGGCTGAACGCGGCTTCGGACTCATAGCCGATGTCCGCCGCGATGCTGGCGACGTTGCTGTTGCCGGCGCTCAGCAGTTCCGAGGCGATTTGCATCCGCCATTTGGCGAGATAGTGCATCGGCGGCATGCCGACGATTTTGGTGAATCGCTCCGCCAGCACCGTGCGCGACAGCGCGGACTCCCTGGCCAGCGCCTCCACCGTCCAATTGTGGGCCGGACGGTCGTGGATCAGCGCCAGCGCCTTCGCCAGATGCGGATCGCGCAGGCCCGCCAGCCAGCCGGTTTGTTGCGGGGGTAGTGACTCCACATAGCGGCGCAGCACGTCGACGAACATCAGTTCGCTGAGCTTGGTCAGCACCGTTTCGCTGCCGGCCCGCTTCTCGGCCACTTCCGAGACCGCCAGCCTGATGAACTGGCCGAGCCAGCCGCCGTCACCTTCGACGTCTCCGGCCTTGATGACGGGCGGCAGCGCTTCGAGGAGCGGATTGAAGGGAAGGGCATGGCAGGCGAGATAGCCGCAGACCAGCCGTGCCGACAGCGGTCCGTCCTTCACGTAGTTGATCGGGAAGGGCGTCTGGCTTGCGGCCGCGATCTCCAGCACATCCGCCGCCGGCGGATCGGCCCGGAGATCGGGCGTGCTCGACATGATGTGCGGGTCGCTGTGGGTGAAGACCACGACCTCGCCGGCTTCCACCGGGATAGCCTCCTGGCCGACGATGCGGGCAAAGCAACGGCCGGACGTCAGCACGTGATAGGAAATCAGATGATCGGCGCCCGGGAGTATCCTCGGCAGTATCGAGGCGGGCGCAGGCGAGCACACCGCCCAAGGGTCCTGGGCCTCGATGTCGAAAAACGTCGCGCCGGTGAGGCGCACCGTTTTCAAAAGATCCGATAGAGCGTCCCCGGCCATTCCCCCCCTTTCTCGCGAGCTGCGCGGCATTCCATTCGAGTTCCGGACGCGCTGTCAACGAACGCGGACGCCCCGTCATTCCGTCTCCGGCCGGAAGCTTTAAATCCCAACCGGCGTCAGGAGCTGTCTTCTGTGGACGCTCCGCGCGATCGAACGCAACGAAAGAAAAAGGACGAAAGTCATGACGGTACATAAGGGCGGGTGTTTTTGCGGCGCCGTGGAAATAGAAGTCCATGGAACCGCCGAGGCGATGGGCTACTGCCATTGCAGTTCCTGCCGTTCGTGGTCGGCGTCTCCGGTGAACGCCTTCACGCTGTGGAAGCCCGGGAACGTCAAGGTCACCAAGGGCGCGGAGTTTCTGTCCGGCTTCGAGAAGTCCGCGATGAGCGACCGCCAGTTCTGCACCAAGTGTGGCGGCCATCTGATGACGGATCACCCGCCGCTCGGGCTGGTCGACGTCTATGCGGCCACCATACCGACGGTCGAATTCACGCCGGCGGTCCACGTCAACTACGCCGAGACGGTGCTGCCGATGAAGGACGGGCTGCCGAAGCTTCAGGATTTTCCCGCCGAGCTCGGCGGCTCAGGCATCGCCGTCCCGGAATAGGTCCGGACGATGGCCGACGATTTCAGAAAACCGCAATTCACGACAGGAGAATTTGAATGGATATCGCGACGTTTCGCGCCACGCAGGAACCGATCAAGGATCTTTATCGCAAGGACGCGCGGGCCGCGCTTCTTACCTTGAAGGCCAAGGGCAGTGCCGACGATTCCAAAGTGACCTGCAAGGTTGAGACCGGACGCGGGCTTGCGCTTGCCGGCATCCATCCGAAGGCGGGCGGCAGCGGCCGGGAGCTTTGTTCCGGCGACATGCTGCTGGAGGCGCTGATCGCGTGCGCCGGCGTCTCGATGCGGGCCGCGGCTGCCGTGCTCGAGATCCCGATCAAATCGGCGGAAATCTCCGCCGAGGGCGACGTCGACCTGCGCGGCACGCTCGGCRTCACCGAAGGCGTGCCGGTCGGCTTCAAGGAAATCCGCCTTCGCTTCGACATCGAGTCGGATGTCGAGCAAAGCCGGCTGACCCAGCTCATGGAGCTCACCGATCGCTACTGCGTGATCTTCCAGACCATCCAGCGCAGCCCAAAGACCTTCGTGAAGCTCAACAGAGTGGTCTCGTAAGACTTGCCCGGAACCGAGATCCTGACGGGCAGGTTCCGGGCTCGGCCTGAGCGTGGCTTTCCGCGCCAGGCCCTATCCCTTCACATAGCCCATCGCCTCGACGATTTTGCCATCCGCGACACGTATCAGATTGACGCCGCGCAGCGAATTGCCGTCGGCCGTCCAGAAGCGCCAGCGGATCGTGGCGCGGTCGCCGGCGACGAATGTTTCTTCGAGATCGAAGCGTGTTCCGGGCCCGGTGGCGATCGCCGACCACAATTCGACGCAAGCCGCCTTGCCGATGCGGCGAGCRCCGTCCGGCGCCGGCGTGGTGTTCTCGATCACGCAGTCCTGCGCCACCAATTCGTCCAGTGCCGCCGGATCGTGACGCTGGAACACGTTATTGTAGCGCCGCATGATTTCCGCCGTCTCGGCGGAGCGCTTGGCTGCGGCGATGTCGATGATCTGTTCCTGGGTCATTGGATTTCTCCGTTCGTTTCATTGAGCTATGAGGCTCGCCTTGAGCGTAATGGCTGCGACGCCGGCCAGCGCCCGCGAGACGAGGCAGGYGGCCTTGGCCTTTTGCGCCAGCCGCTCGAAATCCTCGGCCGATATGCCGGCGACGTCGGCCTCCGTTTCGAGCTCGATGCAGGTGATCGTCGGCCCGGCCGTGGTCGCACCGAGATGCACCTTGGCGATCGTGTGGATGCTCTCGGCCGTATGGCCCTCGCCGCCGAGTATGGCGCTGAGTGCCATTGAGAAGCAGCCGGCATGCGCGGCCGCGATGAGTTCTTCCGGGTTGGTGCCCGGGCCGTTTTCAAAACGGGATGGGAAGGAATAGGCGCCTTCGAACACGCCGCTGCCCAGCCGCAACCGGCCGGATCCCTCCTTGAGCGTGCCCTGCCATTCGGCCGAGGCTTCGCGGATTGTCATGGCTGATCTCCTTTCTGGTTTTGCGAAAAAATGCGGTGGTTATGCGCCATCGATGACGACCTTGCCGAAGACATCCCCCTGCTGGAAATGTCGGTAGGCCTCGCGCGCCTCGGYGAATGGAAAGACCTTGTCGATGACCGGTTTCAGCCGGTGGGTGGCGACGGCGGCGAGCATTGCCTCCAGCCCGTTGCGGCTGCCGACGAACAGGCGGCCGATGGTGACGAGGCTGCGCTGGTAGACGGCGCCTGGAATCTCAACCGATTTGCCGTTCTGGTCCTGCACGGTGAGCAGCACGATGCGCCCGTAGAGCGCGCTGGCGATCAGCGACTGCGCGAAGGTCGCCGGACCGCCGGTCTCGACGGCCAGGTCGATGCCACCGGTCGCTTCGCGCAGCTTCATACCCCATTCCGGCGTTTCGGCTGCGGCGATGACAAGGTCTGCGCCGAGCGCCCGCAACCTGTCGGCTTTCTCGGCGCGGGAGGTGACGGCGGCGACGCGGCAGCCCATGAGCTTGGCGAACTGCAGCGCAAACAGCGCAACGCCACCTGAACCGATCACCAGAACCCATTGTCCCGGCTTCGGAATTTCGGAACCCGTCAGCGCGCTCCAGGCGGTCAGCCCGGCGCAGGTGAAGGTCGCAGCTTCCTGCCATGAGAGATGGTCGGGCAGCCGCACCGCCCATTGCTCGTCGAGCAATGCATATTCGGAGAGCATGCCGTCCAGCGTGCAGCCCAGCTGGTCGACGATGCCCGGATGCATGCGGCCGTCGACCCAACGCGCGAAGTAGCTGCCGGTGACGCGGTCGCCGACAGCAAAGCGCGTCACGCCATCGCCCACGGCCACCACTTCGCCGGCGCCGTCGCTCAGCGGCACGATGCCCGCGCGTGGCGTGAGCGGATAGGTGCCGTTGAGGATCATCGTGTCGCGGCGGTTGAGCGAGGTGGCGCGAACACGCACCAGGATCTGGTTTGCCCCCGGCTCGGGCATTGGTATCTCGCGCATCGACAGCTTCTCGACGTCGCCGAATTCGTCGAGCCGATAAGTCCGCATTTTTTTGCCTCCGGAATATGTAGACCGATTTACATATTATGTAGACCGATTGTCATATTAACGGCAAGCCCTATAATGCGCACTCCTGACAGAGGTTGACATTCGAGAGGTCGAGGTGGCGACGGACACACGCACCCGCATGATCGAGGCGACGGCGCTGCTCATCCGGCAGCGCGGCTATCACGGCACGTCGCTGAACGACATCTTGAGCGCCAGCGGCGCGCCGCGCGGTTCGCTCTATTTCCACTTCCCCGGCGGCAAGGATCAGCTTGTCATTGAGGTGACGCGCGCCAGCGTGGCCGACGTGACCGAGCGGCTGGGCGCGGCGCTCTCGGAGGAAAGCGATCCCGCCGTTGCCGTCCGCCACATCTACCAGTCGGTCGCGCGCATGCTGGAGGAGAACGAATTCTCGCTCGGCTGCCCGGTGGCGCCGGTCGTGCTCGACGCGCCGAACGATGTTCCGGACCTGGCTGAAATCTGCCGCTCGGCCTTCGAGCAGTGGATCGGATTGCTGCGCCAGGCATTCGTCAGGGCAGGGGTGCCGGAGCGGCGCGCGCAGGCGCTGGCGCTGTTGGTCGAATCCTCGCTCGAAGGCCTGATGGTGATCGCCCGCGCCACCCGCGACCGTACCCCGGTCAGCGTTGTCGCCGATGAGGTGGCGGCGCTTGTCGAGCAGGCCGTGCTCGCCGGCAAGGTGGCGAAGCAAGCTGACGCTACCGTTTGAAGGCAAAGGGCTTTGCCGGCTCCGAAAATATCGGCTTAACTTGCCGGGTCTTGCCGCAACGGGCGGCCGGCGAAGTGGCTTCAGGAGCAGGCATTGGGGCGCAGACAGTCGGATCAGGCGGTTCGCGGACCGCAATTCGCCAGGAATCTCGACTGGAACCTGCTGAAGTTCTTCCATGAGATCGCCAATGCCCGCTCGGTGACCAAGGCGGCGCAGGAGCTTAACCGCAAGCAGCCGGCGCTGAGCCTCGCGCTGCGGCGCCTGGAGGAAAGGCTTGGCGTCACGCTCTGCCATCGTGGCCCGACCGGCTTCGAGCTGACGGAGGAGGGCCGCATTCTTGCCGAGCACTGCCGGGAATTCGCCGGCGCGATCCGTGAAATCCCGGCGAAGCTCTCGGACCTCAAGTCCGAGATACGCGGACATTTGCGAGTGATGTTGGTCTCCAACCTCGTCGCGCCGGCGCTTGATGAGGCGATCGCCGCTTTCCATGCCAAATATCCGGCTGTCGAGCTGATCGTCGAGGTCGCAGCCTGGACCGAAGTGGTCAACTCGCTCATCCAGCATAGGATCGACGTCGGCATCTCGCCTTCGCGGGTGAAGCGCGCGGAGCTAGCCTACCTTCACCTCTTCACCGAGATCCATCGCCCCTATTGCGGAAGGCCGCACAGGCTTTTTGGCAAGAGCATCGCCGATCCTGAGGATCTGGCGAAGGAAGCCTTCGTGCTGACCGGCGCCGACGAGGGCGACGAGCTCACTCAGTTTCGGCTCGAGCATGGGTTCGGCCGCAACATCGCCGGCATGTCCGATCATCTCGAGGAAGCCAAACGRCTAGCGATCCTCGGCATCGGCCTCTGCTTCCTGCCGGAAGGCTACGCGCAAACCGACGTCGAGGCCGGACGGTTGTGGCCGCTGATCGCCGGTGGCGACGTGCCTCGCAACGACATCTTCATCGTCACCGACCCGCAGAGCCCGGAACACATCGCGCGTGACCTTTTCATCGCCGAGATCGTCGAGCGGACGCAGCCGGTGGTAGGAAAGCATTGATCTGATTAATGCTTAACGTTCGATCTTTGGGCGTTGAAGGGAAGAAATCGGGGTTTCATGGTCACGCATGGCGACATTGCATCGGTTCCGTTGATGCTGCCGTAAGGCGAAGACGGGCTGGCATGTCGACCAGGGGAACACCTCGCAAAGGGGATACTGAGATGACCTTGCAAACACCGACTTCGCCCAGGCAGCCATTGCCGGGCGAGGCGCAGCCGGCGATTGCCGACAGCGTCGAGACGATCCTGTCCGTCACCGAGGCGGACCTTGCCGACTATACCGAATCCGTGGTGCCGCAGGCAAAGCGGCGTTCCAACWTCCGCATGCTGGCGCAGTTCCTGTCGATGCAGGCTGTGTTCGGCACCGTGCTGGTCGGTTATGGCGCGCGCTTCCAGGGATTGACGCTTTCCGAACTGACTGTGGCGATGCTGATCGCGGCGGCCGTCATGAGCCTCTATTGCATCGGCTCTGCCAATGCTGGCGCCGCCACTGGCCAGACTCATTCGGTGATGGCCCGCAGCATCTTCGGCACCATCGGCAGCGGCCTCGTCTCGCTGCTCCTGGTGGTCAACGGCATGGCCTTCTACCTGTTCACGGTGAAGTTCATCATCGACATCGCCGGAGGGCTGATGACGCTGCCGGCGGTCGGCATCATCACGGCGTTGCTGGCTATAGTGATGATCGTCAACACTTATTTCGGCTTCGAGGGCGTGCAGCGCTTCGCTCAGTTCGTCGCCGTGCCGGTTATCCTGGTCTGGGGCATCTTCGCCACCATCCTTGCCTTCACCACCGTCTCGCATGACGTGCTGGCGGCGGTGCCGCATGTCGACAACAAGACCGCCATGATCATGGTGATCGGCTCGATGGTCGGCCTGTCCACCTGGGGCAATGAGCCGGACTTCTTCCGCTACGCCAAGGTCGGCCGCGCCTCCTGGTGGAACATCCCGACCATCGTCATTTCCTATTTGGTTGGCGCGCTGCTCTTCCCGGTCATGGGCTACATGATCGCGGCGCTCTCCAACCAGCCCGATTTCGGCCCGAGCATCAGCTACTTCGTCAACTTCACCATGTTCGGCAGCGCGCTGCTCGGCATCGCCGTCATCGTCATCAACCAGTGGGCGGTGCAGGACGGCAACCTCTACATCGCCGTCAACGGCGCGCAGAACGTTCTCTCCGGCATCCGCGGCTGGAAGCGCCAGTACACCGTCGTCGGCCTCGGCCTCATCGCGGCCGTGCTCACCTTCTACTTGCCCAACCTGCAGGACACGTTCAACCTCGTCACCAGCATCGGCTCGACCACGGTTCCGGTCGCAAGCACGATCATGGCGATCGACCTTTTCCTGCTGCCCTGGCTGTTCGGCATCAAGCGGCCGATGTATCGCGTCGCCAACTGGAGCGAGCTCGGCATCGCCAACTGGYCGGGCGTGGTAGCCCTGGCCGCCGGCACGGTCGCCGGCGTCTACACCGCGGGCCTCATCCCGGCGATCAACAGCGACTATATCGGCTTCCCGGCTCTCCAGGCCTGGCTGACTGGCGCGGTCGTCTACCTGATCGGCGTGACGCTGGTCCACAAGCGGGCCGACGTGAAGGCCTTGCTCGGCTTCGCCCGCATCTGAGGCACAATCTGTCCGGAGGCTGCAGCCAGCCTCCGGACGGGGATCCAAGCTCCAGTGTCCGTCGCGGCAGGCCGCACGGGAGGAATTGCCATGACATCCCTCGATCTCCTCATCCGCGCCCCGCGCGCCATCTTGCCTGAAGGCGAGCGCGCCGTGTCGGTCGGCGCCGTCGGCGGCAAGATCGTCCGTGTCGCCGCGCTTGATGCTCCGGACAACGCCCGGGAAACCGTCACACTCGATGCCGATACCGTGCTGCTGCCCGGCCTAGTCGACAGCCACGTCCATATCTGCGAACCCGGCAACACCGGATGGGAAGGCTTTCTGACCGCGACCCGCGCGGCGGCGGCTGGCGGCATCACCACACTGGTCGACATGCCGTTGGACAGCGTACCGACCACCGTGACGCTCGAGGCATTTGCCGCCAAGCTCGAGGCCGCCGCCGGCCAATGCCATGTCGATGTCGGCTTCTGGGGCGGCGCCATCCCGTCGAACCTCGACGACCTGCCGAAGCTGCACGCCGCCGGCGTGCTCGGCTTCAAATCCTTCCTCTGCGATACCGGCACCGACGATTTTCCGGGTATCACGCCCGCGCATATGCGCAAGGTGATGGATGTCGTCGCCGGCCTCGGCTCGCTCTTCATCGTCCATGCAGAGAGCGCCGACGCGATGGCCGCGATGCCGGAGGTCCACACCCACCGCTATGCCGGCTACCTCGCCTCGCGCCCCAAAGGCATCGAGAACCTGGCGATCGCCGAGGTGATCGAGGCGGCCCGCGCCAGCGGCGCCCGCGCGCATATCCTTCATCTGTCCAGCGCCGACGCGCTGCCGATGATCGCTTCGGCGATCGCCGACGGCGTTAGGCTCAGCGTCGAGACCTGCCCGCACTACCTTGCGCTTTGCGCCGAGGAGATCGGCAAGGGCGCGACCGCCGCCAAGGTTGGCCCGCCGGTGCGCGAAGCTGTCAACCGTGAGAGGCTCTGGGGTGGCGTCGGGGACGGCACGATCAGCATGATCGTCTCGGACCATTCGCCCTGCACGCCTGAGATGAAGGAACTGGCCTCCGGCGATTTCGGCGCCGCCTGGGGCGGCATCTCCTCGCTGCAGCTCGGCCTGCCCGTGACCTGGAGTGAGGCGCGCAAGCGCGGCCATTCGCTGGCGGACGTCGCTCGCTGGATGGCTGAGCGCCCCGCCGCGCTCACCGGCTTGGCGCATAAGGGCCGCATCGCGACCGGCTGCGACGCCGMCTTCACACTGTTTTCACCCGATGCCGAATTCGTCGTCGATGCAGCCAGCCTGCACCACCGCCATCCGATTACCCCCTATGCCGGCAGGACGCTGAGCGGCGTGGTGCAGGGAACCTTCCTGCGCGGCCGGCGCATCGACCTTTTCGGCCACCCGATGGGTGAACTGATCGCCAGAAAAGCGCAGGCCGGAGAGGAAAGCCGGACACAAGAATTGAGAAGGAGTGCCTGAGATGAAGATCCTGGTCGTCAACGTCAACACCAGCCAGTCGATGTCCGATGTCATCGACGCGGCCGCCAAGACCGCCGCATCCCCCGGCACCGACATCGTCACGCTGACGCCCTTCTTCGGACCCGAAGCGGTGGACTGCAACTTCGAGAGCTACATTTCGGCCGTCGCCGTCATGGACCGCGTGCTTGCCTATGATGAGCCGTTCGATGCTGTGGTCATGGCCGGTTTCGGCGAGCATGGCCGCGATGGGCTGCAGGAACTGATCGAGCAGCCGGTCATCGAGATCTGCGAGGCCTCCGCCCATATGGCGATGATGATCGGCCGCAGCTATTCGGTCGTCACCACCTTGCGGCGTTCGGTGCCGCCGATCGAGGACCGACTGCGGCTTTCCGGCCTTGCCGACCGCTGCGCCTCGGTTCGCGCCAACGGCATGACCACGCTGGAGGTCGATCAGGATCCCGCCGGCGCCATGCGCTCCATCGTCGAGGAGGCGCGCAAGGCGGTCGAGCACGATCATGCCGAGGTGATCTGCCTTGGTTGCGCCGGAATGGCCGGCCTGGAGGAAGCGATCACATCCGAGCTCGGCGTGCCGGTCATCGACGGTGTGGCGGCCGCGGTGCGGCTGGCCGAGGCGGTCGTCGGCCTCGGGCTCAAGACCAGTAAGGTCTCGACCTACGCGAAGCCGGAGGCCAAGCGCATCGACGGCTGGCCGCTGTCGGAGGCGTTGGGATTGGGGCCACGTCCGCAAGGGTTGGCGCTGCGCGCGGGAGGCCGGCGATGAACATGATCGAGAAAGGCCCGGCGCATGATGCTTACGCCATGCCCGAGCTGAAGGAGGATTTCGCTGCGGAGGTCGATCTTGCCTCGCGCTGGCTGGGTGGCAGCGTGCTCGCCGCGAGCGATGAGTCCTTCGGCGAGAAGGAGAGCCTGCTTACGCCGACGCCATCCGCTTTCATCCCGGGCAATTATGGACCGCGCGGCGAGATCGTCGACGGCTGGGAGACGAAGCGGCGCCGCGAGCCCGGCCACGATTGGGCGCTGATCCGGCTGGGTGCTGCCGGCATCATCACCGGCATCGATGTCGATACGTCCTTCTTCACCGGCAATTTTCCGACCACATGCCGCATGGAGGCCTGCGGCGTCGAAGCCTATCCCAGCCCGAAGGCGCTGCAATCGGCCGAGACCGAATGGATCGAGATCGTGCCGCGTTCGCCGCTCAAGGGCGACGCGCACAATCGCTTCGACGTTTCCGACCGCCGTCGCTTCACCCATGTGCGCCTCTCCGCCTTTCCAGACGGCGGCATCGCCAGGCTGCGCGTCTACGGCCATGTCCTGCCTGACCCGCGGACGTTCGACGGTCTCACTATCGACCTCGCCAGCCAGGACCATGGCGGCCAGGTGGTGACCAGCAGCGACGGCTTCTACACCTCGGCCGCGATGCTCAACCGTCCCGACAAGGCCCGCAACATGGGCGACGGCTGGGAAACGCGCCGCCGTCGCGACGACGGCAATGACCATGCCATCATCCGCCTGGCGCTGCCGGGCCATGTCAGGCTGGTCGAGATCGACACCGCGCATTTCAAATACAATGCTTCCGCCGAGGTAGCGCTCTCCGGCGCGGGGGAGGCGCTGCCTGGCGACGATGGCTGGCAGCCGCTGCTTACGCGCCGGCTGCTTCAGCCGGACACACGCCATGTCTTCCGTGTGGCGGAAACGAGCGAGCCGGTTTCTTACGTCAGGCTCGATGCCTATCCCGATGGCGGCATCTCGCGGGTGAGGCTGTTGGGCAAGGTCGACCCCGCCGCGCGTCGCGTCGCCGGCTATCGCTGGTTCAACGCGCTGCCGGCGGGACAGGCCATGCAGGTGCTTGCGGAGCAGGGTGTGGCCCGCGACCTCGCGGAACGGCTGATCGCTGCACGACCTCTGGCGGAAGGGGGCATCGCTTCTTTCGCTGGTGTCGGTTCAGTCGGCGTGAAGTCCATGCTGGATGGACCGGGCGATGAAGCCTGAAGGAAAGCTGGCGCTCAGCCTGAAGGCGCTGCGGCGACTTATTTTCACGGCGATGCAATTTCGTTTCGGAATGCCGATCAAACGCTGATCGCGCTGGCAAATCCTTCGCAAACAAAAAGGGCGCCTTTCGGCGCCCTTTCCATATGCGTCAGCTGGATAGCCTGGACTAGAAGTCCATGCCGCCACTCAAGCCCGCTTGCGGGCTTGAGCAATGTTAGTTGATGGGCGTGCTTTATGGACTTCCGATTGCGAATGATCTTGTCCGAAAAGTCTGCAACTTTTCGGGATCATTCGTCAATTAGAAGTCCATGCCGCCCATGCCACCCATGCCGCCGCCGGGCATGCCGCCCGGCATGCCGCCGGCAGCTTCCTTCTTCGGAGCTTCGGCGATCATGGCTTCGGTGGTGACCAGCAGGCCGGCGACCGAGGCCGCGTCCTGGAGAGCCGTGCGCACGACCTTGACCGGGTCGACGATGCCCATGGCGATCATGTCGCCATAGTCGCCGGTCTGGGCGTTGTAGCCGTAGGTCTGCGCCTTGTTCTCGAGGATCTTGCCCGCGACGATCGAGGCTTCAGCACCGGCGTTCGAAGCGATCTGGCGGGCCGGAGCCTGCAGGGCGCGACGGACGATGGCGATGCCAGCGGCCTGGTCCGCATTGGCGCCGGTGGCCTTGACGTTGGCCGAGGCGCGCAGCAGCGCCACGCCACCGCCGGCGACGATGCCCTCTTCCACGGCCGCACGGGTCGCGTTGAGCGCGTCGTCAACGCGGTCCTTCTTTTCCTTCACTTCCACTTCGGTCGCACCGCCGACGCGGATCACGGCAACGCCGCCGGCGAGCTTCGCCAGACGTTCCTGCAGCTTCTCCTTGTCGTAGTCCGAGGTGGTTTCCTCGATCTGCTGCTTGATCTGGGCGACGCGGCCCTGGATCTCGGCCTTTTTGCCGGCGCCGTCGACGATGGTGGTGTTCTCCTTGGAGATCGACACCTTCTTGGCGCGGCCGAGCATGTTGAGGCCGACATTCTCGAGCTTGATGCCGAGGTCTTCCGAGATGACCTGGCCACCGGTCAGGATGGCGATGTCTTCCAGCATGGCCTTGCGGCGGTCACCGAAGCCCGGAGCCTTGACGGCGGCGATCTTCAGGCCGCCACGCAGCTTGTTGACGACCAGCGTGGCCAGGGCCTCGCCTTCGACGTCTTCGGAGATGATGAGCAGCGGCTTCGAGGTCTGAACGACGGCTTCCAGGACCGGCAGCATGGCCTGCAGGTTGGAGAGCTTCTTCTCGTGCAGCAGGATGTAGGCGTCTTCCAGATCGGCGACCATCTTGTCGGCGTTGGTGACGAAGTAGGGCGAGAGGTAGCCGCGGTCGAACTGCATGCCTTCGACGACTTCCAGCTCGGTCTCGGCGGTCTTGGCTTCCTCGACGGTGATGACGCCTTCGTTGCCGACCTTCTGCATCGCTTCCGCGATCATCTTGCCGACCGACTCGTCGCCATTGGCCGAGATCGTGCCGACCTGCGCGACTTCCTCGGAGGTCTTGATCTTCTTGGCGGCCTTGCCGAGAGCGGTGACGACTTCACCGACGGCGAGGTCGATGCCGCGCTTGAGGTCCATCGGGTTCATGCCGGCGGCAACGGCCTTGTTGCCTTCCTGGACGATCGCCTGGGCGAGAACGGTCGCGGTGGTCGTGCCGTCGCCGGCGATGTCGTTGGTCTTCGAAGCGACTTCGCGGACCATCTGGGCGCCCATGTTCTCGAACTTGTCCTCGAGTTCGATCTCCTTGGCGACGGTGACGCCGTCCTTGGTGATGCGCGGGGCCCCGAACGACTTGTCGATGACGACGTTGCGGCCCTTCGGACCGAGGGTGACCTTCACCGCGTCGGCGAGGATGTTGACACCGCGCAGCATGCGCTCACGGGCGTCGCGGGAGAATTTTACGTCTTTTGCAGCCATAGTTAGCTCCTGACAGGGGCTCGGGAAGAGCCCGAAAACTCAGTTGATGGAGAGGCCGATGATCAGCCGATGATGCCCATGATGTCGGATTCCTTCATGATCAGAAGGTCTTCGCCATTGAGCTTGACTTCAGTGCCCGACCACTTGCCGAACAGGATGCGGTCGCCGGCCTTGACGTCCAGGGGCACGAGCTTGCCGCTTTCGTCGCGAGCGCCGGAGCCGACGGCGATGATCTCGCCTTCCTGCGGCTTCTCCTTCGCCGTGTCCGGGATGATGATCCCGCCGGCGGTCTTGGATTCGGATTCGACCCGGCGAACGACCACGCGGTCATGAAGCGGGCGGAACTTGGACTTTGCCATGTTGTCTTCCTCGAATGAGAACGGTGAGAACTGTTCCTCCATCCGGCGAGGCCGCCGGACATCAGTTAGCACTCACCAATGGCGAGTGCTAACGTGGCGCTGAAATAGGCTGGAGCCGTGCCGGAGTCAAGGCGCGCGCGAGGGGCAAGCGGCGCGAAATTTTTCTGCGGCGGAGCCTTGGGCAGAAACCCGGTGGCTGCCGCCAAGCATGGGCGAGCAATCCTGCCCGTTAGCCCGGGCACTTCGGCGAGCGCAGCACCAGCAGCGGGCAGCGTTCGGCCAGACCGTATGTGCCGCTCGAGGCCAGCCGGACATCATCGAAGAAGGTCCGGGCTTCCTCGGTCAGCGCTGCCGCGGGGGCGAAACTGTAGACGACAGACGAGTTCCGGTAGACGTCGATGGTTCCGATGACCGGCAATTCCCATCCGGTTCGAGCCGACAACTCTTCGCGGTTGGGAAACATCCTGTCGAATTGCTCGAGGATGCCGGTAACCGGAATCGTGTAGTCGGGCGCGCCGGCGATCGCGGTCATGGCCACGCGCCATTTGAGGTCGTGGAAGGTCGAGACGCCGCCGGCCAGCGCAAGGGCGCGGACTTCCCTTGGATCGTCGGGCGTTTCGGGCGAAGCATAAAGTCTGATGGCAGCCCGCCCGTCTGCTCTCAGGGTACGCGCGACCGACGCAAGCAATTTGCGCCTGAAGTCGGCGGCGCCGATGACCGAGAGGCACCCGTCGCCGATCAGTGCCTCGACGCTTGCATCGCCGAACGGCAAATCGAACCAGTCGCCTAGCACCGCCTTGCGCGTGTCGGTGTCGCCCGGCCAAATGCCGGCGATCATGTCGCAAGACTCGTCGACCGACGTCGTCGTGGCGCCAAGCCCGGCGAGTTCGGGTGTCACGCCGAACATGACGACATGCGATCGGCCAAGCCCGAGCTCGCGGTCGTAAGCCTCGACGACTTCCGGCGGCGGCCTCAGCGGCGATCCGAGCAACTGCCAATGCCTGCGAATTGCATTCCAATGCTCCGTCATGCAAGCCCACCCGCTTAGCGCTTTGTATTCGATCGAATAATAGAGGATGCTGAACAAGCCAAGTGGGGGCAAGCATGGCGCGCATCGCGGTGATCACGCATGAGTTGGACCGGTTCCAGGGCCGGCGCGGGCTGCTGATGCGCCGTGACAGCCCCTACATGCTCTTCGACGTGCTGGAAGAACTGAAGCGCCGCGGCCATTCGGTGCAGATACTGAAGGGCATTTCGGCCAARCCGGCCGCCGACATCGCGGTGCTGCATCTCGATGTGACGGTGACACCGCCGGATTATGCCGAATATGCCCGCCGTTTTCCCTTCTGCCTCAACCTCGGCGCCACCGACATTTCGAAACGCCGCGTCAGCGGTGCAGCAATTGGCAGGGACGATCGCTGGGCGGGAAAGGTCATCGTCAAGAGCAGCCTCAACCATCGGGGAACGCCGGAGCAGCAGCTGAACCAGCGCGCGCGGCGTGCCGGCAAGCCGGAGCCGTTTGCGGGGGTCGAGCCGTTCGACCGGTACGAGGTCCATGCTTCGCTCGCCGACGTTCCGGCCGAAGTCTTCGCGCGCCGCGACCTGGTTGTTGAAAAGTTCATTCCCGAGCCGGAGCGCGACGGCTTCGGCGCCCGCTTTTGGACCTTCTGCGGCGAGCGCGAGCGCTGCACCCGCCATGTCTCGCCGCAGAGCCTCGTCAAGGGCGACGACACCATCCGCCGCGAGCCGGTTCCGGTACCGGACGAGCTTCGCGCGCTAAGACGCAAGCTCGGCTTCGATTACGGAAAATTCGATTTCGTCATGCATGAGGGCAAGGCGGTGCTGCTCGATGCCAACAAGACGCCCGGTCGCGCCCGCAATCTGTCGAGCTTCATCGCCGCCGGCAATGCCAACCTTGCCGACGGCTTCGAAGGACTGATCCGACAGGTTTCATAACCGATCGCCTAGGGCGCTTCACCGTTTCGCGGAAACGGTGAAGCGCCCTATCCGTTTGTTTTTACGCAATTCCGGACGGAAAACCGCTCACACTTTTCCTGGAATTGCTCTAGATGTTCATGCCGCCCGACACTTCGATCCGCTGGGCGTTGACCCAGCGATTGTCGTCGGAGAGCAGCGAGGCGATCATCGGCCCGATATCGTCGGCGACGCCGGCGCGGCCGAGCGCGGTGACGCCGGCCACCATGCGGTTGATCTCGGCATTGTCGCGCACATGGCCGCCGTTGAAGTCGGTGGCGATCGCGCCGGGCGCCACGGTGTTGGCGGTGATGCCGCGCTGCCCGAGTTCCTTGGCGAGGTAGCGCGTGAACACCTCGATGCCGCCCTTCATCATCGCATAGGCCGACGAACCGGGAGCGGCGAAGCGCGCCAGTCCGCTCGATATGTTGATGATGCGGCCGCCATCGTTGATCAGCGGCAGCAGCGCCTGGGTGAGGAAGAACACGCCTTTGAGATGGGTGTTCATCAGCGTGTCGAATTCCGCTTCGGTCGTCTCGGCGATCATCTTGCGCAGGCCGGTGCCGGCATTGTTGACGAGATAGTCGAAGCGGTCGCGCTGCCAGGTCTGGTGAAGCGTCTTCTTCAACGCTTCAACGAATGCCGGGAAGCTGGCGACGGCGCCCGCGTCGAGTTCAAGCGCGGCGGCGCGGCCGCCGGCGACCTCGATCTCGGCAATCGTCATCTTGGCCTCGTCGGCGCGCGAGCGATAGGTGATGATGACGTCGACGCCCTTGCGGGCGAGGTTGAGCGCCGTGTTGCGGCCGAGGCCGCGGCTGCCGCCGGTGATGAGGGCGATGGGGCGAGTGGTCATGGCGAAATCTCCTTCTGTGTGAATGGAGACGCATATACTCGCCTGAGTGGTTGATATAATCGGCTCTGCGTTGCCAACACTATTCAGTCTGTGCGAACAATCGGTCATGGACCGGTTCGACAGCATGCGGTTATTCACCCGGGTCGTGGAGCGGCGCAGCTTCACCGCCGCCGCGGCCGATCTTGGCCTGCCGCGCTCCAGCGCCACCGCCGCGATCAAGCAGCTCGAAGAGCGGCTCGGCGTGCAATTGCTCCGCCGCACCACACGCCATGTCACCACGACGCTTGACGGCGAAGCCTACTACCAGCGCTGCATCGGCATCCTCGCCGACATCGAGGACGCCGAGGGCGCCTTCGGCGCGCGCGAAGTGCGCGGCCGGCTCAGCGTCGACATCAACGGCAACATGGCCCGCACCTTCGTCATTCCGGAACTGCCGGCCCTGCTTGCCCGCTATCCAGGGCTCAGCGTGCATATCGGCGAGGGTGACCGCTTCGTCGACCTGGTGCGCGAGGGTGTCGATTGCGTGGTCCGCGCCGGCACGCTGCCCGACAGCGATATGATCGCGCGCCGCATCGGCATGGCGCGCGAGGCGACGGTTGCCAGCGCCGCCTATGTCGAGCGCCACGGACTGCCGCGCACCCTGGAGGAGCTTGCCGGGCACATGATGATCGGCTTCGTCTCGTCCCGCACCGGCCAGGTGATGCCGCTGGAATTCACCGTCGACGGCAAGACCCGCGAGATCGTGCTGCCGTCGCGCGTCACGGTTTCCAATTCCGACACCGCCGCCACGCTGGTGCGCCAGGGTTTCGGCCTCTACCAGGCGCCGCGCCGCCGCTTCGCCGCCGACATCGAAGCGGGCCGGCTGATCGAGGTGCTGCCGGACAATCCGCCGACGCCGACGCCGATCTCGGTGCTCTATCCGCCGAGCCGGCAATTATCGCCGCGGGTGAGGGTGTTCGTGGATTGGCTGGTGGAGATTCTGGGGCCGAAGCTGGATCCCTGATCGCGCTCAGAGAAACAACCGCAACTGCGCATGGATGATCGAGCGATAATCCTCGATCGTCATCCGTCCTTCCGCTTCGTCTTGCGTCAGCGCCAGCCGCACGACGCCGCCGGCGAGCTGGAAGATCAGGAACACGATCCGGGCGAAAGCCTCGCGTTGCTCAGGCTCGATCAACGGGACGACCGTTTCGCAGAACATCTCCGCTTGCCGCTTGGTCTCGGCGATATCGAGATTCTTGAGCGCCTTGTCGGCCTGGATCGCGTTCTGCAAATCCTGGATTGCCGGATCGCCGGCCACGCGGCCGCGATAATCATCGAGCAGTCGGTCAGCTGCCGGCATCACGTCCTTGCGTTCCCGCACATTCGCGACGATCTCGCGGAGCCGCGCCCGGCTTTCCTCGGAAAAGCGCTCGTAGAGCATCGCCAGGATCGCCGACTTCGACGGAAAATAATGATAGACGGTGGCGATCGGCCCTCCGGCCAGCGCGCCCACCTCCTTCATCGTCACCGCGTCGATGCCTTTTTCGCCGATCAGCCGCATGGTCGTGGCGAGGATCGCGTCGATGCGCTCGCGGCTGCGCTCCTGTTTGGGCTTGCGCCGCGGTTCCGTCGCTTTTCGCCTCATCTGCGTCATGCGCCAAATCACTCACGCGAATTCGCGGTTGACAAGAAACATGATCAAGTATCAGTTTCGCCAAATGCTGACAACTTGTCAGCTTTCCGACCGAGCTGCAAGGGAGAGCGCCTCGTGACCGCATCGCAAGCCGCGCAGGCGGAAAATGGCGATTGGCTTGTCGGCAATCCGACCGGGCTGCAACTGGCCTCGGCGCTGTGGATCGGCTCGGTCGGCCTGCTGATCCTCGGCTTGCAGCCGGTGCTGCTCGGCGCGCTCTACACCGAAGGCCACGTCACTGGCGACGAGCTCGCGCTGATGGCCACCGCCGAGATGATCGCGATCGCCATCGGCTCGGCGATCGTGGCGATGCTGCTTCCCGCCAGGAACATGCGCTGGAAGAGCGCGGTGCTGCTCGTGCTTTTGGCGTTCGCCAATGTCTGGACCGCTTACGCCGGCAGCCCCAATGCGCTGATCGGCGCACGCACGCTGGCTGGCCTCGCGGAGGGCGGGCTGGTCGCCGTGGCGACGGAGCTGATCGCCCGCTCGCGCCGGGCCGAGCGCATTGGCGGCTATTTCGTCACGCTGCAGACCTTGGCGCAATGCGCGCTGGCGCTGATCCTCGCGCTCTATGCCGTGCCGCGAGCAGGCTCGGCCGGCGGCTTCATCGCGCTCGGCATCGTCTGTCTGCTTTCGCTCGCCGTCGCCTGGACCGTGCCCGACGACTATGCCGACCTTCCCAAGGAAGAGCAGTTCGCCAATGTCGCGACCGTGCCGGCGATCACCGCGCTTTTGTCGATCTTCTGCTATTTCATGTTCTTCGGGGCCGTCTGGGCTTTTCTCGAGCCGATCGGCGCGCAGTTCGGCATCGACGGCCGCACCGTCGGCCTGATGGTTTCGGCAAGCCTTGCCGCGCAGGTGATCGGCGCCATGACCGCGACAATCTTCGAGGCGCGCATCGACTATCGCTTCGCCATCACGATCATCGGCATCGTCGCGGCGATCAGCTCGGTGCTGCTCGCGTCCGGCCCGGGTCTTTCGGTGTTCTGGGCAGTGGCTCTGGTGATGGGCTTCATCCTGCTCTTCATCGTGCCGTACCAGATCCGCCTCGCCATCACAGCCGACGAGACGCGCACCGCCGCCCTCCTGGTGCCGGCTGCCCAGCTCTTCGGCCTCGCCATCGGCCCGATCGCCGCCTCGCTTCTGATCGAAGGCGACAATTTCCGGCCGGTGCCGGAATTTGCCGCCGCCACCGCTTTGGCGAGCGTGCTTTTGCTCGGCGTCTTCGTGCTGGTCGCGCGCCGCCGCGGCCAGCCCTGAGAGGAGGATCATGATGGCAAAAGCCTGGAGCAACTGGTCCGGCTTCGTCACAGCCTCCCCGCAATCGATCGCGACGCCCGCCGACGCCGGCGAACTGGCCGAGCTGGTGCGCAAGGCGCCCGCACCGCTGCGCGTCGCCGGCGCCGGCCATTCCTTCACGCCGCTGGTGCAATCGGACGGCACTATCGTCTCGCTGGAGAAGATCGAAGGGCTGATCTCGCACGATACCGCGAACAACCGGGCGCGGGTGAGGGCGGGGACAAGGCTGGGCGCCCTGATGCATATCCTGCAGGACATCGGCCAGGGCCTGCCCAATATGGGCGACATCGACAAGCAGGCGATCGGCGGCGCGCTCGGCACGGCAACGCATGGCTCGGGTCCGACGCTCGGCGCCTATCACACGCAGCTCGAGGCGCTGCAGCTGGTGGATGGGCGAGGCAAGCTGCGCGATTATGGCCGGGCGAATGGTCAGGACATGATCCACGCCACCGGCGTCGCGCTGGGCGCTTTCGGCGTGCTGACCGAAGTGACGATGAACAACATTGCGACCTATCGGCTGCGCCGCCGCAAATGGGTGCTGCCGATCGCAGATATGCTGCGCGATTTCGAGGCGATGATGGCCGCGCACCGTTCGGCCGAATTCTACTACATTCCGTTTTCCGGCTACGCGCAGTTCATCGCCAGCGACCTGAGCGACGCCGCGCCGACGCCGCGGCCGACCGAGGACGACGAGGCGGGTCTGGCGACGCTGCGCAAGCTGCGGACGGTGCTGCGCTGGCTGCCATGGCTGCGCCGCGCCCTGATAATGGGCGCGGTCAGGAAAGTGCCGGCAGAGGATTATGTGCAGGACTGGCTCAATGTCTATGTCAGCGACCGTCGCACCAAATTCAACGAGATGGAGTACCACCTGCCTTACGAGGAAGGTCCAAAGGCATTGGCCGAGATCATCACGCTGACGGAGAAGCACTTCCCGGAAGTCTATTTCCCGATGGAGGTGCGTTCGGTGGCACCCGACGAATTCTGGCTTTCGCCCTTCTACAAGAGGCTGACCTGCTCGATCGCCATCCACCACGACGCGGCGAACGACCCATTGCCCTTCATGCGCGCCGCCGAGCCGATCTTCTTGAAGTATGGCGGCAGGCCGCATTGGGGAAAGATGCACAGCCTGAAGGCGGCGGACTTCAAGAAGCTTTATCCGCGCTGGGACGACGCGCTTGCCGTGCGGCGCGACATCGACCCGGACAACCGTTTCGTGTCGCCCTATATGGCCGGCCTGTTCGGTATTGAGCGATGAGAGACTATTTCGCCGCTCTGTCCGAGGCGCTGAAAGCCGCCGATATTTTCCGGCCCTGCCTTGTCCTTGACCGCGACCGGCTGGACGGCAACATCGCGCTGGTGAAGGAGAGGCTGGCGCCGGGCCTTGCCGTGCGGCTGGTCGACAAGTCGCTGCCCTGCTTGCCGCTGCTCTCGCACATCGCGCGAGCACTCGAAACCAACCGCTTCATGACCTTCCATCCGCCCGTGACGCAGGCGGTGCTCGACGCCTTTCCCGAGGGCGACCTGCTCTATGGCAAGCCTATGCCGGTCGGTGCCGCCAGGGTCGCGCTGACCAGAGGCGGCGCCGGCTGGTGGTCGCGTGTCTGCTGGCTGATCGACACGCCGGCGCGGCTGGCCGACTATGGCGCCTTGGCCGCCTCGCTCGACACCGAACTGCGCTTCGCCTTCGAGGTCGATGTCGGCCTGCATCGCGGCGGTTTTTTCAGCCCCGCCGAGATCAAGGCGCTGACGATACCGGAGCGGCTGCGCTGCGAAGGCATCATGGCCTACGAGGCGCATGCGCCGGAGATTCCCGGTTTGTTCGGCGGCGCGGCCAAGGCGCTGAAGCGGGCCTCCGCCAAGGCCGCCGAATTCATCGCCGCCCTCGATCCGGACCAGCGCCGTATCCTCAACATCGGCGGCTCCAAGACCGCGCTGCTGCATGGCGGCGGCGTCGTCAACGAAGTGTCGATCGGCTCGGCCTTCGTGCTTCCGGGGGATTTCGACACGCCCGGCCTCGGCGGCTTCCAGCCGGCGGCCTTCATCGCAACGCCGATCCTCAAGGCGCTCGATCCGATGCTGCCCGGTCCGCCGGYGGTTTCCAGGGCATTGCAGGCGCTCGGCCTCTTTCCGCGCAAGGGCTGCTATCTCTATGGCGGCAAGTGGATGGCCGAGCCGGCGTTTCCCGAAGGCATGAAGCCGAACGGCTTGATCGGGCTGTCGTCCAACCAGCAATTCATGGGCCTGCCGGCGGGCGCCGATGTGAAGCCCGGCGACTACGCCTTCCTGCGGCCGACGCAGAGCGAGGCGGTGCTGCAGCATTTCGGCGCGATTGCGGTGTTCGCCGGCGGGCGGATCGTGGAGTTCTGGCCGGTGCTGCCGATGGGGTGAGGGACGCACGAAGCCGTGATGATCATTTTATTGACTCAGTCAACTAAATGATTGATCCTGTCCACGACAGGAGGACTCCCATGACCATCCACGATCACCCCGGCAAGAAACGCGTCGATACGGTGCGCGCCTTCAATCGCTTCTACACCCGCCAGATCGGCCTGCTCGATGAGGGCCTGCTGAAGAGCGCTTTCTCGCTGACCGAGGCGCGGGTGCTTTATGAGCTTGCCAATCGCGACGGGCTGGTCGCCAGCGACCTGGTGCGCGACCTTGGCCTCGACCCCGGCTATGTCAGCCGGCTCCTGAAGAAATTCGAGGAGCGTGGCCTGGTCGAGCGCGAGGCAAGCGAGGCGGACGCGCGCCGGGCCTCGATCGCGCTGACGCCGGCCGGCAGGGAGGCCTTCGCGCCGCTCAACCGGGATTCGCACGACCAGGTGCGCGCGCTGCTCGACCGCCTGGCGCCCGTCGACCAGGAGAGGCTGGTCAAGGCCATGCGCACGGTGCAGGACCTGCTCGGCGACAGGCCCGAGCCGAAGGTGCCCTATATCCTGCGGCCGCTGCAGGTCGGCGACATCGGCTGGGTCACGCGTCGCCAGGGCATGCTCTACGCGCAGGAATATGGCTGGGACGAAACCTTCGAGGCGCTGGTCGCCGAGATCCTCGGCGAGTTCGTCAAGAATTTCGTCCCGCAATGGGAGCGCAGCTGGATCGCCGAGCGCGAAGGCGAGGTGGTGGGCTCGGTCTTCGTCATGCGCAAATCGCCCAAGGTGGCGAAGCTCAGGCTGCTCTATGTCGAACCGTCGGCGCGCGGCCTTGGTATTGGCCGGCGGCTCGTCGACGAATGCATCACCTTTGCTCGAGCCAAGGGCTACAAGACGCTGACGCTGTGGACCAACGACATTCTTGGCTCGGCCCGCCGCATTTACCAGGCCGCGGGCTTCAAGCTGGTCGACGAGGAACGCCATCATTCCTTCGGCAAGGACTTGGTCGGCCAGACCTGGAATTTGGAGCTTTAGCTCTCTTTCCCGTCTCCCCTTGCGGGCTCACGGGGGAGAAGGCTGATCGGCGCGCAGCGCCGAGACGGATAAGAGGTGTACCAGGAAATCCTGACGTTCCACCCCGCTGGAGCTCTTCAGCCGTCTCGACGCTGTGCCCATGTTCGAAACCCGAACGGTTTCTGAAAATTCTCCGATGTTGGTCGCGACGGCTGGAGAAGGGGGTTGACAAAAGCGCCTCCGCCAGCTGTATGTAACGTTATTACATATCAATCGGAAATGCATCTTTTCAGGCAGGTCGCTTCGAACGGTGACAAGGTTGCGCGGAAGCCCGTTGCGACTCGCGGCCGGACTACCTACGATCGTTACGTCATGGTCCCCGAACCGCAAGGCGAGGGGTGAAAAGGGAACACGGTGAGGCCTATCCGGGTCGAGGCCGTGRCTGCCCCCGCAACTGTGAGCGGCGAGCTCCATCCGAAACGCCACTGGCCGGCAAGGCTGGGAAGGCGGATGGCGCAACGACCCGCGAGCCAGGAGACCTGCCATCGACACGAGTTGACCGGACGGGGTGTGCCGGGAGGAGACGCGGGCACCGGCCTTTCGGCCGACTCGTCCGGCATCCTTCCGTCGCCATTTTGGGAAGTGACGGAAATGCTGGACACCGCATACCATCGTATCATCGTCTGTTCGCTATGCCGCGACACCGTGACCAGGCTGAGGTCCGGCGAGGATCTGTGCGCCGAACTGCGCTCCAGGCTTGCCGGGACTTTGGCGTCGTCTTTTGCTGTCGAGACCGTCGACTGCATGGCCGGCTGTTCGCGACCACTGACCGTCGCCTTCAACGCGCAAGGCAAGGCCAGCTATCTCTTCGGCTCGATCGACAGCGGCACCGATGCCGGCGCGCTAGTCGAGTTTGCCAGACTCTATGCCTCGTTGGCCGATGGCTGGTGCAGTTCCGACCAGCGCCCGGCAAGGCTCGCCGGCAAGATACTGGCGCGCATCCCGGCCGGGGGCAGGGAGCAGGTCCGGTGAGCGCGCCCCTGCTTGAAGCCCGCGCTCTTCGTGCCATGGCAAACGGCCGGACGCTGGTCGAGGATGTCGGCCTGTCGCTGGCGGCGGGTGAGCGGCTCGCGATCATCGGCCCCAACGGCGCCGGCAAGACGACGCTGCTGCGCATGCTATGCGGCGCGCTCCGGCCGAGCGCCGGCGAGGTTCGCCTTGCCGGACGCCGGCTGGACAGGATCACCGCGGCCGAGCGGGCGCTGAGCATTGCCGTCGTCGGCCAGACGGACCAGCCGGATCCACGGCTGGCGCTGATCGACTATGTCGAGCTCGGCCGCGTCCCGCATGCCGGCCTGAGGCGCCGGCACAACGATCGCGACATCGTCGTCGAAGCGCTGCGCCGGACCGGGCTATTGCCGTTACTCGCGCGCAGCATCGGTTCGCTCTCCGGTGGCGAACGCCAGCGCGCACAACTCGCCCGCGCCATCGCCCAGGAGCCGAAAATCCTGTTTCTCGACGAACCGACCAACCACCTGGATCCGCGCGCCCGCGGCGAGCTGCTCGAGCTGGTCGCCGCATTCAACATGACCGTGGTCGCCGTGCTGCACGATCTGGCCCTCGTAGCGCCCTTCGCCACGAGCGTCGCAGTGATGAGCAACGCCCGGCTGCGCGCGCTGGCGCCGCCACGCGACGCGCTGGCGCAGCCGCTCATCCGCGAGGTGTTCGGCATCGATGTGCTGCGCCTGCGGCACCCGACCGAGGACCGCGAGCTCACCGTCTTCGAGCTGCCCACGCGCGCTTCCTCGCCATCCTGAACCTGCCCAACACAAACAAGGAGCATGCCCCGTGAAACGCCTCGCTTTGTCGTTTGCCTTCTCGCTTGTCGCCTCGGCCGCCTTCGCCTTCCCGGTCACCGTCGACAGTTGCGGCAAGCCGCTTACCTTCGACGCGCCGCCGAAGCGCGCCGTCATCCAGGATCTCAACATGGCTGAGATGGCTTTCGCGCTTAAGCTGCAGCCGTCCATCGTCGGGCTCACCGGCATCACCGGCTGGTACAAGGTCGGGCCCGAGTTCAAGGCCGAGCAGGGCGCCATCCCCGAGCTGGCGCCGAAATATCCGACGCTCGAGAACCTCGTCGCCGTGCAGCCCGATTTCTTCTTCGCCGGCTGGTATTACGGCATGAAGCCGGGCGGCGAGGTGACGCCCGACACGCTCGCTCCGCACGGCATCAAGACGCTGGTGCTGACCGAGAGCTGTGTCCATCTCGACAAGAACCGTCCCGCCGCCTCGATGGACCTGCTCTATGGCGACGTCGAGAAGCTCGGCAAGATCTTCGGCAAGGAGGCGGAGGCCGAAAAGCTGGTCCACGGCTGGAAGGCCGAGCTCGCCGGCATCACCGCGAAAGTGGGCAACGCCAAGGGCACGCGCGTCTTCCTCTACGATTCCGGCGAGGACAAGCCCTTCACCGCCGGCAAATTCGCCATTCCCGACGCCATGATCGCTGCCGCGGGCGGTGAGAACATCATGGCAGACATGGCGACGAGCTGGGGCAACACCGACTGGGAGACGGTCGCCTCGCGCAATCCGCAGTTCCTCATCCTGCTCGATTACCAGGATGGCGGCGGCTACAGGAAACTGCTCGATTTCCTCAAAGCGCATCCGGCAATGAAGGAGACCGACGCGGTCAGGAACGAGCGCTTCGTGGCGCTCCGCTACGCCGAGCTGACGCCGGGGCCCGCCAATATCGAGGCGATCGGCAAGATCGCCAGGGCCATGCATCCGGAAGCGTTTTGAGACCGCGGCGCAAGCCATTCGTCCTGGCGATGGCGCTGGGCGCGATCCTGCTGGTCGCGCTCGCGCTGCTTTCGATCGCCTATGGCTCGACGCTGATCCCCTTGCGCGAGGTCGTCGGCGCGCTGGCGCATGCGGCGGGGCTCGACAGCCAGAGCCCGTCCGGCCCGGTCGGCGGCATCGTCGTCGACCTGAGGCTGCCACGCGCGCTCTTGGCGATCGCCGTCGGCGCCGGCCTCGGCGTCGTCGGCGCGCTGCTGCAGACGGTCACCCGCAACGACCTCGCCGACCCGTTCCTGTTCGGCCTCTCCTCGGGCGCGGCCGCCGGTGCAGTCTCCGTTATTACCGTATTCGGCGACACATTCGGCATCTGGACACTCCCGCTCGCCGCCTTCACCGGTGGCGTGCTGGCGGCGGCGATCGTGCTTCTCTTGGTGTCGCGAGTGAAGGGGCAGGGACCGGAGCGACTAATCCTTGCCGGCCTCGCCGTCTCCTTCCTGTTCACCGCTCTGACCAACTATCTCGTCTTCGCCGGCGACCAGCGCGCCGCGCACTCGGTGTTGTTCTGGACCATGGGTGGGCTCGGACTTGCCCGCTGGGACAATATCGGCCTCGCGGCGCTTGGTGCCGGCATCATCCTCGCCTACGGCCTGCGGAACCACCGCCGTTTCGATGCCTTCCTCGCCGGCGAAAGCGCCGCCGAGAGCCTCGGCGTTCCGGTGGCGAGGATGCGCCRCACGACATTCCTCGTCGCCGCCCTGGCGACCGCCATTCTCGTTGCCGTGGCCGGTGTCATCGGCTTCGTCGGCCTGATGATCCCGCATCTCGGCCGGCCGCTGGCCGGTCCGCTGCACCGGCCGCTGATAGCGACCTGCGCGCTCTTCGGCGCGATCTTGCTCTTGGCCAGCGATCTGCTTGCCCGTACGCTTTTGCCGCCGCAGGAACTGCCGATCGGAATCATCACGAGCTCGCTTGGCGCCTTCTTCGTCGTCACCATGCTGATGCGCCGCCGGCCGTGATATCCCGCGCCTTTGGTGCAGCCTGCCCGGCATCGACCCCGTATTTCATCGATCGCTAACCTTTCCGGGCGTTGCATGTCTGCCATGTCGCTTTGCCGGCTTCTGGAACAAAGCATCCTCTTGAATAGTAAGCACGCTTATTATATGTATCGCTCATGGTTTCTGATGGTATCGACAGATTGGGGTTTCTGATCCACGACGTGCAGCGCCTGATGCGCAAGCGTTTCGAGGCGCGCGCCAGCGGGTTGGGTCTTTCCTCGGCGCAATGGCGCCTGCTCGTCCGCGTCGCCAAGGAGGCGGGCGTCGCGCAGGCGCGGCTTGCCGAGCTCCTCGAAATCGAGCCGATCAGCGTCTCCCGCCTGGTCGACCGCATGGAGGAGGGCGGCTGGATCGAACGCCGCCAGGACGCGACCGACCGGCGCGTGCGCATGATCTTCCCGACCGAGAAGGCAAACGCGGCCTATGCCGACGTAAAGAGCCTGGCCGGCGAGGTCTATGAAGAATCCTTGACCGGCGTGTCGGCGGAGGAACGCCGCGTCCTGATCCGGGTGCTCGACACCATCGTGCAGAATCTGACGGACGGCGAGACGTCGTCCCTGGAAAAGATCAAGAATACAGAAGGGCAGGCAGCATGAACGCGGCAGCCAAGATAGAGGACGACAACGTCACCAAGTTCGCTTCGGCGCAGCCGGTCGCGGAAGCCCCGGCGCAGCCGGCGGCCGCTCCGGTTACGACGCCGCCTGAGCCCCAACCGGCCCCGGTCGCGCCCAAGAAGAAGCGCCGCCTTGGCCGCTTCCTGTTGATGGTCGCCCTGCCGCTGGCGCTGCTTGCCGGCGGCGCGTATGTCTGGGTGACGGGCGGCCGTTATCAGGAAACCGAGAACGCCAACCTGCAGCAGGCCAGGATTTCGGTCGCCTCCGACACGGCGGGCCGTATCGTCCAGGTCGGCATCGCCGACAACCAGCTGGTCAAGCAGGGCGACCTTCTCTTTGTCATCGACCCCGAGCCTTACAGGATCGCGCTCGCCCAGGCCGATGCGGCGGTCGCCGCCGCGCGCCTCAACGTCGAGCAACTGCGCGCCGCCTACAGCCAGGCGATGGCGCAGGAGAAGTCCGCCTCGAGCGAGGTCGACTATGCGCAGTCGCAATATAACCGTGCCGCCGATCTCGCGCAGAAGGGCATCAATGCCAAGTCCTCGCTCGACCAGGCCCGCAACGACCTCGACAAGGCCAAGCAGCAGCTGGCCGTCGCGGAGCAGGGCATCGTCAGCGCCAAGGCCGCGCTCGGCGGCAATCCGGACATCGCGACCGACCAGCATCCGACCGTGATGGCGGCGCTCGCCGCGCGCGACAAGGCCGCCTACGACCTGGCGCAGACCACGGTCAAGGCGCCGGCGGACGGCATCATCTACCAGGCCGCCTCCTTCAAGGTCGGCCAGTATGTTTCGGTCGGCACGCCGCTCTTCGCGCTGGTCGAGACCGGCGATACCTGGATCGACGCCAATTTCAAGGAGACCCAGCTCACCAACATGAAGCCGGGCCAGAAGGCCGAGATCGTCGTCGACACTTATCCGGGTCGCACCTTCGAGGCGACCGTCAAGGCGATCGGCGCCGGCACCGGCGCGGAGTTCTCGCTGCTGCCTGCGCAAAACGCCACCGGCAACTGGGTCAAGGTCACGCAGCGCATTCCCGTGCGCCTGGAGTTGACCGATCCCGATGCCAAGATGGCGCTGCGCACCGGCATGAGCGCGACCGTCACCGTCGACACCGGCGTGGCGCGCGGCCTGCCGTCGATCTTCGGCCACGCCACGGCAGGGGAGCACGCGCAGTAACAATACGCCCCCCGCGAATTCGGGGGCGGAGCAGGGGATTGGTCTGATGGGAGGAGTGGGAAGGACAAGCGTTTAAGATCAGCCGCTTGGCGGCGCGATCAAAACCGAAACCTTCGACACGGACCCGTCGGTCCTCAGGTTTCCGGGCGGCAGGCATCCGCTCCAACAGAGACTTTCGGTCGATGTAACCCCCACATCGATAGTCGCGTCCCACCGCGATGAGGGTCTCTCAACGGAAGGCTTTGCCGCCCGGAAGCCCAGTTTACACGTTTTTGTTACCTGCTGGAAGTTCAGCGTCATGAGCAAGCCCGAAGCCTTCAAGGAAGTGCCGCATCGCGGACTGATCACAGTCGCGCTGATGCTGGCGACGATCATGCAGGCGCTCGACACCACGATCGCCAATGTCGCGCTGCCGACCATGACCGGCGATCTCGGCGCGTCGCCCGACAACATCAACTGGGTGCTGACCTCCTATATCGTGGCCGCGGCGATCATGACGCCGGTCACCGGCTGGCTCGCCGACCGGCTCGGCCGCAAGGAACTGTTCCTCGCATCTGTCGTCGGATTCACCATCTTCTCCATGCTTTGCGGCCTCGCCTGGAGCCTCGAGACGATGGTGCTGTTCCGTCTGCTGCAGGGCGTGTTCGGCGCCGCCATCGTGCCGCTGTCGCAGACCTTTCTGCTCGACATCAACCCGAAGGAGCGCCATGGCCAGGCGATGGCGATCTGGGGCGCCGGCATCATGCTCGGGCCGATCCTGGGGCCGACGCTTGGCGGCTGGCTGACGGAGAACTTCAACTGGCGCTGGGTGTTCTTCATCAACCTGCCCGTCGGCATCCTCGCTTTCCTCGGCATGGCCGCCTATCTCCCCGTCATCGCCAAGCGCGTGCGGGGCTTCGACTTCTTCGGCTTCGCCATGCTCTCGCTCGGCGTCGGCGCGTTGCAGCTTCTGCTCGACCGCGGCGGCGAGGTCGACTGGTTCAACTCGGCCGAGATCTGGATCGAACTCGCTCTGTCGCTCACCGGCTTCTGGGTGTTCATCATCCACACCGTGACATCGGAGCATCCGTTCATCGATCCAAAGATCTTCCTCGATCGCAATTTCGTGACCGGGCTGGGCTTCATCTTCGTCATGGGCGTGCTGATCCTGGCCTCGATGTCGCTGTTGCCGCCGATGCTAGCCAACATCTTCGGCTATCCGACCGTGACGATCGGCGTCGTGCTGGGGCCGCGCGGCATCGGCACGATGATTTCCATGCTGGTCGTGGGCCGCATCATGCACAGGATCGACGCAAGGATCCTCGTCGCAATCGGCTTCCTGCTCACCGCGCAGTCGCTCTACACCATGGCGAGCTTCACGCCGCAGATGGACAACTGGCTGATCATCACCTCGGGTGTCATCCAGGGTCTCGGCATGGGCATGGTGTTCGTGCCGCTGTCGGCGGTCGCCTTCGCCACGCTCGACGCGCGCTACCGCACCGATGCCACCTCGCTGTTCAGCCTGGTGCGCAATCTGGGCTCCTCGATCGGCGTGTCGGTGGTCGCGGCGCTGATGGTGCGCAACACGCAGATCAACCACACCGAGCTTTCGACCTTCATCAACCCGTACAACCCGAACCTGTGGGCCGCGTCGCCGGCAGCCGCCGCCGGCGATCCCGCGGCGCTTTCGCAGGTCGACTTGGCCGTCAACGCCCAGGCGATGATGATCTCCTACATCAACGATTTCAAGCTCCTGATGGTGATGACGCTGGTCGCGATCCCGTTCGTCATCCTGCTGCGCAAGCCGAAAGCGGCGCCGGCGGGCGGGGCGCCCGCGGCGCACATGGACTAGGACCGCCGCGCCGGTTGGTCCTAGATCACAGCCGGGACAAGCTGCATCGTTCCAGCGTTGAGTGGTCGGATGAATGCGATGCAGACATTTCCCGTATTCGATCTTGGACAATTCGAGACTGCGAGCGCCGCGCAGAAGAAGGCGCTCGGCCGCGAGGTCGACCAGATCTGTCGCGGCACCGGTTTCCTGGCGATCAAGAACCACGGCGTTCCGCAGGCAGTGATCGACGCCGCCTGGTCGAAGGCGAAGGCTTTCTTCGACCTGCCACCCGAGGAAAAGCAGCGCTCGAAGGCGCCCTACAAGGGTTATCCCTACGGATATCTCGGCCCCGAGCTCGAGGCGCTGGCAAAATCCCGCAATGTCGACACGCCGCCGGATTTGAAGGAGAGCTTCAACGGCGGGCCCCTCCGCGTGCCGCCGGGCATGAAGGACCCGGAGGCGCTGGCCTTCTGCTATGCCGAGACGATCTGGCCGGCCGAGCCCGTGGGCTTCGTCGAAGCCTGGAAAGCGTATTACGCGGCTCTCGAGGACCTGGCGCTGCGCATCATGCGGGTCTTCGCCACCGCGCTTGGCCTGCCGGAAACCTATTTCGACGCTTTCCTCGATACGCCGATCAGCGCGCTGAGGGCGTTGAACTATCCAGAGCAGCATGTCGCGCCGAAGCCCGGCCAGATCCGCGCCGGCGCCCATACCGATTATGGCAGCCTCACCATCCTGCTGCCGCAGGCGGGTTCACGCGGACTTCAGATCGTCACGCCGGACGGCGAATGGGCCGAGGTGCCGCCGATTCCCGGCGCCTTCGTCATCAACATCGGCGACCTGATGGCGCGCTGGACCAACGACCGTTGGGTGTCCACCGTGCATCGCGTCGTCAACCCGCCGGCTGAGCAGGGCGGCAAGGATCGCCGGCAGTCGATGGCCTTCTTCCACCAGCCGAACTGGGATGCCGAGATCACGGTTCTGGACGCATGCCTAACCAAGGGCGAGGTGCCGAAATACGAGCCGGTGCGCTCCGGGCCATACCTGATGGGCAAGTTCAAGGCGACGACGAGATAGGGCCGGGCCGACGGCCTATCGGCCGAGCACCAGCGCCCAGTAGCGCAAGGCAGGATCGCGGCCGTCACGCACATAGGCCAGTCCGAAGCGGCTGAAGTCCGGATCGAGCATGTTGCGGCGATGGCCGTCCGAATGCATCCAGATGTCGAATAGCTTCTCAAGGTCGAAGCGGCCCTCGGCGATGTTTTCGGCCGCGGCGCCCCGCACGCCGTTGTCCTTCATGCGCGAGGCGAAATCCTTGCCCCAGCCTGTGGTGTGGCTCATGCGTTCGCGCGAGGCCATGTAGCCGGCCTGCTGCAGCGCCGCCTGTTCGAGCTGCGTGTCGGGGGTCAGCGCCGGCAGTCCGGCGGAGCTGCGAATACTGGCCAGTGTCGCCGTGGCGGACGAAGAGGCGCCGGCGCCTTCGCCGGTCGGCACCGTGACTGTGCTGCAGGCCGCGATGCCGGCAAGCGCCACCAGGCCGGCTGCCTTGAGCAGCATGCGGCGGTTGAGGTCGGGGAGGGCGGTGATCGAGATGCTCATCCGGCTCTCTGATACCGCCGATCGTGGCTTTTGCCGGGCAGGAGATGAAAGGCAAGGGATGAAAATCGCGTGAAGCGGCGACTTTTCCCGGAAGATCGGCTATGATGCGGTCGTTCTTGAAGTGGCAGCCAGGGGCGGCCACCGCAAGCGGTGACCGACCCGCGTTGATCTGGCGCATGATTGCGTGGCGAGAACCTCCTGGTTTTCGCGCACATGCACTGACAAACGGAGGACGGTTATGGCTGGTTTTCATGTCATGGCGGATGCGTATGGGATGCATGTGCAGCCTACGGTGCGCCGCATCTCCACCTCGGATCTTTGGGACGCGCTGAAGCTCGGCGCCGAGGATTTCTGGGCCAAGCCCTCGCATTACGTGTTCCTGTGCCTGGTCTATCCGATCGTCGGCCTGATCCTGACGCAATGGAGCTCGGGCTCGAACGCCATTCAGCTCGTCTATCCGCTGATGTCGGGTTTCGCGCTCATCGGCCCGTTCGCGGCCATCGGCCTTTATGAGATCAGCCGCCGGCGCGAGCTGGGCATGAACAGCCACTGGCGGCATGCGCTCGATGTCCGCCATTCGCCGGCGCTGCCGTCGATCGCGGTCATCGGCATCCTGCTCTTCGCGCTGTTCCTTTTGTGGCTGTTCACCGCGCAGTCGCTCTACACCAGCCTGTTCGGCGCCGAGCCGCCCGCTTCGGTCGGCGCTTTTGTGCGCGACGTGTTGACGACCGGCAAGGGCTGGACGCTGATCCTGGTCGGCAACGCCGTCGGCTTCGTTTTCGCCGTCGTCGTTTTGGCCACCACCGTCGTTGCCTTCCCGCTGCTGCTCGACCGCGACGTCGGCGCCGTTTCGGCGATCGAAACCTCGGCCCGCGCGGTGATGGCAAACCCGCTGACGATGGCGCTTTGGGGCCTGACCGTCGCCGTATTGCTGGTGGTCGGCTCGATCCCGCTGTTTGCCGGCCTTGCCGTCGTCATGCCGATCCTCGGCCACGCGACCTGGCATCTCTATCGCAAGGTGGTCGAGCCGGAACAGATCCGGCCGGTGCGCCGGCCGATGTAGGACGGCTGGTCCGGAGGGACGGCTATCTTTGCGCCTCGGTCGCCATCTTCAGCGCCAGCGCCGTCAGCACCGTGCCCATCATCCAGCGCTGGACGACCAGCCAGAACGGTCGTCCGGCAAGGAAAGTCGCGATCGAGCCGGCGGTCACCGCGATGATGGCGTTGACGGTGAGGCTGATCGAAATCTGCGTCACGCCGAGCACCAGAAGCTGCGATAGAACATGGCCCTTGGCCGGATTGATGAATTGGGGCAGCAGCGAAAGATAGAGCACGGCCACCTTCGGATTGAGCAGGTTGGTCATCAGCCCCATGACGAAAAGCTTGCGCGGCCGGTCCCTGGGCAACTCGCGCACCTGGAACGGAGAGCGCCCACCGGGCCGTAGCGCCTGCCAGGCGAGCCACAGCAGATAGAGCGCACCGGCGAAGCGAAGCGCGTCATAGGCGTAAGGCACGGCGAAGATGAGCGCGGTGATGCCGAAGGCTGCCGACACCACGTAGAACAGGAAGCCCAGCGCCACGCCGCCGAGAGAGATCAGCCCGGCTTTCGGCCCTTGCGACAGTGAGCGCGAGATCAGGTAGATCATGTTCGGGCCCGGTGTCAGCACCATGCCGAGGCAGATCAGCGCGAAGGTGAGGTGGTTGGCAGCGTCGGGCATTGGGGCTCCATTCGGCCAAGGACTCATCACGGCCGTCCACCGGCCGCAAGACCTTGACTGCGGCAGCTTTTGCGCCAGCGGTGATGATTGGCGAAATCGGCGAAGCGGCCAATCTCGCCCCTTGCGGGGGAGATCAGCAATTTCCACGCCGGCGTGCTTAACCCACCACCCGCAGGTTCGACAGCTCGTTGGCAATCTCCTTGAAATTGTCGGAGAGCGTCGCGCCGGTGGCGTTCCAGAACAGCTTGGCCGGCTTGCTGGGGTTGGTCGGATCCTTGCGGAAGCGGGAATCGGAAGAGCATGCCTTCAGCGCGGCCATCGCCTTCTGGTCGCTGGTATCGGTCGATGACATGTCGAGAGCGACCGTCATGACCATGATCTTGGCCGCCTTGGCATTGTCGCATAATTTCGCCATCTGCTCGTTCATCGCCGCGGTGTAGTTGCTCGACGAATAGTTGAACTGGCCGATGGCGCTCGACGTGCCGCCGAACAGGCGGGTGACCGAAGTGCCGTTATAGCCGACGCCGGTATAGCCATAGGCGGCATAGGTCGACTTGTTGCCGGCCGGGTCGGGATTGACCGTCGAATAGGTGTTCTCGCCGTCGGTGAGCACGATGACAACCTTGTCGTTGCCGCGCTCGGTTTCCGGCCGCCCCTCGGTGAAGGGGGGCGCGCTGGAGACGGTGCGCCAGCCCCAGGCCATGCCTTCGGGCACGTTGGTGTTGCCGTTGGGCTGCATCAGATCGACCGCCGCCTTGATGGCCGCCAGCCCGTCCGTGGTTGTGACGTCGGTGAGCGGCGTGATCGGCGTGGTGGTGCAGCTATAGTTCGGGCCGGCGCCTTTCGACAGCACCGGCGCATCGATTGGCCGGGGCATGAAATACTTGGCCATGTTCGACTGCCTGGTCTTGCCGGTGGTGCTCGAGGGATCGTCGTTCCACCAGCTGTTGGCCGCGCCATAGGTCACCGGCCTCGGCTCATCGGGGTCTTGGGTCACGTACCAGTGGTTGCCGGGTTCGTCCGGGGCGAACATCGGCACGAACATCGTCGCGGGGTTTCCGACGCCAATGCCGGTGTTGTTGGGGCCGCCGGAGGCCGGCGTGTCGTCGACATTATAGGGATAAGGCCGGACCTCGACGCAGCCTTGCCAGCTGGCGAACGGTCCGTAAGTGTCGATATAGTCGTATTCGTCGTGGCTGCGCTTGCAGGTGTGGTTGTCGCGATATTCGTCGCAGACGACGCGCTTGCTGCCGGCGATACGTTCGTGGCTGGTGACGACCTTCATGTCCCGATAGAGTTCGAAGCGAGTCAATATCTGACCCTCTTCCGTGCCCCAGCCGGTACCCTTTTTATACCAGATGCCGTTGGTCTTCTGGGCGTATTTGTCCGGCGCATTCAGCGTCGACCAGTCGAAATTCTCATTGGCGACCGGCGACAGCCCGTAGGTGTCCATCCAGGAGGCATTGTCGTTTTTCGGCCCCACATTGACCGAGGCCGCGAACGGCACGAGGCTGAACTGGACCGGCTTGTCGATCTGCTTGATCTGCGCCGCCTGCTGCGCCAGCGTGTCGACGAGCTGCTTGGCGGCCTGCTTGAGCAAGTCGATGCGCTTCTGTCCCGTGCCTGTGCCGGGCGTTGTCATGGAGCCCGAATTGTCGAGCACCATCGCCACTTCCAGCGTGTTCTTCAGCCGCACCTGGGAGTCCATGGCGAGAGTGATCGGCTTGTTCGCGTCGACCGTCGACGCGCCGACGAGCAGCGAGGAGGATGGATAGAAGTAAGGATGGTAGTTCAGCGTCGCGCTCATGGTGAGCAGGCCGCCGCCGGCCTGGTTGGTCGGCAGCGTGATGTTGAGCGAGATGTCGGCGGGGTCGATGTTGTTGAGGTTGGCGTTGAAGAAGTCGACCGCGTAGGCTCTGATCTGGTCGTCGGTGGCGCCTTCGGCAAGCCGCCGCGCGGCGGCAAAATTGGCGGCGTCGAGCGCGTTCAGCACCATCTGCTTCTGGCGATTGAGCTCGCTGAAATCGACAGCTATCGCCACCGCCCCCATCAGCGGCACCATGGCGATTGCCGTCATGAGCGCATAGTTGCCGCGGCGGTCACGGCAGAATTGATGCCAGAATTTGCGCATTGTACTTGAAGCGGCCCCCCGCCGACGGATTTTCGCCAGGCCACACTTCCACAAAACGCTGAAGGACCGGTTTGGCAAACCGCTCGATTGCTTAACGGAGGCTTCACCAAGCGCTAACCAAGCCAACTGACCGCGGCCATGCCGCGCGACGAAAAACGCCCGCCTTGCGAGCGGGCGTCGTCGATCATTTGTCCGAGCAGATCAGCTGACGATGCGAAGGTTCGACAATTCGTTGCCGATCGCCTTGAAGTCGTCCGACAGCGTTGCGCCGGTCGAATTCCAGAACAGCTTCGCTGGCTTGGTCGGGTCGGTCGGATCCTTGCGGAAACGCGAATCCGACGCGCAGGCCGTAAGCGCCGAGATTGCCTTCTTCTCGGCAGTTTTTTGATTGCTGAGATCAAGGGAAACAGTCATGACGATGATGTTATTAGCCTTGGCGTTGGCGCATAGCGTTTGCATCTGCTCGTCGAGAGCGGCGGTATAGTTGGCGTCCGTATAGGTGCTTTTGCCGACGGCTGAGCTGGTGTTCATGAACAGGCGGGTCACCGAGCCCGAACCGGGATATGCCAGCCCTGTATATCCATAAGCGGCATAGGTTGATCTGTTCTTGGCGTAGCTGCCATCGTTGACTGAACTATAGGTGTTGGCGCCATCCGTGAGCACGATGACAACCTTGTCGTTGCCTCTTTCGTTATTATCTCGGCCCTCGGTGAAAGGCTCATTGCTGGAAAGAGTCCTCCAGCCCCATGCGAGTCCCTCTGGCACGTTGGTGTTGCCCGTAGGCGTCATCGCATTTATGGCATTGAGGATTGTCTGCTTGCCGATAGTCGTCGTTACATCCTGCAACGGTGTGATCGGGCTTGTCGTGCAACCGGCGTTGGGGCCATCGTCTGCCGACACGGTCGAAGCGTTGTACGGTTTGGTTAGAAAATATTTCCGCATATCCGCTTGGCGCTTGGTCACTGTTAGACCGTCGCTCGAATCTATCCACCAGTTGTTGCTGTAGCCCCACGAATTCGTGCTGGTGCGCGTGCTGTCAGTCCACAGATTACCTGCTTCGTCGGGGGCGAACATGGGGACGAACAGCGTCGCGGGAGTGCCTGGGGCCGGAGTTGTGTCGTCAACATTGTAAGGGTAGGGCCGGGCCTCTACGCAGCCTCGCCAAGCCTCATAGGGAGCCGTCGTGTAAGTGTATGTCTGGCATGAACCGTTGCTGTTCTTTTTGGAGCAGGTTCGAGTAGTGGCCATGACATCGCCATAAAGACTGAAGCGCGTTGCCTTCGCATTTTGGCTTGCGCCCCAGCCGCTGCCGCGCTTGTAATAGATATCGCCGACTTTCTCGATGTACTTGTTCGGATCATAGCCGGACGCGTTCTTGTACATCTGTGACCAATCGAAATCCTCATGATGGATGGGCGAAATGCCATCCTGGTCCATCCAACTCTTGTCCTTGTTGGACGGGCCGACATTGACCGAGGCAGAAAACGGGACCAGCGAGAACTGCACGGGCTTGCTGACCTGCCGCATTAAATCGGCCTGTCCGGCCAGCGTGGTCACCAATTCGGTAGCGGCGGTCTTGAGGAGTTCGATTCGCTGTTGGCCGGTACCTGAACCGTTCAGGCTCATCGATCCGGAATTGTCGAGCACCAACGCTACTTCCAGCGTGTTCTTGAGCCGGATCTCGGATCTTGCCGAGAAGGCGAGGTTCGTTTGGCCGGCCGTTCCGCCAAGCAGCGCGACCGCGGCCGGCAGGAAATAGGGCTTGTATTTCAGGGCGGCTTCGAGCACCAGCGTGCCGCCGCCGGCATTGTTGTTGGGCAGCGTTACCGTCAGCGTCGTATTCGCCGGAAGGACGTGCCTGAGATTGGCCTCGAAGAAAGTTTTGGCGTAGGCCTTGGCGTCGGTGTCGCTGGCGCCGGCGACGATCTGTTGTGCCGTCGCGATGCCGGCCGCGTCCAGCGCGTTCAGCGTCTCCTGCCGCTCCCGCACCAATTCGGTATAGTCGACCGCCAATGCGATGCCGCCCATCAGCGGGATCATCGTGATGGCCGTCATCAAGGCGTAATTGCCACGCTTATCGCGAAAAAAATCGCGGATCATTGTGCTTACCCCCGCCAAGGATCCATATTGAGCTACGACGTTGGTCGTATACGGTCTGCTACCATGGTCATAAATCGTTAAATTTCAGCTTGCGCGAAACAATCAACCACGCACTGCCTTTTTGACGGCGCGTTAACCTTGTGCTTTGCGGGCTTGCGGGATGGACCGCGATGGTAGCGGCGGGGAAAGCTCGTGACAGGATGAAGCGCTTCGGTTATGCGGGACCTGCCGTGGCGACCCCTGAACCGAAGGGGCCGCAGCGGCCTTGCCAGGATCAAAACCAAGGACACGGCATGGCGGATTCGCCCGACATCATCGCTTCGCTCGACGATCTGGCGGGGCGCTACGCTGCCATCCTGTGCGACGTGTGGGGCGTCGTTCACAATGGTGAATGGCATTTTCCGGCCGCAGCCGCCGCGCTTGCCAGGGCGCGCGTGGCCAAGGTGCCTGTCGTGCTGATCACCAATTCGCCGCGTCGCAGCGCCGACGTCGTCGCCCAGATGAAGGTCATCGGGGTTCCCGCCGATGCCTGCGACCGGGTCGTCACCTCCGGCGATGTGACCCGCGACCTGATCGCAGAGGGACCCAGGAAGATCTTTCACATCGGTCCCGAGCGCGATTTCACCCTCTATGACGGGCTCGACGTCGATCTCGTCGAGGAGTTCGAGGCCTCCGGCATCGTCTGCACGGGCCTCTATGACGACGAGGTCGAGAAACCCGCCGACTATGCCGAGCTGCTGCAGCGGCTGCGTGCGCGCAATCTGCCGTTCATTTGCGCCAATCCGGATATCCTGGTGGAGCGCGGCGAGCGCACCATCTGGTGCGCCGGCGCGCTCGCGCGCGATTACGCCCAACTGGGCGGCCGCACGTTGATTGCCGGCAAGCCCTTCGCGCCGATCTACGATGTCGCCATGAAGGAGGTCGCCGGCCTTCTCGGCCGCGCCGTCGAGCGCAGCGAGGTTCTCGCCATCGGCGACGGCATGATGACCGATGTCAAGGGCGCGGCCGACAACGGTTTCGATGTGCTCTACGTCTCGGGCGGCATCCACGCTCGCGACTATGGCGATCCGCTGCGGCCCGATCCGGAAAGGCTGGCGGGCTTCCTTGAAAAGCACGGCTACCGGCCGGTCGCCGTCATTCCACGTCTGCAATAGGTTGGTGGTCTGGCCATGACGGGCGCTTCGACATGACGCAAGCCTTCGAACGTCTTTCGGCGGTCGCGCCGCTGCCCGCCCATCTGCGCGGCGGCGTTGTGGCGATCGGCAATTTCGACGGTGTCCATCGCGGCCACCAATCCGTCCTGGAGCGCGCGCTGGCTGAGGCCCGCCGCAATGGCGTGCCCGCCCTGGTGCTCACCTTCGAGCCGCATCCGCGCAAGGTTTTCCGGCCACAAGTGCCGCTCTTCGTGCTGACGCCGCCGCCGATGAAGGCGCGGCTGCTCGCCGGACTTGGCTTTGCCGCTTTGGTCGAGCAGCCGTTCACCCGCGATTTTGCCTCCCTTTCGCCCGAGGCTTTCGTGACCGACGTGCTGGAGAAGAACCTTGGCATCCGCCACGCCGTCACCGGTTTCGACTTTCATTTCGGTAAGGACCGCCAGGGCGGCCCGGCTTTTCTGATGGCGGCCGGAGAGCGGCACGGCTTCGGCGTGACGCTGGTCGACGCCTTCCGCGATGAAGGCGCCGAGGTGGTTTCGTCGAGCCGCATCCGGGAACTGCTTGCCGAAGGCAAGGTGGAGGAGGCCGCCGGACTGCTCGGCTACCGTTTCACCGTCGAGACCGAGGTGATCGGCGGCCAGCAGCTTGGTCGCACCCTCGGTTTCCCGACCGCCAATATGCGGCTTTCGCCGGAAGCGGCCTTGAAGGAAGGGATCTATGCCGTCCGTTTCCGTCGCGCCGACGGCACGCTTCATGACGGCGTCGCCAGCTTCGGTCGGCGTCCGACCGTTGATGACAATGGCGCGCCGCTGCTCGAAACATACGTCTTCGATTTTTCCGGCGATCTCTACGGAGAGACCTGCGAGGTGTCGTTCTTCGGCTTCCTGCGCCCCGAGCTCAAATTCGATGGTCTCGACGCGCTGGGGGCGCAGATGAAAAACGACGAGGCCGAGGCGAGGGCGCTGCTGGCGGGCGTTCGCCCGCTCTCGCAGCTGGACGCCGAGATCACGTTCTAGATCGTCTTCAGCCTACCGCTCAATCAAAAGGCTGACCCGCGTGGGTGAAGCATTTCACCGAATGCGGGTGTCCGATTGTGCGGAAAAAGCTAGAGCGGGATGAGATTAGCTCCGGTCATAGCCTGAGTTTGCAAAATAGTTTGAGCATTCGTGTGGAGTGACACGATTGAGGGTTTGGCCAATTGCATCGCAAACGGCTTCGACGGTTCGCTTTGCCGCTTTTCGCAGCCAGTGCTTGAGCTTGGCGAAGAGCTGTTCGATTGGATTGAGATCTGGCGAGTATTTGGGCAAGAAGAAGAGCCTCGCACCGGCTTTGCGAATGGCGCGCCGAACAGCCTTGCTTTTGTGAGAGCCGAGATTGTCCATCACAACGATGTCACCCGGCTGGAGGG
>NZ_MDDU01000015.1:0-96762 GCF_001854795.2 Mesorhizobium sp. LCM 4577 | reverse complement strand
GCTGCCGAAAGAACTGGCGCTGGCCGGCATTGCCGATGTCGAGGCCGCCAACCGCTTCATCGCACAGACCTATCTGCCGGCTCACAACGCCCGCTTCGCCAGGCCGGCCGCGGTCCAGGACAGCGCCTTCGTCGCCGCCGATCCGGCCGTTCTGGCCGAGATCCTGTGTATCCAGGAAGAGCGTGTCGTTGCCCGCGACAACACCGTCGCCTTCGCGCGGCTCAGATTGCAACTGCCGCGAAGCCCGATCCGACACCACTTCGTCAAAGCCACGGTTAGGGTCAGGCAATACCCGGATGGCACGCTTGCGATCTTCCACGGGCCGAGACGCATTGCGACATACAACTCGCAAGGCGCCACAATCCAGGAAATCTGCCCCACTGGGCAAGCTGCGTGAACCGCTTCGACGCAAACTGAAGCGGACAAATGATGTGCTACCAAACCGGACAACTTGATTAGCTACCGACAGCGCTTGGGCTGGAAGGCTTGGCAGGGGCGGTTTCCAGCGACGAAAGCATAACCGGAAGTCCCATTTGCAACAATGTAGGATCGGGCGGTTCCCAGCCGTCCTGCGGCATGCAACCAGACCCCAGGGGACCAATATGAAACTCCTGTTCAGCCGCAATCCCAATCCTCGCCTCGCGGTCGCGACGGCACGCTATCTCAAGGCCAAGATCGCGTTCGCGTTCGCATCGCCGATGGCGCCCGGGCAGGCCGAGCGCTACCATGCGCTCAATCCCAACCTGACCTTGCCGATATTGGTCGGCGCGGGATGGAGCCTGTGGGAGGCGGACGCCATCGCCTGCCGGCTTTCGCGCGAGATGCGTTCGGATTTCTGGCGCAGCGGGGACGACGAGCCGGACATGATCCGCTGGATGAGCTGGGGCAAGGAGCGGTTCGCCTTCGCTTGCGACATGGTGCATTTCGAGCGCGGCACCAAGCAGCGCTATGGGCTGGGTCCCATCGACCAGGCGCTGGTCGAGGAGGGGCTGAGGCAGTTCCACAAGGCCGCGGCAGTGCTCGAGCCCGAGCTTTCCGCGCGGGAGTGGCTGGTCGGCGCTTCGATCTCCTATGCGGACTTCCGCATGGCGACGTTCCTGCCGTTCAATGATGTCGCCGGATTGCCGCTCGACGACTATCCGGCGATCCGCCGCTGGTACGGCCGGCTGGAGGCGATCGACGCCTGGCGCGACCCATTCCAGGGGTTGGAAGCGCCGCAACTGCCGCCGGTCAAGGTCGAGGCGTGACCCGCATATGCTGAACCTATCAAGGCGTCCGGGACGCAAACCCGCCCGGTCGAGCCCGCTCTCTTTTTTCGTATATCTCAGGCGGGGTCGACCTCCAGGCCGCCATTCAGCGCATCGCGCAATGCCTGGATTTGCCGGTTCAAGGCATCGAGCTCAGCCAATTTCATGCCTGAGCGCTCGATCAGCGTCTCGTTCAAGCAGTTGCACTGGACGAGCAGAGCCCGGCCGCTGGGGGTCAGGTCGACCTGGACCTGGCGCTCGTCGGCCTGGCTGCGCTGCCGGGTGACAAGGCCAGCCTGCTCCATTCTTTTCACCAGCGGCGTGATGGTGCTCGATTCCAACGCGAGCCGATGCGCGATGCTGCCCACCGACATGCCGTCCGCCTCTCCCAGCGCGTTGAGCACGAGATATTGCGGATAGGTGATGCCCATCCCGTCCAGCATGGGCTTGTAGGTGCGGTTGATCGCCATCGAGGTGGCATAGAGCGTGAAGCAGAGCTGATTGTCCAACGGGAGAGGCACGGCGCATTCCTTTTGCCGACTGAGAACTCATTGTATACCACGAAAAATGATATCGCGATACATATTCTTGTGGACAAGGCTTCCGATCTCCGTTACGCATATAGTTATCGCGATATTGTTTATCGTGATATCAACTGAAGGAGATTGAGATGAGCTTGCAGACCACGTCAGGGCAGACCAATTCAGGCTCGGGCAGCGGCACGGTCACCACCAAGGACGGAACGCAGATCTTCTACAAGGATTGGGGGACGGGCCAGCCGATCGTCTTCCACCATGGCTGGCCGCTGAGCAGCGACGACTGGGACGCCCAGATGCTGTTCTTCCTGTCAAAGGGTTACCGCGTCATCGCGCATGACCGACGCGGCCATGGCCGTTCCAGCCAGACCGACACAGGCAATGAGATGGACACCTATGCCGCCGACGTGGCGGCGCTCGCCGCGCATCTCGACCTCAAGGACGCCATCCATGTCGGCCATTCGACGGGCGGCGGCGAGGTGGCGCGCTATGTCGCGCAATATGGCGGCGCGGGCCGCGTCGCCAAGGCCGTGCTGATCGGCGCGGTGCCGCCAATCATGTTGAAGACGCCCGCCAATCCAGGCGGCTTGCCGATCGAGGTGTTCGACGGTTTCCGCGCGGCGCTGGCGGCCAACCGCGCCCAGTTCTTCCATGACGTGCCGGCGGGACCGTTCTACGGCTTCAACCGTCCCGGCGCCCAGGTTTCCGAAGGCGTAATCGACAATTGGTGGCGCCAGGGCATGATGGGCGGCGCCAAGGCGCATTACGACTGCATCAAGGCCTTCTCGGAAACCGACTTCACCGAAGACCTGAAGACAATCGACGTGCCGGTGCTGGTCATGCATGGCGACGACGACCAGATCGTGCCGATCGCGGACTCCGCGCTCATCTCGATCAAGCTGCTCAAGAAGGGCGAGCTCAAGGTCTACAAGGGTTTTCCGCACGGCATGGCAACGACCCACGCGGACGTCATCAACGCCGACCTCCTGGCCTTCTTCAAGGCCTGAGGCCGGTCGCCAAACACGAAGGCACCCGCCAGGCGGCGGCGGGTGCCTTGATCCTTGGAAGCCGTTCGAGGTGGCTGGGCAATCAGGCCTTCCGCGCTTCCTTCATGTTGGGCAGGAAGACCGTCAGCAGGCCGAGGAAGGGCAAATACGAGCAGATCTGGTAGACGAAGTCGATGCCCTTCATGTCGGCGACGACGCCGAGCACCGCGGCGGCGATGCCGCCCATGCCGAAGGCGAAGCCGAAGAAGATGCCGGCGATCATGCCGACGCGGCCCGGAACCAGCTCCTGCGCGAAGACGACGATATTGGAGAAGGCCGACGACAGGATCAGGCCGATCAGCACGGTGAGCACCATCGTCCATTCCAGATTGGCGTAGGGCAGCGCCAGCGTGAAGGGCAGCACGCCGACGATCGAGAACCAGATCATCGCCTTCTGTCCATAGCGGTCGCCGAACGGTCCGCCGAGCAGGATGCCCAGCGCCGAGGCGCCGAGGAACAGGAACAGCATCACCTGGCTCATCTGCACCGAAACGCCGAACTTATGGATGGCGTAGAAGGTGTAGTAGCTGGAGAGCGAGGCGATATAGGCGTTCTTGGTCAGCACAAGCAGAGTCAGCACGGCCAGCGCCCACATGACCTTCTTGCGCGCGAAGGGCGAGACATGGGCAGCCTGCTTGCGGCTGGCCATCGAGGCGCGCAGCCGGCTGTACCAGCCGCCGACCCGCCACAAGACGACGATGCCGATCAGCGAGYCGACGGCGAACCAGGAAATGCTGGCCTGGCCGAACGGCACGACGATGAAGGCGGCGAGCAGCGGGCCCATGGCCTGGCCGAAATTGCCGCCCACCTGGAACAGCGACTGCGCCAGGCCGAAGCGGCCGCCGGAAGCAAAACGGGCGATGCGCGAGGATTCCGGATGGAAGATCGCCGAGCCGATACCGATCAGCGAGGCGCCGATCAGGAGCAGCCAGTAATGGCCGGCATGGGCAAGCACCACCAGGCCGACCAGCGAGGAGGCCATGCCCCAGGGCAAGGAGTAGGGCATCGGCTTCTTGTCGGTGATCATGCCGATCACCGGCTGCAGCAGCGAAGCCGTCACCTGGAAGGTGAAGGTCAGAAGGCCGATCTGCCAGAAATCGAGACCGTAATTGTCCTTGAGCAGCGGATAGATCGCCGAAAGCAGCGACTGCATGATGTCGTTGACGCAGTGGCAGAAGCTCACCGCAAGAATGACGGTGAAGGCCGTCGTTTGCGCCGAGATGTTGCTTGCCGGCGCCGGTGCGGCGACGGAGGTGGCGGTCGTATCGGTCAAGGCAATGCTCCGTAGTCTTGTTGGAGCATGATCTTTTCCGAAAACCGTTTCCACTTTTCGGGATCATGCTCTAGGCGGCGAACCGCAGCCGGCCTTATAGGCCCGTTGCCAAGCGACTTCTTTCGTGGTTTGGTCCAATAGTTTCGCAAGTGGGCCACATCGATGCCGCATGGCAAGGAGATATTCAAGGGCGACGCCGCCGAGCTCGGCCGGCTGCATGAAAGCCGCTGGCAATGGCTGGAACAGGCCGTCGGGCCGGCGGTGGCGCTGCCGACAGAATATCCGGACGGCTACCACGTGCCGCGGCACCGCCACAGCCGCAGCCAGTTGCTGCACGCGCTGGTCGGCGTGGTCCTGGTGACGACCAGGCACGGGCGCTGGATGGTGCCGCCCGACCATGCGATGTGGATACCGGCCGGCACCGAGCATTCCGTCGAGATGCTGGGCGACGTCTCCATGCGGTCGGTCTATGTGATGCCGGACGCCATTCCCGGCTTACCGGAGGGCCTGCGCGTCGTCGGCATCACCGAGCTGATGCACAGCCTGATCGTCGAATCGGAGAAGCTGCCGCAGGGGAGTGAGCTCGAAGGGCGCGCCGCCCTCGTCATGGGTCTTCTGCTGCATGAGATCCCGAACCTGCCGGAACGGCCGCTCGGCCTGCCTTTCCCGTCCGATCCGAAGCTTGCAGCGCTCTGCCGGCGCTTCGTCGCGGCCCCGTCGCCGCGTGCGACGATCGACGAATGGGCGGATGCCGCAGGCATGAGCCGGCGGTCCTTCACCCGCGCCTTCCACCGCCAGACCGGACTGTCGCTGTCGACCTGGCGCCAGCAGGCCTGCCTGTTCGCGGCGCTGCCCAGGCTCGCCGACGGCGAGCCGATCACCAGGGTGGCGCTCGACCTCGGCTATGACAGCGTGCCGGCCTTCACGACCATGTTCAAGCGCATGCTCGGCACCTCGCCGCGCGGCTATATGCGCGGCGCGCGCGATGTCGGTGAAAACCCGCGCCGCACAGGTGGTCCGATCGCCGCGTGAGACAGCGCCGCCAGCATTGAGTTGATGTGTCGGTTCTCAATCTGGGTTCCGTTTGCCAAATACTGATTGCAAACTGCAATCGGTTATGTTCCTCTTTGTGAGGAGGCAAAATCGGAGGAACGCTGGTGGCCACGATTGTCTATGCCATGCTGACATCGCTGGACGGCTACATCGCCGGACCGAGTGGAAGTATTGACCTGCCGGTCCCGGAAGAGGAATTGCACCGGCATTTCAACGACGAGATGCGACGGACGTCGATCGCGCTTTGCGGGCGCAGGATGTATGAAACCATGCGTTTCTGGGACAGCCCGGAGCGGGAGATCGCCGCCGAGGTAGGTCGAGCGGGATTTTGCGCATGCCTGGCGGGAGACGCCGAAGGTCGTGTTTTCGACCACGCTTCGGGAGGTTGGGCCGAATGCCCGTCTGGTGAGGGGTGATGTCGAGGCGGTTGCAAGGTCGCTCAAGGCGGACACGGACGGCGAGATTTCCGTCTCCGGCGCCGAGTTGGCTGCCCATCTTGTCCGCGCGGGCCTGATCGACGAATACCGGCTTTACATGCATCCGGTCGTGCTGGGCGGCGGCAAGCCGTACTTCCGGTCCGGCCTGTCGCTGGCGCTGAAGCCGCTCGGTACGGAGCGCCTTGCGCAAGGCGTCACGCTGCTGCGCTACGCGCCCGGGGTAGCCAGTTTCTGATCAATCGAACAGGCTCGACACCGACTCCTCGGTCGCGGTGCGCGAGATCGCCTCGCCCATCAGGTCGGCGATCGAAATGACACGGATGTTCGGCGCGTCGAGCACGCCCTGCGTCGGCTGGATCGAATCGGTGATCACCAGCTCCTGCAGCTTCGAGCCGGCGATACGGGCGACGGCGCCGCCAGAGAGCACGCCATGGGTGATGTAGGCGGTGACGGAGGTCGCGCCGTTGGCGAGCAGCGCGTCGGCCGCGTTGCAAAGCGTACCGCCGGAATCGACGATGTCGTCGATCAAGAGGCAGTCCTTGCCGGCGACCGCACCGATGATATTCATGACTTCCGATTCGCCGGGACGCTCGCGGCGCTTGTCGACGATGGCGAGCTGCGCATCGAAGCGCTTGGCGAGCGCGCGCGCCCGCACCACGCCGCCGATGTCGGGCGACACGACGACGACATTGCCGAGCTGCTTGTATTTGGCCTTCACGTCGCGCGCCATCACCGGCACCGAGAACAGATTATCGGTCGGGATGTCGAAGAAGCCCTGGATCTGGCCGGCATGCAGGTCGAGCGTCAGCACGCGGTTGGCGCCGGCGCGGGTGATCATGTTGGCGACGAGCTTGGCCGAGATCGGCGTGCGGCCGGAGGCGCGGCGATCCTGCCTCGCGTAGCCGAAATAGGGGATGACCGCCGTGATGCGTCGCGCCGAGGAGCGCATGAAGGCGTCCATCATGATGAGCAGTTCCATCAGATGGTCGTTGGTCGGATAAGAGGTCGACTGCAGGATGAACACATCCTCGCCGCGCACGTTTTCCTGGATTTCGACGAAGATTTCCTGGTCGGCGAAGCGCCTGACGCTGGCCTTCCCTAACGGGATGTTGAGATAGCGAGCGACCGCTTCGGCCAGCACCCGATTGGAATTGCCCGCGAAAAGCTTCATGCACCGTTCCTGGTGAAGGATGGAGAGGCCGGAGAGACTCTCATGAGCCTTTTATGCGGGCTTTTAGCGGCCCGCGCCGGTATTGCAAGCCTCGTTGTGGGGAATCCTTGCGGCGACCGCAACAAACAGGGAAAACATCGCAAGCCGGCAACAGTTTGGTCGGCAACAGTTTGGCCTGTCCGGTCAACCGGCGCCGCCGCTGCCCAGCCAGGCGGCGAACTGGTCGATCGTCTGGTCGGCAATGGCCTGCATGGTGGCGGGCGCTACCGCGGGCCAGCCTTCGCCGCTGCCGACGGAGGGCGCCTTCTGCTGGCCATTGATGCGGTGCAGGCGGTTTCCCGAGGGATCGTAAATGTCCCAGACATAGATGACGGTCGTGTCCTTACCCTCGGACATCGTCGAAAAATAGCCCTTCAGCACATGCGTCGCTGTCTGGTCCGTGCTGCCGACAAGCGTCAGGCCACGCTGTTTGGCACGGGCCTGCAGTTCCGCCGTCAACGGTGCCGCCGCGTCCACCGATGCGCCGACGATCGGCGCCACCTGCAGCCGCGTCCTGGCGAGGGCGGCGGTCTGGGCGGGCGTTGCGGGCTTTGCAGGTGCCGTCGTCGCAGTGGCGGTCGACGGAGCCGGCGCGGTCATGGTCGGAGTGGTGGCCGTCGTCGATGTGCCCTGCGGGGTGGCCGAAGACTGGGCCGAGGCCGCCGGCGGGGTGATCGCCGAAGGTTCGAGCACGTCCTTGGCGTTGGTGCAGGCGCCGAGCGCCAGCGCCGCAAGCAATGACACGGTCGTCACCCGCGATCGTCTCATTTGCCTGAAAGCTCCCTACTGGCGAACGCCCCCGCGTGAACCAACCATTATGGATTCACTGCACGATCAAGTCGAGATCATGGCGCGACAGCGGCTTCGGCGCCGATTCCGTCGTAAGGTAAGTCCGGCCAAGCGTCATCGCGGTCTCGGTCTCGGAGTCCATGATGATCATATGCGCGAACAGCGTCATATTGGGCGCGATCGGCTCCGGATTGCCCTGGTAGAACATCGGCATGTCCATCCAGGACGGCGTGAAGCGGGCGCCGACCGAATAGCCGCAGGCATTCAGCCGGTGCTTGGTCAGATTGTGCGCTTCGAGCGTGCGGGCATGCGCGTCGAAGACATCGCCGAAGGTGTTGCCCGGCGTCATCGCCTTTTCGACCGCGAGCAGGGCGGCGCGGGAAGCGTCAAACAATTCCTGGTGACGCTTCGACACCTTGCCCGTGAGTACGGTGCGCATCATCGGGGCATGATAGTGGTGGAAGACGCCGGCCCATTCGAGCGTCAGCTGGTCGTTCTTGGTGAGCTTGCGGCGGCCGGCCTTGTAGCGGCAGAGCAAGGCATCGGCGCCGGAGCCGATGATATACTCGTTGGCGGGATAGTCGCCGCCGCCGGCAAAGACGGCCCCTTGCATGGCGGCAAGGATGAGCCCTTCGTCGCCGCCTTGCTTGATCAGCGGGAGTGCGGCATCCAGCGCGTCGTCGGAAAGATTGGCGGCCTTTTCCGCCTTGGCGATCTCGGCCGGGCTCTTGAACAGGCGCAGCCGGCCGACGATGCCGGAAGCATCCGCGATCTGGCCGAAGGTCTGCAACTGCTCGTCGAGGCGCCGGCCATTATAGGCGGTCAGGCCATGGGTGTCGTATTCGACGCCGATGCGGGCGCCGAGCAGGTCGAGGTCGTTGAGCAGGTTGCGCAGGTCGATCGCCGGGTTGGCGCCCTGACGATCGGTCCACAGCACGATGTTTTCGATGGTCGAGGTATGGCGTGCTTGCCTCAGATCGGCCGAACGGGTGAGCAGCACCATCGAGCCGTCGGCCTTCACCACCAGGCACTGGAAAAAGCAGAAGCCGAATGTGTCGTAGCCGGTCAGCCAGTACATGCTCTCCTGCGCGAACAAAAGCACGGCGTCGAGCTTCTTCTCGGCCATTTCGATCAGCAGCCGATCGCGTCGCGCGTCGAATTCCGAACGTTCGAAATGCAGCGCCATTTTACTCTTTCTCCAGAACGATTGCCGAAACCTGGCGCCCGTAATCCGCTTCCTTGCGGTGTGTGGTGCGCCGGTAGGAATAGAAAAGCTCTTCTTCCGCGTAGGTGCAGCGGCCAAGGCCTTCGGCGGTCACGCCAGCCTTGCGCAGCCGGTCGACCGTATATCGGTTGAGGTCGAACATCGAGTGGCCGGTCGTCTTCGACGGTCTGAAATAGCGGTGATTGCCGGCGTCGGCTTCGACGAAGCGGGCGACGAATTCCGGCCCGACCTCGTAATTGTCGGGGCCGATCGAGGGGCCAAGCACGGCGACGATGCGCTCGCGGCGGGCGCCGAGGGCTTCCATCGCGGCGACCGTGTTTTCGAGCACGCCGGTGAACGCGCCCTTCCAACCGGCATGCGCCGCGCCGATGACGCGCGCCCCGGCGTCGGCGAAGAGAACCGGCCCACAATCGGCCGTCGAGGCGCCGATGGCGATGCCGGGACGGTCGGTGACGATGGCGTCGGCCTTCGGGCGAGGACCGGCGAAGGGTTCCCTGGCGACAATGACATCCGGCGAGTGGATCTGGTGCGCGGTCAACAGATGATCCGCGGGCACGCCCATCCAGGCGGCGACGCGCCGCCGGTTCTCGGCGACCAGTGTCTGGTCGTCGCTGGAGCCGGTGCCGATGTTGAGCCCCCGGTAGATGCCGTCGGAGACGCCGCCGATGCGGGTGAAGTAGCCGTGGCGCATGCCCGGCACTTTTTCAAGCAGCGGCGAGCGTACTGGATCGGGTCTGGTCTGATTCAGCATGGTTGGGTTTGTCGTCCGTGCAAGGCGGGTTCGTCAAGGCGAAGTTCGGAGAACGAAGCGGACCAGATGGCGAGGCCGCTCGGCGATCAGGTGGCTTTCGCCGCCGGCAGGACCTTCATGACCTTGAACAACTCGCCCATCGCGTCGGGGCCGGCCAGGCGTTCGACCGCGTCGGAAATGGCTTGACGCGTCTCGGTATCGCCATCGGCGCCGAGCGTGCCGGCGCGCTCGAGCAGGCCCATGCCGAGCAGGAATTCGCCCTGGGTCGACAAGTGCACCTCGAGACCGTGAGCGCGCGCCATCTCGGCAAGCGCGGCGAAATCGACATGGGCTGTGAGGTCGGCTTCGCCAGGATTGGCTAAAACGTCCTCGCGCTGGTGCCGGCGCAGCGCCTGGAAAGTGTCGCCGATCCCCGGCTGAAGGTGGCCGTAGTCGATGAAGAGGCCGGCGCCGCCCTGGCCGGCTATGCGCTCGGCGATCTGCGACATCAGCGCCGAACGGGCAGGGGCCACTTCGACGATAGCGCCTTGCGGCGCGTCGGCAGCGGCGGCCGGCAGCAGTGCCGGGTCGACAGACCCCGCGCCAGCGAAGAAGTGCAGTTCATCGGCGCCGTCGAGGCCGACAACACGCTCGCGCCAGCCCGCGCCGACATAGACGAACTGCCGGATCGGCACAGCGTCGAACAATTCGTTGCCGACGATGAAGAGCGGCTGCCGCGGCAGCGTGTCGATGGTCTGGTGCCAGGCAGGCGCCGCGCTCTGGCCGGCAAGCGTCTGCTTCTGGATCTCGGCCAGGCGCGGGCTGGTCTCGATCATGGCGAAGGAAGCGCCAGCGACGAGCGCCGGGTCGAGCCGCGACCATGTGCGCAGCATGTCCTTCATCAAGGTGCCGCGGCCGGGACCGATCTCGGCAAAGGTCGCGGGCAGAGGCCGGCCCTCGCCCTGCCAGGCCTGGTAGAGCCAGACGGCGACGAGCTCGCCGAACATCTGGCTGATCTCGGGCGCGGTGATGAAGTCGCCGGCGGCGCCGAAGGGCTCGCGCGTCGTGTAGTAGCCCTCGTCGGGATCGAACAGGCAGAGCGCCATATATTCGCTGACCGGGATCGGCCCCGCGGCGCCGATCAGGCCTATGATGCGCTTTTTCAGCCGGGTCATGCCGCCCGCGGCTGTGGCGCCGGCTTCGCGGTGACCATCGCCCAGATGCCGGCGAGCACCATCGGCGTGGACAGGATCATGCCCATGGTCAGCCAGCTGGTGCCGAGCAGGTAGCCGAGCTGCTGGTCGGGCTCGCGGAAGAACTCGACGAAGATGCGCGACAGGCCGTAGCCGCAGATGAAGGCGCCGCCGACGAAGCGCGGCGTCTTGAGCTTGAGGCGCGAATGGGTGAGGAAGCGCAGCACCAGGAACAGCACAAGGCCTTCGAGCAGCGCCTCGTAAAGCTGGCTGGGATGGCGGGTGAACGGGCCGCCATTGGGGAATTCGATTGCCCATGGGACGTCCGAGGGTCGCCCCCACAGCTCCGAATTGATGAAGTTGGCGACGCGCACAAGGCCGAGCCCAACGGGCACGCCGGCGGACACCACGTCGAACAATGTCCAGGTGGGAATCCGGCGCTTGAGCGAAAACAGCGTCATGGCGAGGATGACGCCAAGCAGGCCGCCATGGAACGACATGCCGCCCTGCCAGACCGCGAAGATGTCGAGCGGATGCGCGATGTAGCGCGGCAGGTCGTAGAAGAGCACGTAGCCGGTGCGTCCACCGAGCACGACGCCGATCGCCGCCCAGACGATGAAGTCGTCGAGGTCCTCGGGCTTCATCGGCAGATGGCCGTCCGGCCACAGGCGCGGGTTCGTCACCAGCCGCTTGGCATACCACCAGGCAAAGAGGATGCCGACGATATAGCCGACGCCGTACCAGTGCACCGCGAGCGGCCCGATTTGGACGATGACCGGGTCGATGTTGGGGAAGGGCAGGGAGGCCAGCGGCAGCAGGAAATATTCGCTCAACGGTGTCTCCGGGGCGCGGTCACGATTGGGCGCGGACCATGCGGCAGGGTTTTGGCGCGGTCAAGGCAGCGCCGATGCCGCAGCCGACCGTCAAGTCTCAGGGAACAGAATCCGCTCATAATCCGTCGCGCCGTGAAGGATGTGCAGCACTTCGACGGCATCCATATGGATGCGGAAGAAAATCAGATAATTGCCATACACCCGACGACGGATGCCGGAGGATTGATGGCGGGCGACCAACTGACAACGTTCCGGCATTGTGCATAGTTCAATGCAGGCATTGCGCAATTCACGAACGAAGGTCATTGCCCGGAATGGGTTGTCGCCCGCGATGTGATCGCCGATAGCCTCAAGGTCGCTCTCGGCCTCGTCGGTAAATACCAGCCGTTTCACCTACGCTTCTCGGCCATCGCCTTATATTTGCTCTCCAGGCGATCGAACACGTCTGCGGCAGGCTTCACGCGTCCTGCATCTGCGTCAGCGACGCCTCGCGCGAGTGCAGCGTCAAGCGCGGCGAGACGTTTCTCCCTTTCTTCCACAAGGCGGACACCTTCGCGCAACACTTCGCTTTTCGAATTGTAGCGGCCGGTGCTGACGAGCCGGTTCACGACGTTTTCCAGGCGCTCACCGAGATCTGCACTGATTGCCATGACATACTTCCTAGGACTCTCACCGAGATAATAATAGTTATTGAGCGGCTTGCCAACAGGAGCAACCGCTCCGCGTCAGATGCGCTTGCATTCCGCGTCGCGCGCCACTACGTCAAAACGACAAAGCGAGGATCTGCCATGGCGACCGGACCGAACCGCATTCTCGACGAATTCGCAAAGATCATGACCGACGCGGCGGGCGCCGCGCAGGGCGTGCGGCGCGAGGTGGAGACGGCGTTCCGGGCGCAGGCCGAGCGCATGCTGAACTCCATGGATGTGGTGCAGCGCGAAGAGTTCGAGGCCGTCCGCGAGATGGCGGTCAAGGCGAGGGAAGACAACATCCAGCTGGCGACACGCGTCGAGGCGCTCGAGGCCAGGCTCGCCGAACTGACCGGACAGGCCGCACCTGCGGGTGCCGCGAAGCTCCGCGCAAAAAAATAATCGTTAAACTTTTCCACATAGCGCGATCCGAAAAATCGCTTTGCCGTGAATCGCTTACCGGCATTGCATGAATCTTTGTGACAGCCACCTTTCCACATGCGGATGACGCAGTGCGAAAAATTGGGCTGTTCACGCGACTCCCGATCAATAGACTGAATTTGTTGCATGATTCGAAGCAGGGTCATGCGCCGGGCGGTGGGGTCCGGTTGGGTCTTTGCGTTGGAAAGTCCTGACCGTCCGAGTTCTAGACAAGATTGTTCGTCGTGTGTGCCCCGCGGAGCGTGTGGCGCTCCCCTGAACACAGGAAGCATTCATGGAACTCCTCGAACTCGAATTCTCCCGCGAAATCCACCCGGTGGATGTCATCGAGCAGGTGGCCCACAACAACGACTGGTCCTTCGAACGCGCCGGTGACGATGAGATTTCGATTTCGGTCGCCGGCAGCTGGACGGACTACCACGTCTCCTTCTCTTGGATGGAGGATTTCGAGGCGCTGCATCTGGCCTGCGCCTTCGACATCAAGGTGCCGGAGACGCGCGCGCTTGAAGTGATGCRGCTGTTGTCGCTGATCAACGAGCAGATGCTGTTCGGGCATTTCGATCTGTGGGAACAGGAAGGCGCCATCATGTTCCGGCAGTCGCTGCTGCTTGCTGGCGGGGTCGAGCCRTCGAGCCAGCAGGTCGAGGTGCTGTTGTCCTCGGCGTTAGAGGCCTGCGAATGCTATTTCCAGGCCTTCCAGTTCGTCGTCTGGTCGGGTACATCGGCCAAGGACGCGCTCTCCAGCGTGCTCTTCGAGACCCACGGAAACGCCTGAACCAAACCGACACCGCCGATGAGTTCCAGCAGCGAGCGCAAGCCCGAGATCAGCTTTGCCGATTTCGACCGTGTCGACATCCGTGCCGGCACGATCGTCGAGRCCGAGCCGTTTCCGGAAGCGCGCAAGCCGGCGATCAAGCTGAAGATTGATTTCGGTCCGGCCATCGGAGTGAAGAAGTCGTCGGCGCAGATCACCAAATACTACGCGCCGGAAACGCTTGTCGGCCGTCAGGTCTTCGCGGTGGTCAATTTCCCGCCGCGCCAGATCGGCCCGTTCATGTCGGAAGTGCTGACGCTCGGCTTTCCCGATGAAGAGGGCGCCGTCGTGCTCGGCGCCATCGAGCGCAAGGTGCCGGACGGCGGGCGTTTATTCTAGGACGAGCCTGGGGCGACCTGGAGCCAGCCTATCCTGATCGGCGCGTTTGCTTGGCATCCCCAGCGCTTCATCGACCACGTCGAGGAACATTCCGGCGCAGGCCTGCCAGCTGTAGCGCATCGCGCGCTGGCGGGCTTCGGCGCGGTCGACGTGAAGCGCCTTCATCGCCGCTTCGCCCAGGTCGTTCGACACGGCTCCGCCGATGCCGTCGCCGACAATGTCGATCGGTCCGGTCACCGGGAAGGCGGCGACCGGCGTTCCGCTGGCCAGCGCCTCGATGATGACGTTGCCGAAAGTATCGGTGCGGCTCGGGAACACGAAGACATCGGCCGAGGCGTAGATCTCGGCCAGCTCGTCGTTCGGGCGGTGGCCGAGGAAATGCGCGTTGGGATAGCGCGCCTTGAGTTTTGCCAGTTCCGGTCCTTCGCCGACGATCACCTTGCTGCCGGGCAGATCGAGATCGAGGAAGGCGGTCAGATTCTTTTCGATCGCGACGCGGCCGACGCACAGGAAAACCGGGCGGGGAAATCCGGTTTCCTTGCGCTTGTCCGGCCGGAAATGGTCGGTGTCGACGCCGCGCGTCCAGGGCCTCAGCTTGTTGAAGCCGCGGGCCGCGAGATCGTCCGCCAGCGATTGCGTTGCGACAAGCGTGCCCTGTCCGGAATTGTGGAAGTCGCGCAGCCAGTTGTAGGCCCAGCTCTCCGGCACCGGCAGGCGGGCGCTGAGATATTCGGGAAAGCGCGTGTGATAGCTGGTGGTGAAGGGGCGGCCCACCTTTCGGCAATGGCGACGCGCCATGATGCCGAGCGGACCCTCGGTGACGATGTGGATGTGGTCGGCCTTGGCGGTGTCGATCATGCGCGCGACATGACCCGGCGTCGTCAGCGCCAGCCGGATGTCGGGATAGGTCGGCATCGGCAAGGTGCGAAAGAGGTTCGGCGTCAGGAAATCGAGCTCGACGTCGAAAGGTTTCAGCGCCTCGGTCAGACGTTCCAGCGTGTGCACCACGCCATTGACCTGCGGCCGCCATGCGTCGGTGACCATCAGGATGCGCATGGCGGTCCTTTGCCGGCATGGCTATCGAGCATGCCGGCGCGGTGCCGGAACGGCAGCCAGGCAGCAGCCCGCGCCTCGCTCCAGCGCACCCGGGTGGGCACCGGATCGAAGCGGGGCGGCAGGGCCGAATCAACGAAGGTCGCGCGCTTCATGCGCGCTCTTGACCATGATTTCATGACGGGCGGATGAAGCCTGTCTTGACCGGTCTTACGCGGGCACCTTGATGACGGCGCGCAGGCCGCCGAGCGGGCTGTCCTCGAGGCTGATGTCGCCGCCGTGGCTGCGGGCGATGTCGCGGGCGATCGACAGGCCAAGTCCCGTGCCGCTGGCGTCGAGGTTGCGCGCTTCGTCGAGCCGCAGGAAAGGCTTAAACACCTCTTCGCGCTTGTCGGGCGCAATGCCKGGACCGTCGTCGTCGATGGTGACGGTGAGCGAGCCGCGACCGTGATTGGCGTGGACCTCGACGGTCTTGGCGTAGCGGAAGGCATTGCCGATGACGTTCGACAGCAAACGGGCAAAGGCGTTCGGCCGCACATGCACGGCCGGATCGCCTGTCAGCGTCGTCGTGAGCTTGCAGCCGCGCAATTGCGCTTCCTCGCCAAGCTTCTGGAAGTAGGCGTTGAGATCGAAACGGCCAGTGTCCTCCGCCGCCTCGCCGCGGGCAAAGGAGAGATAGCCTTCCAGCATCGACTGCATGTCGTCGATGTCCTGGTTCAGCGCGGCCTTGGTCTCCGACTTGCCGCCGGCCAGCGCCAGTTGCAGCTTGAATCTTGTGAGGATGGTCCTGAGGTCGTGGCTGACGCCGGTCAGCATGGCGGTGCGTTGCTCGATCTGGCGCTCGATGCGCTCACGCATCTGGATGAAGGCGAAACCCGCGCGGCGGACCTCCTCGGCGCCGCGCGGGCGGAAATCGCGCGGCATCGGCCGGCCCTTGCCGAAACTCTCGGCCGCCTCGGCGAGCGTCAGGATCGGCCTGATCTGATTGCGCAGGAAGGGGATGGCGATCATCAGCAGGACCAGCGAGGTGCCGACCATCCAGATCAGGAAGATGTGGGTGTTCGAGGCATAGGCCTGGCTGCGCCGCACGAAGACGCGCAGCACCTTGCCTTCGAGCTGGACGCGAACCTCGACGACGTTCGAGTTGCCGACCGTGTCGATCCAGAACGGACGGTTGATCTGTCTCGTGATCTCCGACGACAGCGCCTCGTCGAGGATCGAAAAGAACGGCTTAGGGCCCGGCGGGGGCAGCGGATCGGGCGGCAACAGATCCACCTTCAACTGCATGCGGTCCTGGGCGATGCGGATGATGTTGGCGTAATCGGCGTCGTGCGGATAGGTCTCCATCATGTCGATGACGGCCGCTATGTCCGAGATCGTCGCCTGCGACAGGCGCTGGGTGACCGTCTGCCAGTGCCGCTCCATGAAGACGAAGGCCACCACCGACTGCAGCAGGATCATCGGCGCGATGACGATAATCAGCGAGCGGGCGTAGAGCCGCTTCGGCATGTAGAGCGCGACCAGGCGCCAAAAGCGGTTCCAGGCGCGCGGCATCGCCCTCAGCGTCCGCAGCACGAGATCGCCGGGGCCGCCTCCTTCGGGCTTTTCCAGTTGCGTGGTCGCCATTCGCCCTTCCGCTCGTCGATGGCCGTTCAGCAAAGGGCCTTCGACGGTAGTTTATTCGACGCTGAGCCGATACCCAATACCGCGCACCGTCTGCAGCCACACCGGATTGGATGGATCGCGCTCGATCTTGCGGCGCAGCCGGTTGATCTGCACGTCGATGGTGCGCTCGCCGACATCCGATTCATCGCCCACCAGTTCATGGCGCGGTATGGTCTCGCCCGCCCGCGCGGCGAAGATCGCCAGGATCTCTTGCTCGCGGTCGGTCAGCTTAAGCGCCTCGCCGCCGCGCTTCAATTCACGCTTGGCGATCTGGAACGTGTAAGGCCCGAACACCAGCTGCTCGACCTTAGGGGTCGCGGCGGGGCCGCCACGGCGCAGGATGTTGTTGATGCGCAGGATGAGCTCGCGCGGATCGAACGGTTTCGGCAGGTAATCATCGGCGCCGGCTTCCAGCCCGGTGATGCGGCTGTCGGTCTCGGACAGCGCCGTCAGCATCAGGATCGGCACGTTCTTCTCGGCCCGCAGCGCCTTGGTGAGATCGACGCCGGTCTCGCCCGGCATCATGACATCGAGCACCAAAAGGTCGAAGTCGAGGCCGGCGAGCTTGCGCCTGGCCTCGCCGGAATTGCCGGCGACGGTGACGCGAAAGCCGTTCTCGGACAGATACTGCTTGAGCAGGTTGCGGATACGCGTGTCGTCATCGACAACCAAGAGGTGCGGCGCGTCATCGTCGGGCGCGGCCGGATGATCAACCTTCTCAATGGTCTCCATGGTTCTTCCCCGATGTTTGCGCAGGCACAATGTCGATCTGCGCTCTTAGTTCCGGATTGACCATTGCTTCCAGGAATCGCTCGATCGTGGCGCGCTCGGTGGCTCCGGAATCCTCCAATGCCGCACGGATGCGGCGCGACTGTGGCCGCGCCAGCGCCAAGGCCAGCGCGCGGCCCCTGGCGGTCGGGTAGAGTTCGCGCTGCCGGCGATCGCGCGGACCCTGCACCTGGACGATATGGTCGGTGTCGATCAACTGCTTCAAGACCCGCGCCAGGCTCTGCTTGGTGATCTTCAGCACATCGAGCAGTTCGGCGACGGTGAGCCCGGGCCTGCGGTTGACGAAGTGCAGCACGCGATGATGAGCGCGGCCAAAGCCGTATTCGGCGAGTATCTGGTCCGGGTCGGAGGTGAAATCGCGGTAGGCGAAGAAAAACAGTTCGATGATGGCAAAGTCGATGCCGTCCTCGTCGGCGATCGCCGTCCTGATCGGTTTTCCGGCTGCGGGGCTTGGATCCGTCATCATTTCTCCATGCGAGGCGGGAATTATGTCAGTACTATTGACGTAATTTCCGGGCAATGATAATTTTTGACAAGCTTTTCGGCGGATTGCGAACGAAAAGGCAAGTGGAAGCCGTTTTTCCGGAACTTCCTGAGTTTGCCACGAATTGAATATCCGCCTACGCTTTCATGCATTGGCCAACGTTTCGGATCCTGTGGCGGGCCGGTACGGAAGGCTTTAAAACACAACGATTTGCGGGCGGCCGCCCGCGGGAGGTTTCCATGGCATCCGTTCCCTTCGATCAATTGGACGGCTTCATCTGGATGAACGGCGAGTTCGTCAAATGGGCCGACGCCAAGATCCATGTGCTGACCCATGGCCTGCACTATGCCAGCGCCGTCTTCGAAGGTGAGCGCGCCTATGGCGGCCAGATCTTCAAGCTGACCGAGCATAATGAGCGCCTGCATGAATCGGCGCGCCTGCTCGGCTTCAAGATTCCCTATCCGGTCGCCGAGATCGACGAGGCCTGCCGCACGCTTTTGAAGAAGCAGGGTTTCCAGGACGCCTATGTGCGCCCGATCGCCTGGCGCGGCAGCGAGCAGATGGGCGTCTCGGCGCAGAACAACCGCATCAACTGCGCCATCGCCATCTGGCAGTGGCCGAGCTATTTCGACCCCGCGCAGAAACTCAAGGGTATCCGCCTCGATGTCGCCGAGTGGCGCCGGCCCGATCCGCGTACCGCGCCGTCAAAGTCGAAGGCCGCCGGCCTCTACATGATCTGCACGCTCTCCAAGCACGCCGCGGAGGCCAAGGGCTACGCCGACGCCATGATGCTCGATTGGCGTGGCCAGGTGGCGGAAGCCACCGGCGCCAACATCTTCTTCGTCAAGGACGGCAAGATCCATACGCCCACACCCGACTGCTTCCTCGATGGCATAACCCGCCGCACGGTGATCGGCCTGGCGAAGGATCGCGGTTTCGAAGTGGTCGAGCGCGCCATCATGCCTGAGGAGCTCGAAGGTTTCGAGCAGTGCTTCCTCACCGGGACGGCAGCTGAGGTCACGCCGGTCTCGGAGATCGGTCCGTACCGATTCGAGGTTGGCGAGATAGCCAAGACATTGATGAATGACTATTCGGCTGCGGTGCAGCCAAAGCATGCGATTGCCGCAGAATAGCGATAGTCACAGCTTTTTTGTGCAATAGGGGCGGTTTTCGGGCCGCCCTTTTTATTTAAGCTTTCACGCATTTGACTTTCGAACGGTTCGGCGTCTCATGATGGTGTCGGCCCTTGGAGGCAGGCGGCTATGGAGGGACTAGTTACATGGACAGCAACACGATTATTCAGATCGTTGTACAGGTAATTGCCGGCGTTATCGGTGGCCAGGCGGTTGGCGCTGCGCTGAAGCAGGCGGCGATGGGCCAGCTTACCAAGATCCTTGGCGGCGCCATCGGCGGCGTCGGCGGCGCGGCCATTCTTGGCAGTCTGCTTGGTGGCGGTGGAGTCGACGCAGCGGCAGCGGCGGGTGGAATCGGCAGCGCGCTCGACCTGAAGAACCTTCTTGGCGGCGTGGGCGGCGGTGCCATCCTGACCGGCATCATCGGCGCGGTCATGAACGCGATGAAGAAGTAAGGCCTCTCGCTTCAGGTTTTCAAATGGGCGGCTTCGGCCGCCCATTTTCGTTTCCAGGATATTTGTTCTGGCCCGCAGTGGACGCGCCTAGCACGCCTGTCTACATCAGGGCGAAACTTGGAAAGGAACGTTATGGGTCAGCTTAATGCCGGTATCGTGCCGGTCACGCCGTTCCAGCAGAACTGCACCATCCTGTTCGATATGGACGACAAGACGGGCGTCGTCGTCGATCCCGGCGGCGATGTCGACCAGATACTGTCGGTGCTGAAGGACAATGCCATCACCGCCGGCGCGATCTGGATCACGCATGGCCATATCGACCATGCCGGCGGCGCGATGGAGCTGAAGGACGCGCTGGGCATCGACATTATCGGCCCGCACGAGGCCGACAAGCCGCTGCTTGCCAATCTCGAGAACCAGGCCAGGCGTTTTGGCCTCACCGATCCGGTGCGCAATTGCGTGCCGGATCGCTTCCTCACCGAAGGCGAGACTGTGTCGTTCGGCGAGCATGTGTTCGAAGTGCTGCATTGCCCGGGACATGCGCCGGGCCACGTGGTCTACTACAACCGCGCGGCTAAATTCGCGCATGTCGGAGACGTGCTGTTTCGTGGCTCGGTCGGGCGCACCGATCTGCCCGGCGGCGACCATGCCGCCCTGATTGCCTCGATCAAGCAAAAGCTTCTGCCGCTCGGCGACGATGTCGGTTTCATCTGCGGCCATGGTCCAGGCAGCCGTTTTGGCGATGAAAGGCGGACCAATCCGTTTCTGACCTGACCTGCAAGCAAAGAAAAGCGCCGCTCGAGGCGGCGCTTTCGTGGGCAGGGAACCCAGCGATTACTCGGAGCTTCGGTAGCTTCGGTCAGTTGGCGACGCAGAAATGCTGGGCGCCGTCATTGCCGGTGAAGGTGCCGGTGCGCGAGTTGAAGGTGCGGTAACGGTCCGAGCAATACTCGTACCAGCCGCGGGTCCACGGCTCGGCGTAGCGGTCGGCATAGACGTAGCGGGGCTGCTGCACGTAGTAGCGGCGCACCGGCCGGTCGACATAGTAGTCGTCACCATAGGCCGGCTCGTAATAGCGCGGACCGGGGTTGCTCAGCGCGCTGCCGATCAGGGCGCCTGCCGCGAGGCCGACGACACCGGCGGCGAGGGCGTCGCCGCCGTGGCTGCGATGATGGTGCCAGCGCCAGTCATCCGCATTGGCCGCCGAGAAGGTGGCCAAGGTGGTCGCGGCAATGCCAACGCTCAGGATGGCGGTCTTGAGAAAGCGGTTCATTTTCGGTCTCCTTCACGCCGGCCCGCGCATTTTTTCGGGGGATACGGGCCGGCTTTAGCAAAGGTTAATAGAAGACCGTGGCTGAACGGAGGCTGAACGGAACTCGGCCCAAGCGATTTTTGAAGCTGGCGATTTTCGAGCTAGGGCGATTTCGAGGCTTGGGCACAGCCCTGTACCGGGCGGGAGCGGTCCCGCCTGGCGTAGCCTCCGTCGGATCCGTCGCGAGTCGGCTTAGCCGATCGACAGATTGACGGCCTTCGGACCCTTGCCGCGCTTGTCCGGCTCGGTGTCGAATGTCACTTTCTGCCCATCCTCAAGACCGGGAAGGCCCGACGCCTGCACGGCCGAAATGTGGACGAAGACATCCTTCGCGCCATCATCGGGCGTGATGAAGCCGAAGCCCTTGGCATGGTTGAAGAATTTGACGGTGCCGGTCTGCGGCATGGGAAACTCCTTTGATCCCATCAAGTCAAGTCTCGGGCCGGCAAACTGCCCGAGAGGAAATTTGTCCTTTATTTTAGCGCTATCGGCAAGAGAAAGTTTTCGCCTGCCGATCCAAGCATTTGCGTGCGAAAAAGGCGCGACGATATCGTCGCGCCTTCGCAATTTCGGGCCTGCCCGCAAGCCGATTTATGATCCCGCCGCACCATTGCATCCGCAAGGACAGGCTGCTTCGAGATCAGGCGGCGCGCAGGTTGACCGCCTTCGGGCCCTTGCCCATGCGGTCCGGCTCGACGTCGAATGTGACCTTCTGGCCGTCGACCAACGTGCGCAGGCCGGACGCCTCGATCGCGGAGATATGGACGAACACGTCCTTGGCGCCGCCATCCGGCGTGATGAAGCCGAAGCCTTTGGTGGCATTGAAGAACTTTACGGTACCGGTCTGGGCCATTGGGGAAAACTCCTTCACCCGTGTCAGTCTTGTGGTTTGCCCGCTGCCTCGCGCCTTGGGCAAATCCCGGTGGTTGCTTCGGCGGTCATGCATTCGCGCATGGTCAAACCCCCCGCCGAAAAACGGGGTTGTCAGAGATTCACACTTGTCGGGGAAAGGTCGTCCAAAACGTGCCGCTCTCCGGGTCGCAAATGCCCGAAYATGGTTTTTATTACACGGAAACGTGATGGTTGCAAGATGACGCTCGCGGGCGGCCTTCGGCGCGTCCAACGCTGGGGCTTCGATAGACCCGGCCTCATCACCGGTCATCGGCCAGAGACGGGCCAAGCATAGGCCAGAATGAGGGCGGCGACCGCAGGCCACGGTGGCTCCACAAACAGTGGTTGCGTTTACCGCGCAGGATGCGAGGATATCGCGAGCCGGCGTCACCGGGCCGGGACGGAGGAGGGACATATGAGATTTCTTGCGGTCTCGCGTCAGGGTTTTGTCATTCTCATCCTGTCCGCGCTGCTGGCGGCCTGTACCGTGGTCGTCGACGATGGCCCGCGCCCGCGCCCGCCCAGGCCGCATCCGCAGCTCTGCACCATGCAGTACCAACCGGTTTGCGCCCGGCGCGGCGGCGACCGCCAGACCTTCGCCAATGCCTGCCTGGCCGAACGGGAAGGCTACCGCATCCTGCGGGAAGGTGCTTGCCGTGATGGCGGCGGCGGTGGTGGGGAGCAGACGTTCTGCACGCGCGAATATGCTCCGGTCTGCGCCAGGCGCCACGGGCAAGTGCGCACCTTCCCGAACGCATGCGAGGCCCGCGCGGCGGACTATCGCATCGTCGGCGACGGACCGTGTTGAAAGGGACGGCGGTGTCCATCCGCGCAAATGGACACCGCGACGCGCGCTGACGCTTAAAGCGCGTCGCGCTGAAACGGATTTCCGGCGACGCGGTTTAAGTCTTTGTTTTGATGCATGTCGTTGTCCCATAACCGCTGCGCGCTTCTGGGCGACATGCATTAGTCTTGAATCTCTTGCCCGTATGGCTTAGGTCCGGCGGACCAACAAATACGGCAGGTTTCCCATTAGCAAAGATCACAGAAGAGCGGCAAACGCCGGCGGCAGGCCTGGTGGCTCGCCCAGCCCGCTCGATCCGTATGTGCAAAAGGCGCTGCAATTCCATCAGGCGGGGCGCCGCCAGGAGGCCGAGGCGCTCTACCGGCAGGTCCTTGGGCAGCAGCCTAACCATGCCGCGGCGCTGCATTTCCTCGGATTGCTGCTGCACCAGACCGGCAGGAGCGAGGAAGGGCTCGATCTCATCGAGCAGTCGGTGACGCTGCAGCCCGAGAATGCCGACTTCCTCAACAATATGGGCACGGTCATGCGCGATCTCGGGCGCGTCGCCGCCGCGATCGATTTCTTCCGCGGCGCGGTGGATATCCGGCCCGACCAATTGGCCGCGCGCGACAATCTCGGTTCGTCGCTGACGCAGCTCGGCCAGTTCGAAGCGGCCGAGGAAATCTATCGCGGCACGATCGGCCGCAACCCGTTCCATGTCCGCGCACGCATCGGCCTTGCCGAGACGCTGCAGGAAGCCGGACGGCTGGACGAGGCGATCAAGCTGTTCCGCGAGGCGCTGTCGATCCGGCCGAAGGACGCCGAGCTTCTCTATGGGCTGGGCGTCGCGATGATGGAGAAGGGCAAGCTCGACGAGGCGGCGGATCTCGCCCGCCAGGCGCTGGCGATCGCCCCGAACATGGCCAAGGCTTGGCTGCTGCTCACGCAGGTCAAGCGCCAGACCGAGCGCGACAAGGAGCTTGCCGGCATGGAGGCCGAGCACGCCAAGGCGCCGCAGGGCAGCCTGGCACGCATGCAGCTTTCCTTCGGCCTGGGCAAGGCCAATGACGACCTCAAGGATTATGGCCGCGCCTTCGACTATTTCGCCGAGGGCAATGCCATCCGCCGCAGGGCGATCGCCTACGATCCCGCGCGCACGCGCGGCGAATTCGAGGCGATGAAGGCGGCCTTCGACACCGCCTTCTTCGAGAAGCACCGGCCAAGCGACATTTCCGACGACACGCCGATCTTCGTCGTCGGCATGCCGCGTTCCGGCACGACGCTGGTCGAGCAGATCATCGCCAGCCACCCGCAGGTCCTTGGCGCCGGCGAGTTGAACATCCTCAAGACGGCCGTCGGCAAGCAGTTTCCGATGAGCATGCCGGGCGGCTTCCCCGGCGGTATCGCCGACATGCCCGACAAGGCCTTCGCCGAGGCCGGCCAGGCCTATCTCGACATGCTGCATGCCCGCTATCCGGGCTACCGCCATGTCACCGACAAGATGCCGGGCAACTTCCTGCTGGTCGGCTTCCTGCACATGATGCTGCCGAAGGCCAAGATCGTCCATTGCGCGCGCGACGCGGCGGCCACGTGCCTGTCGATCTTCAAGGTGCATTTCCGCGGCGACAGCCACCGCTACGGTTACGACCTCGGCGAGCTCGCCGATTTCCATAACCTCTACACCGACATCATGGCGCATTGGCACAAGGTGCTGCCGGGCGTCGTGCACGATGTGCGCTATGAGGATTTCGTCGCCGACCAGGAAGGGCAGACGCGGGCGTTGATGGCGTATCTCGGCCTGCCCTGGGACGACAAGCTGCTGTCCTTCCACGAGACGGACCGACCGGTGCGCACGGCTTCGGCCGCGCAGGTGCGCCAGCCCATGTATCAGGGCTCGGTCGACCTGTGGAAGCGGTATGGGGACCGGCTGAAGCCGCTGCTCGACAAGCTGGGCTGATATTGAGGTGAGGCCGGCCTGCGAACGGCGGTTCCCTGCGCTTCCGGTGCTCACGTACTTTAAGTACGCTCCGCTCCGGTTCTCGGGAACCACCATTCTCGACTCGGCCTGACCTCAATCTCAACCCAGCTTGGGGCAGAGTTCCTCAAAGCTCCAAGAACGGCTGGAAGCCGCCGAAGATCATGCGCTTGCCGTCGAACGGCATGGCTGACCAATCCATCTTGAGACGCGCGTCGGCCATCACCTTGGCCATGACCGCGTCGCGGCTCTGCCTGGACTCGTAAACGACCCAGGCGAAGATGACGACCTCGTCGTCCTTGGCTTGAACGGCGCGCGGGAACGAGGTCAGCTCGCCATAGGGCACGTCATCGCCGACGCATTCGACATAGGAGAGCGCGCCGTGCTCCATCCATATCGGGCCGGCGGTGTTGGCCAGCTTCTTGTAGTCATCGAGATTTGCCCTCGGCACGGCGATCACGAAACCATCGACATAGGACATGATGAGACTCCTTGGTGAAAAACAAGCGCCGGGTCGGCGGGGAACGACCCGGCGCGAGTGAGCGCGCCATCCCTCGGGGCGACGCCTGCTCGCTGGGAAATCACTTCACCGGCGCGTTCATCGCCCAGGCGACGCCGAAGGGATCTTTCACCTGGCCCCAGCGGTCGCCCCAGAACATCACCTGCAGCGGCGTGACGATCTCGCAGCCGGCATCGACCGCGCGCTTCCACCAGGCATCGATGTCGTCGCTGCCGAGATGGAGCTGCAGCGTGTAGCCCTGCGCCGCCTGGTGCGGATGGCCGTGTTCGGGATAGGCATCGCCCAGCATCAGCGTCGAGCCGTTGACATAGAGATGGATGTGCATGGTGCGGCCCTTGTCGTCCGGCGGATAGGCGAACACTTCCTCCGCGCCGAAAGCCTTCTTGTAGAATTCGGCGGCCTTGATGGCGCCGTCGACCTGCAGGTAGGGGGTCAATCCGCCAAGGACCTTGGCGCGGGGCGGGGTCTGATCGTTCATTCTCGTGTTCCTCTTCACGGGGTTTGATCGGGTTTGCCACCCAAGGACGGATGAAGCGGCGGCGATCCTACATGCCTCCCGAAAATTTCTTAAAGGGCCGGTTTCCGGCAGCTCGGGCGACCGGAGAACAATCGCATGGGATTTGCAGCTTTATATGACCTTCGCCGAGAAAGTGGCGGCGCGGCGGCTTTCGCGCGTTTCGAAAATCTCCGGAAAGCCGATGTCCTTGCGCAACTCGGCGGGCAGTGAAAGCAGGATGCGCTCGCTGCGGTAGCGGGCACGGGCCGCGGCATAGCGGTTGGCGAGACGGCCGATGGATGACAGTACCGACATGTTGGTTTCTCCCTGGTTGATGCCGGCATCATCGCGTCGGCATCCCAAGGACGAGGCGGCAACAAGCGATCCGACAGGTCGCTGCAATCTTTTTCAGAGCATCGACGCGGCCAGCGCGGTGTCGTAATATTCCACCATCTCGACGATCTCGCCGTCGCGCACCGTCCAGAAATTGGCGGTGCGCATGATGAACTCCTCGCCGGTGGCGCGGCGCGTCATGTGGATCTCGACCTGTGCCGCGACCTTGTCGCCGCCGTCGATGATGTCGACCGGGACGAAGTGCCGGTATTCGAAGTCGTCGTCGAGCGCCAGCAACCTGGAAAGGAATTCCTGCTTGCCATGCGCGATGCCGGCATGGCGCGATTGCCTGGGATCGGCAATCCATCGGAACACGACATCCTCGGCGCACCGCGCCAGGGCACCCTCGATATCGCGGTCCGCATAGGCCTGGTAGAGATTGCTGACGATGTCCACTGCACGCATGGCCCGTTCCCTCCATGGCTGAGCGATTCAAGATGCTCCTTTTTTAGCAAGTGGAAAAGTATTGTCGGGCCGGCACTACTTTGAGTGCCGGCCCGGCTGATGCGCCGTCACTCAATTCGGCGTTTCGGCGACCGAGCGGAAGAACGCCTCCGGGTCGTCGACCTCAGTCAGCCGCCGCTTGTCGATCAGCCAGAAGCGGTTGCCGACGGCGCGGATGAAGGAGCGGTCATGCGAGGCGAGCAGGCAGCTCGCCTGGTGCGTCAGCAACTCGTCCTCCAATGCTTCCTGGCCGTCGATGTCAAGATGGTTGGTCGGCTCGTCGAGCAGATAGAAGTTGGGCTGGATGAGCCGGAGCACCAGCATCATCAGCCTCGACTTCTGTCCGCCGGACAGAACGCCGATCTTCCTCTCCTGCATCTCGATCGCGACGCCGGCGCCGGCGAGCAGCGAGCGGGCGCGCTGCTCGCCGACCTCGAAGCGGTGCGAGAGCATCGCCAGCGGCGTGTCCTCGCCGTCAATGCCCGACAGCGCCTGGTCGCTGTAACCGAGCACGGTCGACGGCGTCACCTTGACGTTCGCGACCGATCCCGGCTCGGCGACGGCGTCGCGGATCATCGCGATGAAGCGCGTCTTGCCGACGCCGTTGCGGCCAAGCAGCACGATGCGATCGCCCTGGCAGATGTGGCGCTTGCCGGTCCTGAACAGCAGCGTGCCGTCAGGCGTTTCGACCGCCGCGTCCTCGAGCGTGATCAGCACCTTGGCGTGGGTGCCGCGGTTCGCCAGCCTGATCGCGCCGGCCGAGCGCTCGCGATGCGCTTGTACGGCGGCATCCTCCAGCTTCTCGGCCCGATCCTTGAGCTGCCTGGTCTTCACCGTCAGAAGGTCGCTGCCGGAATTGATGCCGATGTTGTTGAGCTTGGCGGCCTGCTTGCGCAACTGCTGGGCGATCTTCATGTCGCGCTCGAACTTGCGCGCCGTCGAGGCGTCGAGCTCGTCGAGCGCCTGCCTGGCGCGCGAATAGGGCAGCGCGAACACCGGCGAGTCTTCGGGACGCAGGAACAGCGTGCGGCTGGTGGTGGCGTCGAGGAAGGCACGGTCGTGGCTGGCGATGATCACCGGCACCTCGCGCGGCAACGCGTTGAGCCATGTTTCCAGCTGGGCGATCCTGGCGAGGTCGAGATGATTGGTCGGCTCGTCGAGCAGCAGCATGTCCGGATCGGTGACCCAGACGCGGGCGATCAGCGCCAGCCGCTGCCAGCCGCCGCTCAGCGCCCGCATCGGCCGGCCGCGCATGTCTTCCGGCACTTCGAGCGAATCCAGCACCACGTCGACCCGCCAGAACTCGCTATCGCGCTGGTCGGCCGGCAAGGCGTCGGCGACGACGTCATGGAAGCCGCGGCCGAGCAATGCGTCGGGGACGGATTGCTCGACGTGGCCGACGCGCAGGCCGCGTGAACGGGTGATGTCGCCGGAGGTGGCTTCGAATTCGCCGGCCAGGCATTTGAGAAGTGTGGATTTGCCACGGCCATTGGCCGCGACGATGCCGAGCCGGTCGCCGGCGCCGATGGTAAGGTCGAGATTGGAGAAGAGCGGCGCACTCATGGTGACGCCGAGGGATTTGAGGCTGATCAAGGCCATGTCGATTTCTCTGGTCTGCCCGGAGGCGCGCTCCGGTCCGATGCACTTTGACGGTGCGCCGACAGGCCATCAGGCCAAGCTCAGCGGCACCACGAAGGGCAGACCAAAAATCGAAACGGGAAGAGAACCCGGACCGTCCTGGTCAGCCCTGCAAGCAAGCTCGCAGGGCGCAAATCGGGCCACGCTGACGATGGTGATAGTAGTTCACGCAGCCCTCCTTCCAGAAGTTCGAGTTGGGGATTGGGTACACTGGGGAGGGGTTGGTGGCAAGTGGCGCCCTTCCCCTTCTCCCCTTGTGGGAGAAGGTGGATCGGCGCGACAGCGCCGAGACGGATGAGGGGTGCTCCAGCGGAGTGAGACGCTGGTGGCATCTGGAGCCCCCCTCATCCGTCGCCTTCGGCGACACCTTCTCCCACAAGGGGAGAAGGAAGAAGGCGCTACTGCCCCGGCCGTCCGGTCTTGCCCGGTCGACGCTTTTGGCGGCGCTCGTCGGCCGGGTCCTCGTAGGAGCCGATGCCCGAACGTTGGCGGACGATGGGTTTGTCGTCGCGGCCTTCCGGCGTGGGAGAAATTGGCTGGGGCTTCGCCGGCTTCTTTCCTTCCACCGGTTTCTCCGTTCGCCGCACCGTCATCTCGTCGAGCGAATTCTTGCGGAACAGCGGCCTGGTGCGGTCGCCGGGAATGCCGAAATCGGAGCCATGCGCTTCCTGCGCCGTCTGCTTCTTGAACAGCGAGCGCGACACCGCCCCTGCCGGCGTCGCCATGTCCGTGCCGGGGCCCATGTCGTCGAGCGAGGGCTTGGCGAAGAGGGGCTTCTTCACCGGCACGGCGCCGTCGGCGCCCATCTCGTCCAGATGCGGCTTGCGGAACATGTTGGGGCGGGCAGCCTTGGCCGCCTCCTCGGCGGCGCGGGCTTCGTCGAGCCTGCGGAACCGCTCCTGCTCCTCGGCGGTGCGGTGTTTGGCGACGCCCTTGTTGTGCTTGCCCTTTTCGCGCCCGGATGCAGGACTTTGGCTTTCCACCTCGCGCGCCAGCGGGTCGTCGGAGATGGCGAGCTCCATCTCGCGCAGCCGCTTGATCTCGTCGCGGATGCGCGCCGCCTTCTCGAAGTCGAGATTGGCGGCGGCATCGCGCATTTGCTTGTCCAGCGCCTCGAGATGGGTCTTCAGATTGTTGCCGATCATCGCTCCGGCATCGTCGGTGAACTGCGAGATGTCGGCGCGGACATGGTCCTTCTCGTAGACCGAGTCGAGAATGTCGGCGATGCGCGACTTGACCGATTCCGGCGTGATGCCGTTGGCGGCGTTCCACTCCATCTGCTTCTCGCGGCGGCGGTTGGTCTCAGCCATCGCCCGCTCCATCGAGCCGGTGATCTGGTCGGCATAGAGGATGACCTTGCCGTCGACGTTTCGCGCGGCGCGGCCGATGGTCTGGATCAGCGAGGTCTCCGAGCGCAGGAAGCCTTCCTTGTCGGCATCGAGGATGGCGACGAAGCCGCATTCGGGAATGTCGAGGCCCTCGCGCAAGAGGTTGATGCCGACCAGCACGTCGAAGGCGCCGAGGCGCAGGTCGCGCAGGATCTCGATGCGCTCCAGCGTGTCGATGTCGGAATGCATGTAGCGGACGCGGATGCCGTTCTCGTGCAGGTATTCGGTCAGGTCCTCGGCCATGCGCTTGGTCAGCACGGTGACCAGCGTCCGGTAGCCGGCCCGGGTGGTGTCGCGGATCTCGCCGACGACGTCGTCGACCTGGCTCTTGGCCGGACGCACCTCGACCGGCGGGTCGATCAGGCCAGTCGGGCGGATGACCTGCTCGGCGAAGACGCCGCCGGACTGTTCCAATTCCCAGGCACCCGGCGTCGCCGAAACCGCGACCGAGAGCGGGCGCATGGCATCCCATTCCTCGAAACGCAGCGGCCGGTTGTCCATGCAGGAGGGCAGGCGGAAGCCGTACTCGGCCAGCGTCGCCTTGCGGCGGAAGTCGCCGCGATACATGCCGCCGATCTGCGGCACGGTGACATGGCTTTCATCGATAAAGATCAGCGCATTGTCCGGCACATATTCGAACAAGGTCGGCGGCGGCTCGCCCGGCTGGCGGCCCGTGAGATAGCGCGAATAGTTCTCGATGCCGGCGCAGGAACCGGTCGCCTCCAGCATCTCCAGATCGAAGCGCGTGCGCTGCTCCAGGCGTTGCGCTTCCAGCAAACGGCCAGCCTTTTCAAGCTCTTGCAAGCGGTGCTTGAGCTCTTCCTTGATCGACTTGATGGCTTGATTCAACGTCGGGCGCGGCGTCACATAGTGCGAGTTGGCGTAGATCTTGACGCTCTTCAGCTCGCCCGTCTTCTGGCCGGTCAGCGGATCGAATTCGGTGATCGATTCAATCTCGTCGCCGAACATCGAGATGCGCCAGGCGCGATCCTCAAGGTGGGCCGGGAAGATCTCGATCGTGTCGCCGCGCACGCGAAACGAGCCGCGCACGAAGTTGACGTCCTGGCGCTTGTATTGCTGGGCGACGAGGTCGGCCAGCAACGAGCGCTGGTCGAGCCGGTCGCCGACCTGCATCTGGAAGGTCATCGCCGTATAGGTCTCGACCGAGCCGATACCGTAGATGCAGGACACCGAGGCGACGATGATGACGTCGTCACGCTCCAGCAGCGAGCGCGTTGCCGAGTGGCGCATGCGGTCGATCTGCTCGTTGATCGAGGATTCCTTCTCGATATAGGTGTCGGTACGTGGGACGTAGGCCTCCGGCTGGTAATAGTCGTAGTAGGAGACGAAATACTCGACCGCGTTCTCGGGGAAGAACTTCTTGAACTCGGCGTAGAGCTGCGCGGCCAGCGTCTTGTTGGGCGCCAGGATCAGGGCAGGGCGCTGCGTCTCCTCGATCACCTTGGCCATGGTGAAGGTCTTGCCCGAGCCAGTGACGCCGAGCAGCACCTGGGTGCGGTCGTTCTGCTCGACGCCTTCGACGAGGTCCTTGATGGCGGTCGGCTGGTCGCCGGCCGGTTCGAAATCCGACACCATCTTGATGGCGATGCCGCCTTCCGATTTTTCCGGTCGGGCCGGACGGTGCGGCGTCCAAAGCTGGCCGTCCTTGTGCAGCGGATTGCCGGATTCGATCAGCGCCGACAGCGCGGCGACGGTCGCGGTGACGCCGCTCGAGGAAACCTGCTCGGCGTCCTCCAGGCTGATGTCGAGGCCGGCCACCGGATTGAGGCCGGCGGCCGCGCGTTCCTTGGCCGAGGCTGCGCCGCCCATCGAGGTGCCGCGCGCGGTGCGCCCGGGCGCCGACGAGCGTTCGGGGATCTTTTTGGGAGCTTTCGCCTTCGGCTGCTTTTCCGCCTCGCGCTCGATCTCCCCGACCCAATCGGAGATCGAGCCGGTCAGCGGCGCGCCGGAAAATTCGGCCTGCGGCGCCTCGGCGAAACCACCCGGCTTCAACGGCTCGGCGGCGTCGAGGAATTCGGTCAGTGGGCTGCGCCGCTTCGGCGCGCCGTCTTGCGAAGGCGTCTTCTTGTCAGGATGTCTGGCCATGCCCCGAATATGGGTGGACTCGGCCAAAATGGAAAGAGCCGAGTGCATGGGCGCCGGCCGGGCGCGGACGCTGCTGACAGAAGGCTGTCAGGAGGGGCGTCATGATCCGATGGGAGAGCGAACGCCGACCTCAAAGGTTCTTCGCCCCCGCCAGAGGCGGGGGAGAGGTGTCCGCGAAGCGGACGGAGAGGGGGCTTCGTAAGGCGGAAGCCCTTCTCCTTGAGGCGCTTTCGCCGCCCGAACCGGCGCTCCCCTCTCCGTCTCGGCTTCGCCGAGCCACTTCTCCCCCATTTCATGGGGGCGAGGAACCCAAGACTCAGTTGAACCACAGCGCGAAGGTCAAGAATCCGGCGCCGCCGAACTCGCGCTGGATCTGGTCGAAATCGTCGCTGCTGAGGATCCTGCCGCTTTCGAGATAGGGCGCGATGCCGGGGCCGGTGATCGACAGCACGAGGTCAAAGGGTTTCGGCTCGTCGAAGAAGCGCTTCATGTTGATGCCCTTGCCGGCGATGCGGAAATGCGGCAGCAGCGCGCGGCCTTCGAGAAGGTCCTCGGCCAAAGTCAGCGTGGCGAGCCAGGCCTGCACCTGTTCCTCGCCGACCTCGAGGCCGGTCAGCGGATTGAGGCCCTTCTGCTGCGGTCCCGGCAACCATTCGCGGTCATTGTCGGTCTCGGCCAGGATCGCTTTCCAGTCCTCGCGCGACAGCCGGATCATCTCCAGCAGGTGGCGGCGCGCGGCCTGCCGGCGTTCCGGCTCGATCACCGGCCAGTTGACGAGATGCACCAGCGAGATGAAGTCCGCAAAGCGCCATTCCGAGGCGAACATGTTGCCGCTCATGCCGCCGTCCAGCGGCACCAGCGCGTCCTGCAGCGGCAGTTTGGCGCGCGGGAAGAGCATGTGGAACGAGCCGTCGAAGGCATTGCGGAAATCATGCGCCAGCCAGAAATCGGCCTGCGCCATCAGGAATTCGGCATAGCCTTGCAACCAGAAACCGTCGGCGCGGTCGAAGCGGAAGGTGAGCGAAGGCGCCGCATTGCCGGTGTCGATGCCGCCGCGTGAGAGCGACGCCATGATCGCGGCGAAGCTTTCGTCCGGCGCAATCGTGCCGTCTTCGTTGAGATCGATGCCGGCGCGGGTGAGATCGACGACCATGCCGATGTCGGCATCTTTTGGCACGGAGCCCAGCGTGGCGGCGGATTTTTCGAGCCGGTCGCGGAAGGCGACCAGGATGGCGCGGAATTCTTCGTAGGTCAGCGGCTGCGGGTTGGGGTTGTCGGGCACGGGCAACTGCATCAGCGGCAGCATGAAGGATTTCGGGCTCTCGAAACCGTGGCGATGCAGGCCGCCGGCGAGAAGCTCGAGCGCGGTGAAGAATTCGCCGGCGCCGGCCGCATAGGCCGAGGCCGGGTCCTTCGCCGCTGCCGCTTCCAGCGTCGACAATGCCGTGTTCCGCTCGGCCACGCTCTTCGCCTCGAACATGGACTTGGCTGCGTCCGGCATCTCCGCCCAGGCGAAGGACGCCGGCAGGACTGCAAACAAGGTTGCTGCAAGGATCGCTCTAAGCATCRTCATCGCCCTCCACTGCCGGCGAGCATACACGCATTTCGGTCGCGGGGTGACCCGCTTCAACCGGCCTGCCAGACAGTCTACACAGGTCGAAACTGGATGGACCCGTGTCGAACTATCCGCTTGCCTACAAACTGTCGTGGCTGCCGCGCCTGCTGAGACCGTCGCTTGGCGGCGACAGAAGCGGGTTTACGGCGTCCGCGGCGGTGTTGCTCGATCCGAAGCCCAGGCGGACGGTGCGGCTGGCCTTCGTCGGCGACATCTCTGCGGTTGCCAATCGCGATGCGCCGGAATGCGCTCCGGCCATCACGACGCTGCTTTCGTCCGCCGACCTCGTGGTCGGCAATTGCGAAAGTCCGATCGTCGAGCGCGCATATGCGGCGATGGGCACGTGGCTCGGCACGCATCATGCGATGAGCGAGCGTTTCCTGGCCGATGCGCTCGCAGCCGCCGGCATCGCGCGCGGCAGGCTCGTTCTGTCCCTGGCCAACAACCACATGCTCGACCAGGGCATCGCCGGTTTCGAGGAAACGCTCGCGGCGCTGAGCCGGCTCGGGATCCGAACCATCGGCACGGTTGCCGGCGGACCTGTCCAGCGTCATGCGGCCGGATCGCTGACGATCGGCTTTGCGGCCTTCACGCTCTGGCGCAACACGGGCGCCGCGCCGTTCGAAGAACGCATCTCGATGCATGCCGCCGAATGGCCGCGCGCCGCCGTTTCCGGCATCGACCTCACCTGCGCCGTGCCGCATTGGGACTGGGAGTTCCGGCACTTTCCGAGGCCGGAGACCCGAGCGCTGGCGAGGCGGCTGGCTGATCATGGCGCCCGGCTGATCACCGGGCACCACGCTCATGTCTTGCAGCCCATCGAGCGCATCGGCGACAGCGTGATCGCCTATGGGCTTGGCGATTTCCTCGGAACGGCCCTTGCCAGGCAGCCATGGCCCGGGCGCATCGGCTCCATTCTTATTGTCGATGTCAGCGCCGATGCCGCCACGCGCGGCGCCATAGCCGCCTACCGGCAGCACTTCTTCATGCGCCTCGCCGATAGAGGTCATGAGCGGCTGGTGCCGGTCGAGGCTCTGGATGGCGCGCTCAAGCACCGGGTCGCGGCCCGGCTGGAGGCGATTTTTCCAATGTCGCAGGCCTAGCCGCCGACCGCAGCGAGCGCAGGCGACTTTCGCGTGAAAAGCGCTATCATGGCCGCGTCTCAGTGGCGGCCGGGGGTGGGCCATGGAAGCAGCGGATTTCATGCCGAGCGAGGCGGTGATCGCGGGGATCAGGCACGGCATCGAGGACTATGAGGCGAAACGGGCGTCGGTCCAGCGGCAGGTGCGCTGGCGGGTGCCGGTGTTCGTCGGCCTGGTCGTCGTCTTCGTCGCGCTGATAGCCTGGCTGTTCAACGCCGCCGCCGATCCCCACGAACAATGGCTCTCGACGCCGCATGTCTTTCTCTATCTCGGCGGCATGGTTGTCGCGGTGCTGCTCTATTTCCAGGCGCTGAGGCCGGCGACCCGGCTGCAGCAATCCTTCCGCGACACGCTGCTGCCGATGATCTTCGGCTTCGTGCGCGACGTGCGCTACCAACATGGCGCGCGGCCGAGCTCCTTCGACAGGATGCCGCGCGAAACCGTCGCCGCTTTCAGCCGGCAGAGCTTCGACGACGTCATTTCCGGACGCTACGAGGATTTTCCGTTCGAGCTCTACGAGGCGAGACTTTGGGAAGGCTCCGGCAAAAGCGAGACGACCGCCTTCAAAGGAGTCATCGTCGCCTTCGAGACCATCGAGCCGTTCCCGGGAACACTGGTCGCGGCGCGCAAGGCCGGCAAGGTAACGCACTTCTTCCGCGGCATGTTCGCCTCAAAGATGCAGGAGCTGTCTTCCGGCGTCGACGACCTCGATGACACCTATGAATTCCGCACCGACAATGTCGAGGCGGCGCGGCCGCTGGTGACCGGCCGGATGGCGCAGGCGCTGACCTGGCTGCGCGAGACATGGCCCTACGACCAGGCGCGGGTGGCGCTCAGCGGCAGCGACGGCTTTCTGTTGATGCCGCGGTCGAAGAACTTCTTCGAGCTTCCGGATATCTCGCAGCCGATCGATTACAACGCGCATGTCGCGCCGATGATCACCGATCTCGGCGCCATGCTGGCCACCGCGGCGCTGGTGCGCAAGATCGGCGCGAGGGATCAAGTGAGCGGATAGACCTCAGCAGTCGAAGCCGTATTGGGTGCGCATGTACTCGGCCTCCTCCTTCGACATCTTCTTCAACATCACGCAGACGGTGAAGCTGCCGACCTGACGGCCGTTTTTGGTATAGCCCCAGTCGGATATATCGTCCCTGGTGAATTCGATGTTCTGGCCGAGGACGACGTTGCGGACGATTTCCGGCTCGTTCGCCAATATGCCGACGAAGCCGGTGTCGGTCCGCTTGAAGGGGATGACCCAGAAATGCTCCGTCGCATTGCCGTCGGCGATCATCACTTTCAGCTTGAACTTGTCGGTTCCCGGCGGCGGAGTGTCGGATAATGCCAGGAATTCATCCAGGCTGGATCGCGCCTTCTCGATCGCCGCCGCCATCTCGGCGTCGTCGGAGGCGATCATCATGGCCTTGTCGTCGCTTTGCGCGCGGACGTGCAAAGGAACGAGCGCCAGCAGCAGGCATAGCGCGATACGAACGGCAATTGTCATGACACCCCCCGGTCAAGGCCAATATCCTTGCGTATTATCTTCGGGCAATGCGCCGGCTTTATCAATCGGAGAACCGGCCCACGACAATTGTCATCGGGGAATGATAAGAGGCGGCTTCGGCCGCCGAAACGAGGCCGCCATCGAACGCGGTGACCGGAACAGCGCGGAGAGGACAGGATATGCGACTGAGATTGGCGGCAGCGGCGCTCGCGGCGATCATGCTTTACTCGGGGCCCGCCCGTGCCGAGGACCCGAAGGCCTTCAAGCTGACGATCGACGGCGTGAGCGTCGACATCGATCCGGGCGAGGATGTCGACGTATCCTTGCCCGGCGGCAAGACCAGCAAGGTAAGGCTCGAGCACAATGATTTCGCCACCTTCTCAGGCGGCACATTCTCCTTCGTCCATCCGAGCACCAATTCGGTGACCAAGACCGATCTCGGCGACGGTATCGCGCAGTATCTCATGGCTTCGGCGCTCGGCACCCTCGTCGTGGTGCAGAAATACGACAAGATGAACCCGGTCTCCCTCAACCAGCTGATGCTGCAGGAGATGACCAAGGAAACGGTCCAGGCGGGCGGGCAGCTGACGCAGCAGCCGACGACCCGCAAGCTTGCCGACGGCAAGGAACTGACCRGCCTCAAGGCTATCGTGAAGACGCGCACCGACAGGGCGGATTTCGAGATCGTCGGCTTCGGCACCGCCGATCAGGGGCTGCTCTTCATCACGCGCATCGGCGATCAGGACAATGCGACCGAACAGCCGCTGATCGACAAATTCTGGGAGACCCTGAAAATTAAACTATAGTGATCCGGATCAAAGACCCGTCAGACCCGCCAACCAGGTCGCCGAGCGCTTCGCCGCGTCCACCGTCGCGCCGGCGGCGCGGCTAAGGTCGGTCTTGACCACGGCATAGCCGGCCTTGGTGCGGTAAAGCACGGCGCGGCCGCCATCGACCGATCCGTCGAAGGCGACGGGCTTCGCCGATTCCGTTTCGCTCGCGGTCACCGTTCCGCCGACCGGAACGCTCGGGCGATGGTCGAGCTCGGGCGGCAGCGGGGCGATGGTTTCGACGACGCGGTTCCTGGGCTTCAGATCCGGCCTGGAGGCTTTCGCGGCAAGCTCGGAAGAAGAGGCCGAGCCCTTGACGCGGCAGATGCCTGAAACCAGCGGATAGTTGAAATTACGCTGATGCAGCATCTGGCTCTTCATCGCCGCCTCGCAGTCGGCGACCGTCGCCCATTTGGCCGGCGTCTCGCCGATATATTCGCACAGCTTGGCGTCGCAGTCGCAGCCGACGATGGTCATGGCGACAAGGGCGGTCTTGATCACGGTCTTGTCCCTTCGAAATTTCTCCCCATCCCACTCGCATCAATCCATGCCGAACAAGGCGGGATTTGGCCGCGATTGTGAAATGTGGATGACGCGACGTTTCCGAAGGTTGCTCAGCCGACGACTGTGACCGAAATGCCTCAGTCATCGGCATAGACATGTTCCAATCTGGCACCGGCCTTGGCCAGGGCCGGCAGGACGAAGTGCAGCTTGCGCACGGCGACGGTCAGCGCGGTGCGGCGTGTGTCGGGCGATACCGGGATCGGCTGGCTGAACAGGATTCGCGAGCCGTCGGGAGCGGTGATCTCCGCATCTGAGGTCACCGTGATCATGATCTCGTCATTGCCGCCGATCTCGACGAAGGAGATTCCCTCGTCGATCAGGCGCGGGATCGTCCCGGTAAAGGCCTGCGAGCGGCCGGTGACGAAGATGGTGCCGTCACCGCCGAGATCGCGCTCGAGAAGCGTGTCCGGCTCGTTGCGCGCCGCCTCGCCGACCGGACCCTTGGCCCAGACATGGATGTCGGGCGGCCCCGGGTCGTCGGCGGTGGCCAATGCCGATCTGCCCAGATCGGCGCACCATTGCTTGACGGTGTCGGCGAGGCCGAAGGCGAGCTTGCGTTCGCTGGTGCGGAGGGAGTCGTCGCCGGTGGCGGGCTCGACGGCAAATAGCCCAGCGCGCTTTTCGGCATAGGGAAATTCATACCACGGCGTCTTGTCGAGAAAGGCGGCATAGTCGCCGGCGACCTTCGCCTGGTAGATGTCGGCGGCAATGCGCTTGCCGGCGGTCGCCTCGGTGATGCGGCCGACGGTGTTCTCGTAGGCCCATTGAAGGGCGTAGTCGATCGTAAGGCCGATGCCGGTGAGTGTCGGCATGACGTAATCGGCGGTGTTGAAGCCGTGGACGGAGCTTGCGCGGATGATCGCCGCATAGTCCTGCCAGTAACGGCCTATGTAGGACAGGTAAGGAAAGCCGCTTGGCTGGTCCTCGTCGACGAAGGCGGCATAGTCGCGCGCGGCGTGGACGGCCGCCCATTTCGGGTAGGCGAGCCACGACCTGGGCGATCGATAGCCCGGTATCGCCTGCCGGACCTTCACGGCCAGCTCTGCTGGCGGAGCGCCGTCTGCGATGCCTGGCAGGGGCGCTTTATCGAGGGCAGGGATGGTGAGGAAGCCGTAGGCCAATCCGACGATCGGGATCAGCACGACGGGGACGATCAGCCAGAGGATTGTCTTGAAGAGTCGCCTCAGCCAGCGCAGCACGAACATGTCAGGCTGCGCCCGGATCGATCGGGCGGCAAAGGTCCGCATGGTCGGCGGAGATGCCGGCGAGGGCAAACTTGCGGATCAGCGGCATGAAGCATCCCTCTTCACGTCACGCTGAACGTTAGAGCAATTCCAGGAAAAGTGTGAGCGGTTTTCCGTCCGGAATTGCGTAAGAACAAAGAGGTAGTGCGTTTCGCCGTTTCCGTGAAACGGTGAAGCGCCCTATCCGATTTTGACGCGGGGAACAGCCAGGCTCCGCAACAAAGCGCGAAAGGGGTTACCGACGGTGGGTCTATCCCGCGGGTGCCGCTCGCCCGTCTGGCGACGCAACGCAGCAGACTGCCCGGCAAGCAGATCTCAAAAAGACAGTCGGCGCTGGGATTTCTCCCAGCGCCTCCCTGTCAGATCAGGAACCGGTTAAGGCAGCAACTTCCGTAAAGTCGTCGCGCCAGGCCAGCCTTGATTTTGACGGTCCTGCCAGTCGCCACCCGAGGGCAGCTCCCGTTCCAGACCACGCCGATCTCCACCCTTGCGGGCTTCGCCCAGCGTGCCATCGAAGGTTTTTCCCGGCCTTCATGGCAGCATCGGTCCGCCGTCGGCGTTGGCACGCTTTCCGCGGCACCCGTAGGTCTCGGCATCCGTCCCTCCAGCAGGCGAACCTGCTCTCGTTCTGGGCCGTACGGGCCTCAGGAAATCCGCCTTGCGCTTTTGCCTTTCGGCTGGGGCGTTCAGTGGCCGCCTGAGATGGGTTGAATGTACGCCGGGTAAGCGGTTCAGGGAATGCCGGGGTGCCTGTGGATAGCGGGATTATCGGGGACCAATGGCAAAAGCCTCGGAATTCGGTGGCCGAACCCCTTAGACAGCCTGCCCGCTTTTTTAGCGACCTTGGATGTTGGAGCCTTGCTCAGCCGCCCGGTCCGCGTTTCAATGTCGGCAAAAGAGTTCGGGTCGGCAAAAGAGTTTGGGCCGGCAACAGAGTTTGGGCGCCAGCGCGGGCTCAGCCGCGCATTTTTGCGTGACGTGCCTCGGGGGAGGTCGGTTTGAAGGTCGGGGTGGTGCTCAATCCGATTGCCGGCGGCGGCAGGCTCAAGCGGCATTGGGCGGAGGCGGCGGCGTCGCTCAAGACGAATTTCGGTGATTTCGAGTTGCGCGAGACGCAAGCCAGCGGCGACGCCGAGCGACTGGCGATCGACCTCGCCGCCGTCGGATGCGACTTGGTCATCGCCGCCGGCGGCGACGGTACCGCCAGCGAGGTGGCCGACGGGCTGCTGCAGGCGCAGGACGAGACCGGCCATGAAAGCGCGCTTGGACTTCTGCCCTGCGGCACCGGCATCGACTTCGCGCGAGGGCTCGGCATGCCGCGCTCCATAGGCGCGTCGGTCAAGCAGATCGCCGATGCCAAGGCGCGGAAGGTCGATGCCGGGCGGGTCTGTTACATCGACGATCATGGCAAGCTGGCCAGCCGCCACTTCATCAACATCGCCAGCCTCGGCCTGTCCGGCGCGACGGATCGCGCCGTCAATGCCGACAAGCGCAAGGGCAGGGTCTCGACCAAGGCGCTGTTCTTTTGGCGCACGGTGCTGGAGTTCATCCGCTACCGCTTCCAGGACGTCAGGATCACCATAGACGATGGCGAGCCGGTCGAGGCGCGCATGGCGCTGGTGGCGGTCGCCAACGGCAAGTTCTTCGGCGGCGGCATGATGATCGCGCCCGACGCCGAGCTGTCGGACGGACAGTTCGACATCGTCATCGTGCGGGCGGCGAACAAGCTCGGCCTGATAAGAGACATCCGGCTTCTTTATGGCGGGCGTCACCGCAATCATCCGGCGATCACCATCCTGCGCGGCCGCAAGGTGCTGGTCGAGCCTTTGGGCGATGCCGAGAAGAACGGCGCGCTGGTCGATATCGACGGCGAGTCGCCGGGCCGGATTCCGGCGACTTTCGAGATCCTGCCCGGCGCGCTGACGCTGAGATGTTGAATCAACGGCCTCGGGGACGGATTCCGGCGATGCGGCCAGGCTCTTGAAATGGCTGGCTAAAAATCTGTCGGCTATATCTCCAGCCTGGCCGGGAAGCCGGGCGCGCGAAGCTCTGTGCCGACGGCATCCTCGAGCAGCTTGACGATCTTGGTCGACCAGGCGTCGCCGCCATAGGCGCGCTTGCCTTCCTCGAAAATCGCGTTGACGCGCGACGCCAGATCGAGCGGCGCGCCGAAATCCCTGCCCATGGCCAGCGCGAAGCCGAGATCCTTCAGCGCCAGGTCCATGGTGAAGCCGATGTCATAGGAGCCGTTGAGCACGAGCTGGCTTTCGGTCTCATGGACGAAGCTGTTGCCGGAAGAGGCGACGATGGCGTGGTAGGCCTGGGCGAGGTCGAGCCCGCCCTGTTTGGCGAGCATCAGCGCCTCGCCGGCGGCGACCAAATGGATGAAGGCCAGCATATTGGTGATGACCTTGATCACCGCCGCCGAGCCGACAGGACCCATCAGGAAGGACTTCGCGCACATCGCCTCGATGGCAGGCCGGTGACGTTCGTAGAGCGTGGCGTCGCCGCCGACGAGCGCGGTGATCTTGCCCGCCGCGGCCAGATGCACGCCGCCGGTCACCGGACATTCCAGCGTCTCGATGCCCTTGGCCGAGGCGAGGACTGCGAGGCGAACGATCTCGTCGCGGCCGTTGGTCGACATCTCGATCCAGGTGCCGCCCGCGGGCAGGCCCTGGAGCAATCCCTCCGGGCCGGCGAGCACCGCCTCGCTGACCTTCGGCGAGGGCAGGCAGGTGATCGCGTTGCCGGCACGGGCGGCGGCGTCCGCCGGGCTCGCCGCCGCCGTGGCGCCGAGCGCGACGAGGCGCTCGACCGCCGCCGGGTCGCGATCGAAGACGGTGACGGCAAGCCGTTGCGCAGCAGGCTGGCGGCGAGATTGCCGCCGAGATGGCCGAGGCCAATGAAGGCGTAGGCCAGGGTCACGGCATCAGCGGCGTCTGCATCATCTGCAGATGCAGGTCCTTGCCGCTATAGGGATGCGCCTCGCAGACCACCTCGTTGAGCTCGACGCCGAGGCCGGGCTCCTTCGACGGGATGACGTTGCCGTCCTGCCATTCGATCTTCTTCTTGAGCAGGGTGGCGTGGAAGCCGTCCCACTGCTTCAGCGATTCCAGGATGAGGAAGTTGGGCAGCGTCACGGCAAGCTGGATGTTGGCGGCGCCGACGATCGGGCCGCAATAGCAGTGGGGCGCCACCTGGATGTGGTAGGCCTCGGCCATGGCGGCGATCTTCTTGGTTTCGAGGATACCGCCGGAGCGGCCGAGATCCGGCTGCAGGATGGTGGCGGCGCGGTTCTCGATGACGCGGGCGAATTCGGATTTCGTCGTCAGCCGCTCCCCGGTGGCGATGGGGATCGAGGTCTGGCGGGCGACCTGAGCCATCACCTCGGGCATATCAGGCGGCACCGGCTCCTCGAACCACAGCGGATCGTAGGGCTCGATGGCGCGGGCCATGCGCAGCGCGCCGGAGGCCGTGAACTGGCCATGCGTGCCGAACAGGATATCGGCCCTGGTGCCGACCGCCTCGCGGATCGCCTTGATCATGCGCGCCGACAGGTCGATGTCGATCAGGCGCGGCTGGTGGCCGTCATAGGCGGTATAGGGGCCGGCTGGATCGAGCTTCACGGCGTTGAAGCCCTGCTCGACATATTCCAGCGCGCAGGCCGCTGCCATATCGGGATCGTTGTAGACATTCTGGCCGCGCGCATCCTCCGAATGGACGCTGCCGGTGTGCGGATAGAGATAGGTGTAGGAGCGCAGCGTCTCGTGCACCTGGCCGCCGAGCAGCTTGTAGATCGGCTTGCCGGCTTCCTTGCCGACGATGTCCCAGCAGGCCATTTCCAGCGCCGAGAAGCAGCCCATGCCGGAGACGTCGGGGCGCTGGGTGAAGCCGGAGGAATAGGCGCGGCGGAAGAAATTCTCGATGTCGTGCGGGTCGCGGCCGACGAAATAGCGTTCGGCCATGTCCTCGATCATCCTGGCGGTGACATGCGCCGAGAAGGTCGCGTTGTAGGCCTCGCCATAGCCGACGACGCCGCCATCGGTGGTGAGCTTGACGAAGATGAAATATTTGCCTCCGATGCCGGGCGGCGGGTTGCCGACAACCCAGGTCTTCACGTCGGTGATTTTCATTTCTGATCCTCCAGAACCAGGTCGGCGCCTTTCCATCCGGTGAGGATCGAGGCGGCGTTGGTGTTGCCCGTGATGTTGTCGGGGAAAATCGAAGCGTCGATGACGCGCAGGCCCTCGAGCCCATGCACCCGAAGCCGTGGATCGACGACGGCGCGTGATGCATCAGGCCCCATGCGGCAGGTCGAGACCGGGTGGTAGACGGTCCCCGAGCGTTTCCTGAAATCCTGGATCAGGTCGGCGTCCGACTGGACCGACGGTCCTGGCAGCACCTCTTCCTCGATGATCTCGGCCATGGCCGGCATCGCGGCGATCTTGCGCACGAACTTTACCGCCGCCAGCATCTCGTCGACATCGGCATTGGTCGAATAGGCATTCGCGGTGATCCTCGGATAGTCGCGCGGATTGCTCGAGCGGATCATGATCTCGCCGCGGCTCGAAGGCCGGCAGTTGGACAGGCCGATCGAGAAACCCGGCCACGGGTCGGGCGTCAGGATCGGACGCTCGCCGCTCTTCGGGATGACGGTCGAGAAAGCCTGGAAATAGAGCTGCATGTTCGGCCGCATCATCGACGGATCGGTGCGGAAGAAGCCGCCGGCATTGTTCATCGACAGCGACAGCGGACCGGAGCGCAAGAGGATGTATTGCATGCCGACCAGAAGCTTGCCCCACCATGGCCGCAGGATCTGGTTCAGCGTCGGCAGCTTGCCCTTGAAGGTGTAGTTGATGCCGACATGGTCCTGCAGATTGGCGCCGACATTGTCGTTGGCGTGGACGACCGGGATGCCGAGACCAGCCAGCAGCGTCGCGGGGCCGACACCGGAGAGCTGCAGCAGTTGCGGCGAGTTGATCGAGCCGCCGGAGAGGATCACCTCGCGGCTCGCGCGCGCCGTCTTCTTCTGCCCGTTCTGCTCATATTCGACGCCGACGGCGCGCTTGCCCTCGAACAGGATCTTGGTCGCCAGGGCGTTGGTCTCGACACGGACGTTGGCGCGCTTCATCGCCGGCCGCAGGAAGGCGCGGGCCGCCGACATGCGGCGGCCGTTCTTGGTCGTGATCTGGTAGACGCCGACGCCTTCCTGGGAGGCGCCGTTGAAGTCCGGATTGAACGGCAGGCCCGCCTGTTCGGCGGCGGCGAGATAGCGCTTGGTCAGCGGGTGCACGGCGCGCGAACAATCGGTGACGCGCAAGGGGCCGCCGACGCCGCGCCATTCGTCGGCGCCGGCCGCATTGTCTTCCATCGCCTTGAAGGAGGGCAGCAGGTCGTCATAGGCCCAGCCAGGATTGCCGGCGGCGGCCCAGGCATCGAAATCCTCGCGCGCGCCACGGATGAAGACCATGGCGTTGATCGAGCTCGAGCCGCCAAGCAGCTTGCCGCGCGGCCAATGGTCGGCATTGCCGGCGAGACCGGGATCCGGCTCGGTCTTGTAGTTCCAGTTGACGGCCGGGTCGAAGAAGGTCTTGCCGTAGCCGAGCGGCATCTGGACGTAGAAGCGCCGATCGGTCCCGCCGGCCTCCAGCACCAGCACCGAGAAGCGGCCCGAAGCTGACAATTTGTCGGCAACGACCGAACCGGCCGAACCGGAGCCGACGACGATGAAGTCATAAGTCTGCATGATGGAAGGGCGGGCTCCGCAACGTCGGGCTTACCCTAGACATTGCCGGCTCGCGGCGTCGCCGTGGCTTCCGGCATGGCTTGTGAAAAAAGCGACCGGCGCGGTGGCGCACATTTCGCTTTCACCAGAGCTTGCGACATGGCGGTCGCATTGCTACGCAACAACAACTGACCTCCCAAGGATTTCGCCATGGTGCATTACGCGGACGGAAAACCTCTTGGCGATCTCACGCTGAGGACGCTCGCCATGCCGTCCGACGCCAATGCCGCCGGCGACATCTTCGGCGGCTGGGTGATGGCGCAGATGGACCTTGCCTGCGGTATCCGCGCCGCCGAGCGCGCCAAGGGCCGCGTCGTGACGGCGGCTGTGAAGGAGATGTCTTTCGCCAAGGCGATGAAGATCGGCGACACGCTCTGCATCTACACCCATGTCGAGCGCGTCGGCCGCACCTCGATGGTGCTTAAGGTCGAAGCCTGGGCGCAGCGTTACCTTTCCGACCTGATGGAGAAGGTCACCCATGCCGATTTCGTCATGGTGGCGCTCGACGGCGAGGGCAAGCCGAAGCCGGTTCCGGCCGAGGCCTGACGCGACCTCCGATTCTCCCAAACCCCGCGGTTTGTAACAACGCCCGCGCGGGAGACGAGCTCCGCGACATCCAATGGTTGCCTTCCCCGCCCACTTTGGGGGTGGCGGAGGAAAGACAATGCGTCAACATATGCTGAACGGGTGGCTCGTCGTAGCCCTTGTCGCCCTGGTCTGCCTGCTTGGCATAACGGCCTATATGGAGGTCAGGAGAGACCTTCCGCGCGTCGCATGCGTGAGGGACTTGAAGGCGATCGGCAAGAAGGTCGCGCAGCCGGAGAACTGCTCGACGACGTGCTGCGGCAGCGCCATCCCAAGCGCCTGATCCGTGGCCGGCTGAAGACAGTCGTCCTTGTCGAGACGGTTGCGCGGAGACACACGAGGCTGAGTACGGGGCCGCGGCGGATCCGATCAAAGCCGGAAGGTACGACAGACCCGGGGCCGGACCGTACGATTCATCTACTGGTTCAGAAACCTTTGAACTATAAGGGGTTCAGGCCTGTTGGCTGTCGAATTTGGCGCGCGCCTCGCGGACCCGATTGGTGTTTTTGCGCGCCCATTCGCCGAGTGCGCCGACCGGCACGAGCAATTCATGACCGAGCTCGGTCAGTTCGTAATCGACACGTGGCGGAATGGTCGGAAACACCTTGCGCGTGACGAAGCCATCGCGCTCCAGGCCGCGCAAGGTGGTGGTCAGCATCTTTTGCGAAATGCCGCCGACGGCGGCGCGCAATTCGTTGAAGCGCATCGCGCCGTCGCCCAGCTTACCGACCACGAGCACGGTCCATTTGTCGCCGACCCGTTGCAGGATTTCCGACACGGCCCGGCAGTCCTCGGTGATGTGCGGGTGCCTCAGTAACAAAAACGTGCCTCCTTGCGCGCCGATTTGTCAGTATCACATATAGCGCCGGTATCCAAACGATACCAGAAATTGCCGCAAGGAGAGCCCCTTATGTCCAAGCCCAAAATCGCCATTGTCGTCGGTTCGACCCGCGCCGCCCGCTTCGCCGACGTGCCGACGCAGTGGATTGCCAAGATTGCCAAGGCGCATGCCGATATCGACGTCGAGATCGTCGATCTGCGCGACTGGCCGCTGCCCTTTTTCGACGAGGTCGCTTCTTCCGCCTGGGCGCCGTCGCAGAACGAAGTGGCGCAGCGCTGGCAAAAGAAGGTCGCCGAGTTCGACGGCTTCATCTTCACCGCCGCCGAATACAATCATGCGCCGACCGGTGTCTTGAAGAACGCCATCGATTACGCCGCCAACGAATGGAACAAGAAGCCAGCCGGCTTTGTCGGCTATGGCTCGGTTGGCGGCGCGCGCGCGGTCGAACAGCTCCGCCTGATCGCCGTCGAGTTGCAGATGGCTCCGGTCAAATCGGCCGTGCACATCGCCTGGGGCGATTTCTTGGCTGTCCGCCAGGGCGAGAAGAAGCTCGAGGACATCGAGCACCTGAACCAGGCGGCCACAGCACTCGTCAACGACGTCGCCTGGTGGGCGAAGGTGCTGAAGGCGGCGCGCGCCGCCGACGCGATCGCCGGCGAAGCCCAGGCCGCGTAACGAGCCTGCGTAGAATCATCCTCCCGAAGGGCGGCGCTTGCGCCGCCCTTTTTCATTTTCGGGTGCCGGAGCTGCCTGTCTTGCTTGGATCCCGACCACGTTTTGGCGGTCACTTGACCGCCCGGAACGGCGCGTTAGATGCAGGCCCGAATCCGCGGGAGACGAAGACAGTCGTGGAGGAGCGGAATGCCTTGGCTTGGCAGATGGCGTAATCAGTATGGGTCCGTCCTCGACATAACCGGCGAGGACGGTGGCCGGATTGAAGGCACGTTTCGCACGGCACTCGAAGACAGCAGCTTCTATGGACAGACGGTGCCGATATTCGGCATCGCACATGGCGACGTGATCGGAGTGACGGCCGCCGGCGAGGGCACGGCCGGCCCCGCCGCGGTGAGCTACACCGGCATATTGCGGGACGGCAAACTGGAGACGATGTGGCTGACGGTGGCAGGCAGCACCATCACCGGCAAGGAGGGCGAAATCGCTTCCCGCAAGCGGGTCGGAACCTGGCGTGCCTTCGGGACCAGCCTCGACACCTTCGTCCGAGAATAGCCGAACAGCTAATAGGCACTAAGCGCCTTTGCTTCGCGCTCCAATGTCCCGTGATTTTGGCAGCGCTTGGCGATCAGTCCCAAATTTGCGTGACATCTACGGCAAGCCACCGCTTGCGCCGCCCTTTTTAATTCGGGGCAGCCTCGGTGGCGCGCCTTGGCCTGATGATGCAGTCGGCAAGATGCGGCCGCTCGTCCAATTCGTCGGCGTGGTGCTGTCCCCACTGACAGAGCGCGAGCAGGATCGGCTCGAGGCTGAGGCCGAGCCGCGTCGCTGAATATTCGACGCGCGCCGGGATCTCGGCGAAGATCTCGCGGCTGACGAGGCCATGCTCCTCCATCTCGCGCAGCTGGTCGATCAACACCTTCTGGGTAATGCCGGGCATCAGCGCCTTGAGTGCCGAAAGCCGGCGCGGACCGTCGAAGAGATAGTAGAGGATCACCGCTTTCCAGCGACCTGAGATCACTTTCAGCGCGCGTTCGGCGGGGAGCATCGGCAGTCGCTTGATCACGCGTTTCTTGGTGATTTGGGGCATGGTCACCTCCTGGTGTGCAGCGGACAAATCCGTGTGTAGCGGCGACTGCGCAGATAGTGGCAAAGACCGGCTGACGCCATAGCAATCGGAGCCCTGCCATGAAAGCCTTGCAGTTCAACCGCTTCGGCGGTCCGGAGGTGATGGAGGTCGTCGACGTGCCGACGCCCGTCGCGCAAGCCGGCGAGGTGCTGGTCAAGGTGGAAGCGGCCGGCATCAACTTTTTCGAGGTGCTGATGCGCGCGGATCGCTACGCGGCCACGCCGAGCCTGCCGGCGTTCCCTGGCGTCGAAGTCGCCGGCACGGTCGAGACGGTCGGCGAGGGAGTAGATCCGGGCCTGTTCGGACGCCGCGTGGCGGCGCCGCTGTTCGTGTCGGTCCGGCCGTTCGGCGGCTATGCCGACTATGTGGCGATCGACGCCAGCCTCATCGTGCCGCTGCCGGATGTGCTTTCCTTCGAAGATGCGACCGCCCTCATGGTGCAGGGGCTGACCGCCTTGCATCTCACGCGGCAAAGTCCGCCGGCCGGCAGGACGGTGCTGGTTCCCGCTGCCGCCGGTGGCGTTGGCTCGCTGCTGATCCAATTGGCCAAAGGGCAGGGCGCTCGTCGCGTGGTCGCGCTGGCCGGCGGGGCCGCCAAGCGGGATTTCGCCCTCTCGCTCGGCGCCGATGTGGCAATCGACTCCAGCGCGCCGGACTGGCCGGCGCGAGTGCGCGAAGCGAGCGATGGCGCAGGCGCCGAAATCGTCTACGATACCGTCGGCGGCGCATTGACCAAGCAATTTCTCGACGTCCTGGCACCCGGCGGCGAGCTGGTGTTTGCGGCGCTCGGCCGGTTTCAACTGTCGGCTTCGGACCTCGAGGCGATGATCGGCCGCAATCAAGCGCTCAAAGGGTTTGCCCTGCTGCCGCTTTTGTCTCCAGACATTTTGAGGACAAGTCTTTCCGAGCTGTTCGACCTTGCGGCGCGTAGCCGCTTGAAGGTGGCGATCGGCGGCCGCTTTCCGCTGCATCAGGCAGGCGAGGCGCATCGATTGCTCGAAGAGCGCCGCGCCACCGGCAAGGTCGTGCTGCTGCCCTGACAGCCAGCCTTTTTCGACCTATCGTCGCCGGCAGCTACCACTTCACGCTGAAGCCGACGGTGCCGCCGAAGGCATGGCTGTCGCCGAAATCCTCGAGGCTCGAGCGTGCGAGCAGCTCGCCATGGACGGCGTAGCGGTCGTCGGCCCAGCTCAACGAGCCGCCGAAACCGAGACCGCCCCAAAGCGGCTGCGACTTGCTGGTCAGCCTGGTGCCTGAAACGTCGACATCGGTGCCGTCGAGGAAGTCGTAATAGAGGTTGGCGATGCCGTAGACATGCGAGCGGCTCGTCTGACCCGCCTTGTCCTGCCACTCGCTCTCATAGTCGGCGGAGAGACCGAGGCGGCCGGTCATAAAAGCAACATTAGTCATCTTGAATATGGTAAGTATAAATATGGGTATTTTCTTAAACACCTCATTCGGCTGTATGGGACGATAGCGGAACCCAGGCGGTCCGGCCCGCTTATCATGGTGACACAGGATTTGCGGGCCGGACCTTGCCCCGTGGCGTGGCCGTCCAGGGCAACATGTGGTTAGCTTCACCCTCGGCGGCTAACACTGACAATCGATAGTCCGGATGAGCACGCGCCGAGGTCGATCAGGCGGAACCGCGTTCAAGCTCCGCCGACAGCTGGGCAGGGTCGGAAACGCCACGGCCGAAAAGCGCTATGACCCTGATCGCGATCCGTTCGCGCTCATCCTTGTCGGCAACGCGGTGCCTTGCGCAGTAGTCGTTCAAGGCTTTTGTGAGAATGTCGAGCTGGGCGGAATCCGCCACACCGCATGCTGGCATGCTTGCCTCCCTTGACAGGGGCGAAAGCATGATAGCCGCTTCCAAGCGTCCGCTTGCCTCTATTCGGTACGGACGACGAACAAACAGTACGCTCGAAATGTGACCGTTACGAGTCAATTTGCGTAGGGTGAACTCCATCTACTTCTTCTTCAGCAGCCGCGCCTCCCGAAGAAGCGAGTTCGGATCGATGCCGATCATGTCGACAAGGTCGCGGGCCTGGGTCTCGGTGATGCCGGTTTCCTTCATGAGGAACCGGACCCGGAATTCCTTCTCCGCCCTCAGTCGCTCGTCGCGTTCTTGCTTGCTCTCGGCCATGGATTTGTCCCCAAGCCCTGAAACTGCAAGTTGGCGCTAAGGTTCCACTCAGCGCACGATCTGCCGATGCCCGTCGGGAAGCACGAAGCGCCGGTCATTGTAACGGGCCAGATAACCCGAATGGATGGGATCTGCCAGATGCCGGGATTTCATATAAACCTGCGCCACAGTCGATGGCCCGCCTCGAGCGGATCAACCTCGATCGGCACGCGCCAATTGCCGGGAGAGCCGATGGATTCAATTCTGTCGAGGCGCAAGAGGGCGCGATCATCGACCGCGTAAAGTTCGCCAGCGACCTGGAAGCCGACGCCCGGTTCGTTGAACATCATCGGGGCAAAGCGAGGCCCGGCAATCAGCATTGGAAAGCGCTCACGTGTGCGACGGTTGCCGAGAAACGCGGCCCCGCTCAAACCCCGGTCGTGAAGGGGAAAGCCCATCTTCAAAGTGCCGAATACAAAGACTTTCCAAACCATCGGGCCAAACCATCGGGCCAAACCATCGGGAAGGAACGTTGGCCGACGCCGGAAGTCATTGTCCATGCCATTGTTCGGAACAGGCAGACATGAACGAGACTTCGCATCTGAGAATAGTGGCGTTGGCCGACGAGGCCACCAAGGCCGAGGCGGCAGTTGCGCTCTATCGCTATAACGTCGCTGCCACAGGCGTGGATGACCGCGCGCCCATCGGCGCGATGCTGTGCAATGGCTCGGGCAGGGCGCTCGGCGGGCTTTGGGGTCGCACTGAGCTCGGCCTGCTGTTCCTCGACATGTTTTTCGTGCCGGAGTATTTACGTGGCCGATCCTACGGCGCGCGATTGCTCGCAGCCGTCGAGGAAGCAGCAAAAAGGCGCGGCTGCCGGGCCGCGGTCGTCGAGACGAGCAGCTTTCAAGCCCCCGGCTTCTATGCCCGGCATGGTTACGCCGAATTCGGCCGCATTCCTTTCGCAATCGACGGACAGGCGCGCATTTTTTTGCGCAAACAGCTTGCCTGAGCGGATGTCAGGAGTTCCAGCCCTATCGAGAAATCGGGGAGACGATCCTCAGCGCACGACCTGCCGATGCCCGTCGGGCAGACGGGTGGCGATCAGCTTGTCGATGCGGCGGCCGTCGAGATCGACCACCTCGAAGCGCCAGCCTTGGGCGTCGACGCACTCGCCGGTCGCCGGCAGATGGTGGAGATGCGACAGCACATAGCCCGCGACGGTTTCGTAGTCGCGGTTCTCCGGCAGGTCGATGCCCAGCACCTCGGYCATTTCGTCGGCCTGCATGTAGCCGGCGAGCAGCCAGGAGCCGTCGTCGCGCTTGACGGCGTTCTCCTCCTCTCCGGCCTCGAGATCGGAGCGGAACACGCCGGTGATGGCTTCGAGGATGTCGGCCGGCGTGACGATGCCTTCGAAATGGCCGTATTCGTCGTGGACCAGCGCCATCGGCACATCGGACTCGCGCAGCTTCTGCAAGACATCGAGCGCGTCGGCCTGGTCATGCACGATAGGGGCGGCGCGCACATGCTGGCGCGGATCCAGCACCCTGCCGGCGAGCAGGGCGGCCAGCACGTCGCGCGTCTGGATGACGCCGACCATGGCGTCGACATTGCCGTCGCCGACGGGCAGCCGCGAGTGCTGGGTGTCCATCAAAAGCTTTCGAACCGCGGCTTCGTCGGATTGCAGGTTGAGCCAGTCGACCTCGGTGCGCGGCGTCATCACGGCGCGCACGGCGCGGTCGCCGAGGCGCATGACGCCAGCGATCATGCGGCGCTCGTCGGATTCGATGGTGCCGTGATGCTCGGCCTCGGCAACCAGCATCTTGATCTCCTCATCGGTGACCTTTTCTTCCGCCTCGCCGCTCTGGCCGAGCAGCCAGAGAATGGCGCGGCCGGAAATGTCGAGCAGGAAGACGAGCGGCGCCGAGATGGTGGCAAGGATCGTCATTGCGGGCGCGGCGCGGGCCGCGACGCGCTCTGGATCGCGCAACGCGATCTGCTTCGGTACCAGCTCGCCGACGATCAGCGAGGCATAGGTGATCAAAGCGACGACGATCCCGACGCCGACGGGGTCGGCGATGTTTTCGCGAATGCCGGTCGAGGCCAGATATTGCGCCAGTCTCTCGCCGAGCGTCGCGCCCGAGAAGGCGCCCGAGAGAACGCCGACGAGCGTGATGCCGATCTGCACCGATGACAGGAACTTGCCGGGGTTCGAGCCCAGCGCCAGCGCGCGGCCGGCGCCCTTGACGTTGCGGTCGATCATCGCCTTGAGGCGGGCGGGCCGCGACGACACGATGGCAAGCTCCGACATCGACAAAAGGCCGTTCACCAAGATGAGGACGGCAACGACGGCGATTTCAACGTAAAGCATGGGCGGTCAATAGCATTGCTGCAGTGCATTCGAAAATAGCCTGCCGGTATTTTTGGAAGATGACAGGCCGGAGCAAGACAGGGCTGGCGAGACCATCCGGCGAAGCAGGCATCGGCCTGGAGTTTGCAAGCCGCATATGGGCACGACGGCCCAATTCGGCGACAGCGTCCTATTAAAAATCAACGGGATAGAGTGGAACCAATATCAAATGACATAGTTATAACAGCTCGTTGGGGGTTGCCCAATGGCGCTCGAACCGAAACGTGGCCTTGTCCAGAGGCTTCTGGAAGAGACTGGCATCACCGAGACGCAGGCGCTGGAATTGATCTCGCTGCTTGGATCGAATTGGTCGTCGCTGGTCAGGGAAGCGAAAGCCATCAGGCACAGCCTGAAGCCGCCGACCGGGTCTTCGTCCGCGTGACCTCTGCGCCACCGCTCGGCTTTCGTCGTGCCGTCACTCCCGTGTGTTCAACACGCCAATCACGGCCATGCCATCGGTGAAATAGGGATCGCCGCCGCCGTTGCGTCCGGTCCTGGTGGCGCCGATCCCCGGTATCTTGCTGGTCGAGGCCAGCAGACCGGCGGCATCCAGGTCGCCGATGAGGAAATCGCGCTCCGCGTCGATGTCGGGGTCGATGTGATGCGTGATGGCGCCGGTGTCGTGGCTGAGGCCGACGCCGCGATCGAAGCTCGCGGCGCCCAGCCAGAGCGGGCGGCCGTCGTCGCCGACCGTGTCGGTCAGCCAGAAGCGGACGTGATGGCGCCGGTCGGCGCTGCCGCCGACCGGCTTTTCAAAGGCAAGATCCTGGGCGCGGCCCTCGAACAACAGGCGGCTCATCGGCGCGTCGGGGTAGGGGCGGGAAAACAAGACGCTTTCGCCGATGTCGATCGCGGTCCTGAGCGTCACGGCATCGGCCGTGTCCCAGCCGGCGGCCGCGAAGGCGTGGACGACTTCCTTCTCGGTGCCGACAAGGCCGACATTGATCGGATCGCCGGGAATACCCTGCGGCGTATGCGTCACCATCTCGAAGGGGCGGGTGCGGAAGCCGCGCTCCCGCCAGGTCCAGAATTCCGGCGCGGCGACATAGGCGAGCGCCAGATAGAAAGCGCAGACCGCCGCGAGCCAGATCGCCGCGCGCCGCCTCAGGCTTCGTTCACCCACGACCAACCGCTCCCAAATCCTTGCGCGACCATTTTATGCGGTGTTGGCCGTTTTGGGGCAGAGCCGCCTCAGCGGCAGGCGCGGTAACCGCTTTTGCGGTTCTTGATGTCGAAATGGAAATGGTTGCGGTGGTCGTAGTTGTAGCCGGGGCCGAGCACCGTGGTGAAATATTCGCAGCCGTCGGCGCGCACATTGTTGAGGAAGCCGCGCGTGCGGAAAGCGAACAGGCCGGGCTTGCGGACGTCGATGTCGTCGCCATTGTTGAGCTCGATGCTCATGACGTCGAGGGCGTTGCCCTTGCCGTGCTCGGACAAAACGCCTTCACCGGCGATGTTGCGGCAGGAATAGCTGGAGCCCTGGTGGATCGCCTTGACGCCGGAGAAGTAGCGCCAGCGGGCGGCCGGCTGCAGCTCGTTCTTCGTCCAGGCGGCAAAGGTGGCGGCCATGTTGCAGGTCAGCGTCGCCGCCGGCTTCATGGCGACGCTGCCGATCGCCGAGACCTTTACGGGAAAGTCGATGCCGCACTGGCCTTCATGGATCGGCTGGACGTCCTGATAGACGACGCCCATCCGCTTCAGCTCGTTGCGGCAGTCGATCTCGCTGGCCGGCATCTGCTCGAGAGGCGACATCGGCTCATCCATGCGCGGATAGGCGGCCTGGGTCATGTAGGGGTTGGACGGAACAAGGCGCTGCATGCCGGAATATTGCGGCGCGTCGGGTTGCGGCACTGCCGCCGTCTGGCTGCCGACATCGACGGCCGGCTGCAGCGCAAAGACGTCACCGGTCGTGCAGGCCGATATCATCGCGATGGCGCCCGCGGCCAGCCCGACAATCGCGATCCGCGCGCACTTGTTCCGTCGCGCCGCCATCAGCACAGCGCCAAGTCTTCGAGCCATTGAAGGGCGTCCTTGTCCCCAAGATCTGATCCCAATTGGGATCATGATCCATGTGGCACAAGGTTAACCCTCAACAGTAAAGGAAAGATCAGCGCTGGCATTCATGCCTGGGGCGGAATTGCGGCGTTGTTCTTGGGCCCGAAGCGGCCAGGACTTTCGGAAATCGCCTATTGGCAGAAGGTGCCGCCGTGGCGGCGCGGCTCCAGATCGAGGTGGAAATGCAGCGCATGATCGGGGTCGGCCCCCGGCCCAAGCACCGTCTTGAACGGCCCGCAGGCAGCCTTGCGGACCGCGGCGAGGAACTTCGCATCCTTCTCCGGCGGCGCCGGACCGACCTCGATCTTCCTGTCGTCCGACAGGGTGAAGCTGGCGATGTCGAGCGCGTTGCCGAAGGCATGTTCCGACAGCTTGCGCGTACCGTTGCGCGGCCGACAGACGAATGCCGAGGCCTGGTTGACCGACTTCAAATCGGCGCCGAATTCGGCCTCGGCCGCCGGCTGGACGACATCGGCCATGAAGCGCGCGGTCGCCTCGGCCATCGGGCAGTTGAGCTCGGTGCCGGGGCTGATGCCGATGGACTTGCCGAGCGTCTTCAAAATTATCGGATAGGGGATCGAGCAGCCGATCTGCGCATCGTGCTCGGCCTTGTGCTCCTCGAACTCGACGCCCAGCGCCTTCAGCCGCTCGCGGCATGCGGTTTCTTCCGCCGGCATCTTGTCGGCCGGCATGTCGGCCGAGCGCGGATCGGGAAGCATCGTTTCCTCGCCCGGCGGTTCGGGTTTTTCCGGCGGCTGCGGCGCGGTTTCCGGCGGCTCCGGCTCCAGTTCGACGGGCTTCTGCGGCGGCGTCGGCACGACGTCCGGCGTCTCAGGCTCGGATTCCGTCCGCGGCTCTGATTGAGCGCCCGTCGAACGCGGCGGGCGGGCGTCCCATTTCGGATGCGACTTCTCCTGGTTGAGGAAGTCGTCATTGCTGTCGAGACGCCTTTTGTCTTGCCCGGACTTATCTGCGCCGTTCTCCATATCCTGGGGACGCGGCCCCGGAACCGGTGTCGCCGGCGGCGTTTCAGGAGCCGGAGCGGCGCTCTGGCTGGCCGGCGGCACGTGCCTTTTGTGCCGATGATGATGTTTGGCCGAGGCCGGGGTAACGAGCAGGATCGCGGCCGCCACAGGCAGCGCCAGTCTGCAAAGTCGTGAAAGGCTCAGCGTTGCCATCGCCCCGAAACGGCAATCGTAGCGCGAAGTTGCTTGCACCAGATGCCTTGCCGATCACAATCGGTTACCGGCGCGTTACGCGCCGATGGCTTCAAGGCCTGCCTCCAGCCAGTCGGCAAGCATCGGCAGGCCGAGCAGATATTTGGCCGTGCGCTTCCTGGGACGCTCCCTGGCGGCGGCCACCGCATCCGCCCATTCGGATGCGTCATAGTCGCCGCGCCCGATCCAGGCGAGCGCGATCAGCTCGGCCGCTTCGTCGATGTTGAGATCGTTGATCAGCTCGCGGAATTCCTCTTCGGTGAGGTTTTCCGAGGCTTCCTCGACAAGGCCGTCATGGTGGTGGCTGGCATGCGTGCCGCCGTCGAACTCGACCTCGTGCTCGGCCCCGTCGTCATAGTCCTCGTTGACGGCGGCGCTCAGCGCCTTCGCCTTGAGGATGAACAGGCGTACCGTGTCCGGATCGATCGAAAGGTCCCACTCCTTCTCGAGGCGCTGCTGCACGGCCCTTCTCCACGTGATGCGCTTGGCTGCGATGATAGCGGAATTAAAGCGCGCGTCACGTCCGCAGGTAAATGCTTCTTTCCGGCCATCGAAAATAGTTCGGCAGCCGCTCGCATTTCGGGATGAAACCGCGCCAGAGCGGCGTTAATCTGCCATTGTCACGCTCATGGAGGCTTCGATGCGCAGACGTTTGCTTGTTCAGGTCATGGCTATCGCGGCGCTGCCGCTGTTCGTTGCTCCGGCTTTTGCAGCTGGTGAAGGCGGCAGCAGCAGTGGTCAGACGACCACCACCTGCAAGAAGGGCGAAGTTTGGGACAAGAAAAAGAACAAATGCGTGAAGCCGCAATACGGCATGCTGGATGACGACAGCATCTATGAGGCCGGACACGATCTGGCGATGGCCGGGCGCTATGACGAGGCGATCTCGGTGCTGACGCTCGCCGCCAACAAGCAGGATCCGCGCATCCTCAACTATCTCGGCTATTCGCACCGCCATTCGGGCCGCGTCACGGTCGGCCTCGGCTACTACGAGGAAGYGCTGAGGATCGACCCGAACTACACGTTGGTGCGGGAATATCTCGGCGAAGCGCATCTGCAGATCGGCGATCTCGCCGGCGCGCAGCAACAGCTCCAGGAAATCGAAAAGCGGACCRGCAAGGGCTCGCGCGAATACGGCATGCTGTCCGAGCAGATCGATCATTTCCTGAGGAGCTGACAGGCTTCCAGGCTCCTCGAACCGGCTGCGGGCAAATCGCGGCCGGTTTTCATTTGCCGCGCGCCGCGGACCCGCGAAAGCGGTGATCATTTTGCCGAATTTCATTTTTGGGCGTGAAAATCGCGCGAAGATTGCTATATTCAGGGAAATTGTGGTGAGACGGTTCCGTTAGCCCGAGGCTGCCGGACCGTTTTCTTTTTGTACCTATCGACAAGGCCGCTCCCGAAAACGGGGGCGGCGGCAGGAAAGGTCAGGCATATGATCAAGGTCCCGATGACAGGCGAGGGGTTCGCGTCATTGAAGGAAGAGCTCCGCTGGCGCCAGCAGGAGGAACGCCCGCGTATCATCGAGGCGATTTCCGAAGCGCGCTCGCATGGCGACCTGTCGGAAAATGCCGAATATCACGCGGCGAAGGAATCGCAGAGCCACAATGAAGGCCGCATCAACGAGCTCGAGGATCTGATTGCGCGCGCCGAGGTCATCGACGTCTCCAAGCTCTCGGGCGACAAGGTGAAGTTCGGCGCGACGGTGGTGCTCGTCGACGAGGACACCGAGGAAAAGAAGACCTATCAGATCGTCGGCGACCAGGAAGCGGACGTGAAGTCCGGCCGCATCTCGATCTCGTCACCGATCGCGCGCGCGCTGATCGGCAAGGAAGTCGGCGACGCCATCGAGGTCAACGCCCCGGGCGGCGCGCGGGGGTATGAGATCGTCCAGGTGCAGTTTATCTGAGGACCTTTTGATAATTCTACTCTGGCGGCCGACTAGCGCGGTTTTCTGCGCTTCCGGTGCTCACGTACGTTAAGTACGCTCCGCTCCGGTTCTCGAAAACCACGCTATTCGACTCGCCAGAGCGAATTCTGAAAAGGTCCTCACGCTGGCGCGTTTGATCTGAGCGCCAGGAGGCACTCCGCCTCCGCCATCACCTCAGCCGGCGTTACCTTGCCGCCGGCTGGCGCAAGCAAGGTCGATGCAAACTTTCCGCGCGGGCCGGTGAGACCCGGTTCCGTCGCCAGGAAGATGGCGACCGTCGGCAGGCCGAAGGCGCTGGCGAGGTGGGTGAGGCCGGTGTCGGCGCCGATGACGAGCGTCGAACGGCCGAGGATCGCTGCGATATCCGCGAGCGGCGATCTCGCAACCAGCACCGTCCTTGGCACGGCTGCGGCAATGGCTTGCGCCACCTTCCTTTCCGCCTCATTCGACCAGGTGACGACCGGCGTGAATTGCCGGTCGGCCAGCTCGCGCGCGGTTTCGATCCAGTCCTCGACCGGCCACTTCTTGTCCTCGCGGCTGGTGCCGTGCAGCAGGAAGGCGGTTTTGCCTTCAACGCCGGCCAGGTCGCCCGCCGGCGGCACGATGCCGGACTCCAGCGCCGACAGGTCAGGCTGGTAGCCCAGCGCCAGCCCGAACAGCCGCCTGGTGCGTTCGATGGCATGCAGGTCGCGCGGCACGGCGTATTTGCGCTGATAGAACAGCGTCGCCGAAGGCTCGCGGGCGCTGGCCCGATCGAAGCCGGCGATAGGCGCGCCGGCCTGGATGGCGACCAGGGCCGACTTCAACAAGCCTTGCGCGTCGATGACAAGATCGTAGTTTCCCGACTGCAGCGCCCGCCGCAGACTTGCCATTTCGCGCCAGGTTCCGCCGTCGAAAAGCCTCTTGCGCCAACGCCGGACCGCCACCTTGTGGATGGTGCCGATCGCCGGATGCAAGGCCACGATGCCGGCAAACGGCTCCTCCACGCACCAGTCGAAGCTGATGTCGGGGCGATCGCGCAGCGCGTCCTCGACGGCCGGAAACGTGTGGATGACATCGCCCATCGACGACGTCTTGACGATCAGCACTTTCATGCCGCTGCCGGGACCTCGAGCAGGCGGTCGGCCGCTGCGGTGACGCGGCCGACATCGAGCGTCTTGAGGCAGTTGAGGTGCCCGAGCGGGCAAACCTTCTTGTGGCAGGGCGAGCAGGACAGATGCAGCCAGATCAGCTCGGCGCGCTCGCTGAGCGGCGGCGTGTTTTCCGGCGAGGTCGAGCCGTAGACGGCGACGATCGGCGTGCCGACGGCGGCCGCGACATGCATCAGGCCGCTGTCGTTCGAGACCGCGAGCTTCGCCGCGGCGATCAGGTCGATGGCGTCCTCCAGCCGCGTCTTGCCGGCAAGGTCGATAGCGCCCGGGGCAAGTGCTGCGATCTCAGCCGTGACGTCGGCGTCGTTCTTCGAGCCGAGCAGGGCGACGCCCAGACCCCTGGCCATCATGTCGCGGGCCAGCCCGGCATAGTGGTCGCTCGGCCAGCGTTTTGCCGGGCCGAATTCGGCGCCAGGCATGAGCGCCACGAATTTCTTACCGGTCAGCCCGAACCGCGCCAGCAGATCGGCTTGATTGGCGTTGTCGACGGTAAGCCTCGGCGCACGAAACGTGCCGCCGCGCGCGAGGCCGAAATAGGCGCGCGCCGTGCGCCGCTTCAGGGCTTCGGGCAGCGGCACGATGTCGGTCAGCAGGCCGTAGCGCATCTCACGCAGATTGCCGACGCGGCGCGGGATGCGGGCAAAGAACGGGATCAGCGCCGATTTCCAGCTTCCCGGCAGCACATAGGCCATGTCGTAGCGGCCGCGCAGCAGGCGGCCGAAGCGCCTGCGGCTGCGGAATTCGAGCGCTCCCGGCATCAGCGGAAAGTCGATCTGGCTGCGTATCTCGGGCATGCGCTTGACCAAAGGCGCGGCCCAGGCCGGCGCCAGCACGTCGATGGCCGCATGCGGATGTTTTTCCTTCAGCGCCGCAAACAGGCACTGCGCCATGACCATGTCGCCCACCCAGCGTGGGCCGATCACGAGGATCGTTGGGCCTTCAGCCATTCGACATAGTCCCTGACGCCGGTTTCGACTGTGCGGAATTGGCCATTGTAGCCGGCCGCGCGCAAGCGGGACATATCAGCCTGCGTAAAACTCTGGTAGCTGCCCTTGAGATGGTCGGGGAAAGGGGTGAATTCAATCTCCCCCTTGCCCAGCGTGTCGATCACCGTCTCGGCGATGGCGCGGAACGGCTGCGCGCGGCCGGTGCCGCAGTTGAAGATGCCGCTCAAGCCGCGTTTCCAGAGCCACAGATTGACCTCGGCGACATCGCCGACATGGATGAAATCGCGGCTCTGCTCGCCGGGCCCGAAGTCGCCATAAGCGCCGAACAGTTTCGGATTCTCGCCGCGCTCGACCTGGTTGAACAGATGGAAGGCGACCGACGCCATGGCGCCCTTATGCGCCTCGCGCGGTCCGTAGACGTTGAAGTAGCGCAGACCCGTCACCTGCGAATGATCGGCGTCGAAATTGCGGCGGACGTAGTCGTCGAACAGCTTCTTCGAATAGGCATAGACGTTCAGCGGGCGCTCGAATTCGGGCTCCTCGCGGAACTCGCTGCCGCCGCCATAGACCGAAGCCGACGACGCGTAGAGGAAGGGCACGCGCAGCTTCAGGCAGGCATGCAGCAGCCGCTTCGAATAGGCGTAGTTCACGTCCATCATGAACTTGCCGTTCCACTCGGTGGTGGTCGAGCAAGCGCCCTGGTGGAAGACGGCCTCGATGCGGCCGAGCCCGCCATCCTCGATCAGGCTGAGAAAATCGTCCTTGTCGAGATAGTCGGCGATGCGCAGGTCGGCGAGGTTGGCGATCTTGTGGCCGTCGGTGAGGTCGTCGACGACGACGATGTCGTCATGGCCCTCGGCATTGAGAGCGGCGACGATGTTGGAGCCGATCATGCCGGCGCCGCCCGTGACGATGATCATGAAGGCCTCTGCTGCTTACGATTCCGGCTCTTATAGGGGAGGCGGAGGGGAGTGTCGATAAAGCTGGCGCCCGTCCCGTACCCAGCTCGTAGTTCTTGTCTATTTCGCCCGTTTTGTCTATTATGTACAAAACGGAGCATTCCATGAAACAATATCCGTCGACCGATTTGAAACAGAATCTCGGTGACGTTCTTGCGGCCGCGAGCCAGCAACCTGTCTCCATCACTCGTCACAACAAGCCTAGATATGTCCTGATGAGCATTGAGGCCTACGAGGCTCGCTTCGCCGACGACAGCCGTCGCGCTTACGCTGCGAAGGACGCCCCGGTCGAACATGTCGAGATGCTTGAGGAGTACGCTGCCGGAGAAAGTCGCGATTAGGTCAATCGCCGCCGCGAGCCCAGTCGCTTCCGGCTGAATGTCGGGAACCACGTCAGGTTAGCGCTGCCCCTCATTGCCCTGCCGGGCATTTCTCCCCGTATAGTGACGGGGAGAAAGGGCTGACCGCAACCTCGGCGCCCCTATTGCAACGTTGGCGATTGGCGAAACCGTCGATGACAGCTCCCCTCTCCCCGTCACTATACGGGGAGAGGATGCCGGCAGGCAGGTGAGGGGCAGCGCCAACGTCTGAAATTATGTTGGAGGAATTCGAAGATATCCATATCTGTGGTATCGCCAATATGGAGATCAGGCCAGCAAGGCGTAGCCTGACAGAGACGTGATCATTGAGGGACCAGGCATGCCGTCCACTGAACTGCTGATCGCCTTCTTCGCCACCACGGCGATCTTCGCCTATATCCCGGGCCCCGCCATGCTTTATGCCGCCGCGCAGACGATGGCGCGCGGCCGTTGGTCGGGGCTGACGGCGGCACTTGGCATTCACCTTGGCGGTTATTTCCATGTCTTCGCGGCCGCCGCCGGCCTGTCCGTCCTGTTCCATGCGGTACCGCCGCTCTATCTGGCGGTCAAGCTCGGCGGCGCGCTCTACCTGATCTGGCTTGGCGTCTCCATGTTCCGCAAACGAACGGATGCGGCTCTGCCCTTGATCGAGCGGAAATCGGCCCGTCGCGCCTTTTTCGAAAGCGTCACCGTCGAGGTGCTCAATCCGAAGACCGCGATCTTCTTCATGGCGTTCCTGCCGCAATTCATCGATGCCGCGGCGGCGTTTCCGGTCTGGCTGCAGTTCGTCGTGCTCGGAACCATCGTCAATCTGATGTTCTCCTCCGCCGACATCGTGTGTGTTTTCCTTGCCGGCGCGATGGTCGCGCGGCTTCGCCGATCGGGCCGGGCGCAGCGTTTGATGCAACGGGCAGGCGGTGCCGTGCTTGTCGGGCTCGGCGTTCATGTCGCCCTGCAGCGGAGCTGAGGTAGGCGGGCCGGCGTTGCACTGACCCGAATTGCGGTATATCGGCATCGCCTTGAGCAGCCCACGCCACAATTCCGGCGCTGAAATCTATTCAAGTCCGGCCTTCTTCAGGCATACCTCGAGCGAGATGATCAAGCACAATCCGCCTTCTCCGGAACCTTTGCACCGCACCATCGCCCGGTTCGGCGACGTCACCGTGCTGGTCGTGGGCGATTTCATCCTCGACCGGTTCGTCAGCGGCGTGATCGAGCGCATCTCGCCGGAAGCTCCGATCCCCGTTCTGCATGGCAAGGGCGAGTCGCTCAACATGGGCGGCGCCGGCAATGTCGTCTCCAACATCGTCTCGCTGGGCGCGGCCGCCATACCCGTGTCGGTGATCGGCGCCGACCAGGCCGGCAACAATCTGATGCGCATGCTTGGCGAGATCGGCGTCGACACCGACGGGCTGCTGCAGCGCCAGGACCGCATGACCTCGTCGAAAAGCCGCTTCAGCGCGCTCAACCAGCAGGTGCTCCGTTTCGACGAAGAAGAGATCAAGCCGCTCACCTCCGCCGAGCGGGCCAAGCTCATCGATCATTTCCAGGCGGCGCTCGGCCGCGCCGATATCGTCATCCTCTCCGATTACGGCAAGGGCATCCTGCTCGACGGCGTCGCCGGCGAATTGATCGCGATCTGCCGCGATGCCGGCAAGCCGGTGCTGGTCGATCCGAAGGGGCACGACTACGCGCGCTATGCAGGCGCGACGGCGGTTACGCCGAACCGCAAGGAGCTTGGCGAGGCGGTCGGGCGCAAGGTGTTCGGCGACGACGAGATCGTGGCCGCCGCACGCGACCTGATCGCCGCGCATGATTTCGAATTCATCGTCGCCACGCGCAGCGAGAAGGGCATGAGCGTGGTCTCCGCCGAGGATGCCCGCCACATTTCCACCCAGGCCCGCGAAGTGTTCGATGTTTCAGGAGCCGGCGACACGGTCATCGCGAGCTTCGCGCTTTCGCTTGCCGCCGGCGCCGACCGCGTGCATGCGGCCGTCATCGCCAACGCGGCCGGCGGCGTCGTGGTGGGAAAACGCGGCACGGCGCGGCTGAACGTCGAGGAATTGTCCGGCGCGCTGTTCCGCTCGCATGGGCCGACCGGTCACCAGGACGCCATCCTCGATTTCAATGCCGCGGCCAGGATGGTGGCGGCATGGAAGGAAGAGGGGCTGACCGTTGGCTTCACCAATGGCTGCTTCGACATCCTGCATGCCGGCCATGTCAGCCTGCTGCATGCCGCGCGCAGCCAGTGCGACCGGCTGGTGCTCGGCCTCAACAGCGATGACTCGGTGCGCCGGCTGAAAGGGCCTGGACGCCCGGTCAACAACCAGCACGACCGCGCCTGCGTGCTGGCAGCGCTTGCCTCTGTCGATGCCGTCGTCGTCTTCGAGGAAGATACACCGCTGAAGCTCATCGAGGCGCTCCTGCCGGACATCCTAGTCAAGGGCGCGGATTACACGATCGAGACCGTGGTCGGCGCCGATGTGGTGCAGAAGGCGGGCGGGCGCGTGGTGCTGGTCGACCTCGTCGCCGGCAAGAGCACGACGAACACGATCGGCAGGCTGCGTGCCGCAAACTGAGGGTCTCATGTCCGATTTGAACGACTACCTTGTCCGCTCCGCGGCGGCGATCTCGGCGATGGTCGAGCGCGATCTCACCGCCGAGATGGAACGCGCGGTGAGCACCGTGGTGACCGCGCTGTCGCAAGGCAAGGCGCTGCTGATCTGCGGCAATGGCGGCTCGGCCAGCGACGCCATCCACATCGCCGGTGAGCTGGTCGGCCGCTTCCTGAAGGAGCGCAAGGCCTACAATGTCATCGCGCTGCCGGCCAATGCTGCGGTGCTGACCGCCTGGGGCAATGATTACGGCTTCGACACCGTCTTCTCGCGCCAGGTCGAGGCGCATGGGTCGGAAGGCGCGGTGCTGCTGGCGATCTCGACCAGCGGCAATTCGCCGAGCATCCTTGCCGCCGCCGAGCAGGCGAGGGTGATGGGCATGACGGTGATCAGCCTGACTGGCGAAACCGGCGGCAAGCTCAAGCCGCTGACCGATATCCTGCTCAACGTGCCGTCGACCTCGACGCCTATCATCCAGCAGGGGCATCTGTGCCTCTATCACCATCTGTGCGAGGCGGTCGAAGCGCGTCTCAGCAATGGCTGAGAATACGGGCTTTCCGCTGGCCGAGCCAGGTCTCTGGGTCGAGCGGACCAGCACCAGGAGCTTTCCGACCGGCCGGCCGGCGCTGTTCCTGGACCGTGACGGCACGATCAATGTCGACACCGGCTATCCCGACGATCCGGCGGCCATGGTGTTGCGCGACGGCATCGCGCCGGTCATCGAGGCCGCGAACCAGTGCGGTGTTCCGGTCATCGTCGTCACCAACCAGTCCGGCATCGCGCGCGGCTATTTCGGCTGGGATGCGTTCGCGCGGGTCAATGGGCGGGTGCTGGATTTGCTGGCCGAGCAAAATGCCTTCGTGGACATGGTGCTCGCCTGCGCCTATCACGACGCTGGTTCAGGTCCTCTCGCCATTGCCGATCACCCGATGCGCAAGCCCAATTCGGGCATGCTGCTGGAGGCGGGTCGCCGCCTCGGCCTCGACCTGAAGCGGTCGCTGATCGTCGGCGACAAGCCGGCCGATTTGGAAGCCGGCCAGCGCGYTGGTCTCAAGCGCGGCTGGCTTGTCGACGGCGAGGTCTCGACGATGGACGGGCTTTCGGTTTCGCCGTTACGCGACGCCACGGACCTCGAAGGCCTGCTCACCGCGATACGGTCGCTCTGATCGCGGATTGATTCAAAACCTGGCGCTAAGCCCTTTGTTTGCACGGGCGAATTTCCGGAAGCCGGCACATTAAGTTGGGAAGGCCACCAGCCCTTCGTCCTTGACGCGACGGATGGTCAGGGCGGTGCGTACGGTATCCACATTCGGGGCCGAGGCCAGCTCCTCGATGACGAAGGTCTGGAAGGTGCCGAGGTCGCTCGCCACGCAATGCAGCAGGAAATCGGATTCGCCCGAGACCATCCAGGCGTCACGCACGATCGGCCAGCCGCGCGTGCGCTCGGCGAAGGTCTTCAGCTCGGCATCGGCCTGATGATGCAGGCCGATCAGGCAGAAGGCCACGACATCCATGCCGAGCGCCGGCGCGTTGAGCAGCGCGCGGTAGCCGCGGATGATGCCGGCCTCTTCCAGCCGCCTGACGCGGCGCAGGCAAGGCGGCGCCGAGATGCCGACCCGGTTGGACAATTCGACATTGGTCATTCGGCCGTCACCCTGCAGCTCGCGCAGGATCTTCCAGTCGATGGCGTCGAGATCGGCTTTGAGCGGCATGAATGGGCTTTCACGCAAGAATCTTTCGCGATTTTGTAATTTGGTTTCGCGCTGGAGGCCATAGCTTTGCGATGATTTTCTCCTTGTTTTGATGCAGGGCGTGATCCAGCGCCGCGCATACCTCTGGGCGACATGCATTGGTGACGGGCGGCGATATGGCCCGATATGCAGGGGACGAAGCTTTCCGGGGACGAAGGCCAACTTGCCTTGCTGGTCCCACGGGCAACACTTACATTACGCGCAACAAACCACGGCCGCGCGCCGCAGGGGACTTTTTCATGAACACGAAACACGCACCTGTTCTCATCATCGGTTCCGGCCCGGCCGGCTACACGGCGGCGATCTATGCCGCCCGCGCCATGCTGAAACCGATGCTGGTCGCCGGCCTGCAGCAGGGCGGCCAATTGATGATCACCACCGACGTCGAAAACTATCCGGGCTTCGCCGATCCGATCCAGGGGCCTTGGCTGATGAGCCAGATGCTGGCGCAGGCCGAGCATGTCGGCACCGACATCGTCAACGACATCATCACCGAGGTGGACCTCAATGTGCGGCCGTTTCGCGCCATCGGCGATTCCGGCACGGTCTACACGGCGGATGCCTTGATCATCGCCACCGGCGCGCAGGCCAAGTGGCTGGGTATCCCGTCGGAACAGACCTTCATGGGCTTTGGCGTTTCGGCCTGTGCGACCTGCGACGGCTTCTTCTACCGCGGCAAGGACGTCGCGGTTGTGGGCGGCGGCAATTCCGCGGTCGAGGAAGCGCTCTATCTGTCGAACCTCGCCAAGAGCGTCACCGTCATCCATCGGCGCGGCGATTTCCGCGCCGAGCGCATCCTGCGCGAACGGCTGCTTGCGAAGGACAATGTCCGCGTCATCTGGGACACGGTGGTGGACGAGATCACCGGGCGCCCAGGCAAGGCGCCGCTGCCGCCTTCCGTCGAAGGCCTGGCGCTGCGCAACGTCGTGACCGGCCAGGAATCGAAGCTGCCGGTCGACGGCGTGTTCGTGGCGATCGGCCATGCGCCTGCGGTCGAGCTCTTCGTCGGCAAGCTGAAGCAGAAGCCGAACGGCTATCTGTGGACGGCGCCGGATTCGACCCGCACCGACGTGCCCGGCGTGTTCGCCGCCGGCGACGTCACCGACGACGTCTACCGCCAGGCGGTGACGGCGGCCGGACTTGGCTGCATGGCGGCGCTCGAGGCGGAAAAATATCTGGCGGGCATCGAGGTCCACCGCGAAGCGGCGGAATGACAGATCGGCTGAAAAAAGCCGTTTAAAAGCCTGATTTTTCATTCAGACGCCAAAGGCAACGCGAGGGGAATCATGGCGCTGGACTGGGACAAATTACGCGTATTTCACGCCGCGGCGGAGGCTGGGTCGTTCACCCATGCCGCCRAGACGCTGCATCTGTCGCAATCGGCCATCTCGCGGCAGGTCAGCGCGCTGGAGCATGATGTCGGCGTCGCACTCTTCCACCGCCACGCACGCGGTCTGGTGCTGACCGAGCAGGGCGAGATGCTGTTCCGCACGGCGCATGACGTGCTGATGAAGCTGGAAACCATCAAGACGCGGCTCACCGAAACCAAGGACCGGCCGTCGGGCGTGCTCAGGGTGACGACCACGGTGGGCCTGGGCGCCGGCTGGCTGACCGAGCGCGTGCAGGAATTCATCGAGCTCTATCCCGAGATCAGCCTGCAGCTGATCCTCGCCAATGAGGAGCTCGACCTCACCATGCGCCAGGCCGATTGCGCCATCCGGCTGCGGCAGCCGCAACAGCCGGACCTTATCCAGCGCCGGCTGTTCACGGTGCATTTCCACCTCTACGCAGCGCCGTCCTATATCGCCAAGTTCGGCAAGCCGGCCTCGATCGCCGAGCTCCGGAACCACCGCATCGTCACCTTCGGCGTGCCGGTGCCTTCGCATCTGTCGGAGCTGAACTGGCTGGAGACGGTCGGCGATTTCGAGGGCGCGCAGAGAGTGCCGACGCTGCAGATCAACGACATCCTGTCGATCAAGCGGGCGGTGCAGGGCGGCGCCGGCATCGCCATGCTGCCGGACTATGTGATCAGCAAGGACACGAACCTGGTCCAGCTGCTGCCGGAGACCGAGGTACCGTCCTTCGACACCTATTTCGCCTATCCCGACGCGATGAAGAACCAGGCGAAGCTGCACGTTTTTCGCGATTTCATTATCGCCAAGGCGCGCAGCTGGTCTTATTGAAATGACCGGCCGGGACTACTGGCCGCGCCAGGGTGTGATGCGCGGCAGCCAGCCGGGGACGGCGCGGCGGTAGGTTTCGTATTCCGCGCCGTAGCGGCTGGCGAGCGTCGGCTCTTCATAGACCTTGACGAAGGAGATCATCGCTGCCGCGGCGATGAGGCCGTAAAACAGCACCGGCCAGCTCGAAAAGATCAGCGCCTGGCCAAGGATGATCGCCAGCACCGCGACATACATAGGATTGCGCACGTGGCGGTAGATGCCGCTGATGACCAGTTTCTCGGTCGGCGCCACGGGAGCGGGTGTGCCGAGGCCCTCCAGCGCAAAACGGGCAAAGGCATGGAGCAGGATGGCGGCTGCCCCCACCACAAGAACAGAGCCCGCGGGCACGAAGCCCGACACCGCCGACAGAGGCTTGCGATAATGGTCGGTCAGGAGCCACGGCAGCAGCCCGGCGACAACGCCGGGCGCCGCGACAAGGAACAGCGCGCTGCCGGCGATTGCCGAAAAAGTTCGCATCATCGGTCTCCTGCCGTGAAAATAAACTCGGCTTGCCGAAATTGACATCATTTGGCCGGCTAGCCTATTTCCGAGCAAAATCGGCTCGATTTTGCATTTAAGCAGTCGCTTTAGGGCCGGAAACGCGCCGAAACCGGCGATTTTCCTGGTCCTATGGGTTCCAGGAATAGGTTGGACCACAGCCTGCGTCTTTTTGCATGCGTGTGTTGCAAAATAGATGCTTGTTTCTTGGGCATGATGAGCACATATATAGTGACATCTCCAGGGCGCGTTCTCCTCCCATTAGCGCCCTCGAGTGTTCCCCTCTGGAGGTTAGCCTTAATCGGCACTTCCAATCAAACTCAGCCGGATCTTTATTGATCCGGCTTTTTTGTTGCCTGCATGCCTTCGAGCCGGCAAAAACACGACCGAATCCGCCACGTAACAGTGACATGTAACATCGGGTAACATGTCGCAGACGCAGTCTATGGTTTAAGTGGATGATAGGACGCGGTTGGTCGGTTCGGGAGATGGGGGCATCACTCGGAAGACCGGGCTCAGGCAGCTACCGCGTCCGAACCATTTTTTCCGGATGCGGCGGACCAGCCGTTGCCTCCCAGGAAAACGGTCCGCAATAGGAACGGCGTCCGGATCATCCGGACGCCGTTTTCATTTCGCCACAAATCAAAGCGCGATGCGCTTCAGTCCCTTGCTTGACGCATGTCATTCTCCCGAAACCGTTATGCACTTTGGGGCGACATGCATCAGGCAGCCTTGCCGTTGGCGTTCATCGCCTCATCGGCGAGCCGGCCGGTGAGCTCGGCCATGTGGTCGAAAGCGGCCTTGTAGCTGGCAACGCCGGCAGTGGCCGAGCGCAGCTCGATGATCAGGTCGCCGATCTCGGCCTGCGGCATGGTCGCCTCGACGACGTCCCAGCCCGGCCAGTCGGGCCTTGCGTCATAGCCGAGGATCTGCCCGCGCCGCTGCGGGATCAGCGCGATGATCTTAGAGGTCGCGTCGGAAGGCGTGACGATCTCGACCTTCATGATCGGCTCGAGCAGCACCGGCGAACAGGCGGCCATGCCCTCCTTCATCGCCAGCTTCGCCGCCATCTGGAAGGCCATGTCGGAGGAGTCGACCGCATGGTAGGAGCCGTCCGACAGGTTGACGGCGACATCGACGACCGGGAAGCCCAGCGGACCCGTCTTCAGATAGTCGCGAATGCCCGTCTCCACCGACTGGATATAGGTTTTCGGCACCACGCCGCCGGTGATGGTGTCGGAGAACTGGAAGCCGGAACCGCGCGGCAGCGGCTTGATCTCGATCACCACGTCGCCGAATTGGCCGTGACCGCCGGATTGCTTCTTGTGGCGGCCGCGCTGCTGCGCTCCTTTGCGGATCGTCTCCCGGTAAGGCACCGCCGGGGCATGGCCCTCGATCGGAATCTGGTTCTTGCCCTCGAGGCGCTCACGGACCACGCGCAGATGCATTTCGCCGTGACCCGACAGGACGGTTTCGGCGGAGTCCTGGTTGTGGCGCAGGCTGAGCGACGGGTCTTCCTCGGCAAGCCGCTGGATCGCCGCCGACATCTTGACCTCGTCCTTACGCTCCTTGGGACGAAGCGCGAAGGCGAAGACCGGCTGCGGCGGCTCCAATGTGACCAATGGCCGGATGCCGCCCTTGGTCGAGCTCAGCGTCTGGCCGGTCTTGACGTTGTCGAGCTTGCCGAGCGCGACCGTGTCGCCGGCCTTGGCCGATGTCTGCTTGATCTGGTCTTTGCCCAGCATCCTGTAGATGCCCGAGACCTTTGCCGTGTCGCCGTTGGACAGGAAGAGCTCGGCCGCGTCGGCCAATTGGCCGGAAAGCACGCGCGACACCGAAAGCTTGCCGCCATGCGCGGTGTGGATGGTCTTCATCACCTGCACCACCGTCTGGCCGTCCGGCGCGCCAAGGCGTTTCCTCGTCGTCTCGACATCGGGCGCATCATGGCGGATGGCTTTCAACAGGCGCAGCACGCCATTGCCCTTCTCGGCCGTGCCGATCAGCACCGGCGTCACCGCGCCGGCGCGCAGGTCGGCCGACAGATCGTCGAAGATCGCGTCCTTCGGTGGCTCGATCTCCTCCAGCAATTGCTCCATCAGGTGATCGTCGTGATCGGCAAGTGTCTCCAGCATGGAGAAACGCGCTTCCAGCTCGCGTGCCTTGTCGTCGCCTGGAATTTCGGCCACTTCGCTCGCGGCGTATTCGCGATAGATATAGGCGCGCTCCAGCGCCAGATCGATCGAGCCGATGACGACGCCGTCCTTGCGCACCGGAATCTGGCGCAGCAGCAGCGGTACAGAACTCGCCGGCTGCAGCATCTTCAGCGTCTCGCGCACGCCCGCGATCGCCTTGTCGACCTTGTTGAGGAACAGGATGCGCGGAATGGCGAGGTCGTCGAGCTTGCGCATGATGAGCTGCAGCGCCGGGATCTTCTTCTCGTCGGCCTCGGCGACGACGACCGCGAGGTCGCAGGCGGCAAGCACGGGTTCGGCTTCGAAGGCGAATTCGATCGAGCCGGGGCAGTCGACGAAAGTGATCTGCTCGCCCATGAAATCGGTGGTCGCGAAGGTCGCCTCGACGCTCATGGCGTGGGCGCGGGCTTCGGGTGAATGATCGGAAACGGTGTTGCCCGATGAAACGGGGTTCTGGCGGGGAATGGCGCCCGTGCGGGCGAGAATTGCTTCGAGAAGTGTCGTCTTACCGCTTGCAAAGGGACCGACTATGGCGATGCATTTCGGTCCCGTGCGTCGTTCTCCGGCGCGAGTACCCATGGCTGAACCTCCACTCAGGCGTTTCCCAAGAGGGCGATCAGCAAAAGTGGAAACCGGTTTGCGTCCGATCGCACCCTGTGCAGAGCGGCGGCCGGCCTGTTCGGCCGTCGCGGGCGGGGTTTTCACCTCTTCCCAAAACCATCGTCACACGGGTTTGCCGGCAGGGCAAGAAAAATAGGATGTTCGCCGGCTTGGGTCCGGCAGGCCGCGATTTCCTGTTCGTCAGGCTGTGAGGGCGAGCGGCTCGCGGGCGGCGGCACACAAGGCGCTTGCCCTGTCGCGCGGCGCCGGCTTGCCGAAGAAATAGCCCTGGAAGCGGCTGCAGCCGGCCCTGAGCGCGGAGTCAGGACTGTCGCTCGGCGACTGCCCGAAGCCGGTTGCGACGACCTCACTGCGAAGCGAAACCAAGGCGCGAGACGTCGGATGAACGGGGCGTCAGCCTGCACGGCGCCGGGCTGGCACGACGATCGCGGCGTCCTGTGCCGCCACCCACCCGGCAAAGCGCGACAGCATCGGATTGAACAGGTCCGGCCGCTCCCAGAAAGGGGCGTGTCCGGCCCCGGGYACGACGTGGCATTGCTCCCACAGCGTGCCGCAGTCCAGCGTGTCGAAGTAGTTAATCCGGATGAACGGGTCGTTCTCGCCATTGACGATGGCAACCGGGAAGTCGGCCTGCTCGACCACCTGCTTCTGGTCGGCTCCCTTGCCGGCCATCATCGAGCGTGTCACCGTGGCGCGCAGACGGCCGTCGGTGCGAAGAATGTTTTCGCGGAAGGACGCGTCCGCGCTATCGCCGAAGCAGAGCGTTTCGAAGCGTTCGGCGTCGCGCTCGGAATAGAATTTCTTGGAAGCCAGCAGCATGTCCCAGTTGGCGTGGAAGCCGCGCAGCATGCCGAAGAAGCCCTTCGACACGGGCGGCGCGCCGGTCAGCATCAGACCCTTGACGACCGGATGGAAGCTTGCGAGCTCGATGGCGACATGGCCGCCGAGCGACCAGCCGTAGACGATGGCATGGCGGACGTTCAGGTTGTCGATGAGCTCCGCCGCCGATCGCGCCAGGCCGGTGATCGTATAGTCCGTCGCCGGGTCGGCCGCGTCCGAGGACTCGCCATGGCCCGGGAGATCGAAAGCGATCAGCCGGTGGGCGTCGGCAAGCGGGCTGTCGAACTGGCGGGCGAACACCGCGCGCGAGGCGCCGGACCCGTGGATCATCACGATGGGCATGCCTGGCCCCGCCGATTCGCTGACGCGCAAATCGGCCTGTGGGGTGCTGATGGTGCGCTCGGCAATGGCCATGGCGCATAGAACCTCAGGATTGCGTTGCTTCCAACATCGCATTCCCGGGTCTACACGCGCTTTAGGTTTCTGGTTAAGAAAAGACTAATATGCAGCAACCGGCTATAGTGCCCTCGAATTCTCGGTGTGGCCATGGAATTTGACTTGGAACGCGGGCTCGACCTTCTTGTCTCGATCGTCGGTATCGCCACGGTCGGCCAGTATCTGTGGTCGACGCGCGCCCATTTCCAATCATCGGGCATGTCCTCAGGCGCCACGATAATCTCGGTGGTCGTGGCCGCCACGGCGCTGTTTTTCCTGGCGATCATATGGATCCTCCCGCAGCCGCCGCTGGCCAAGATCGTAGGGCTGGCGGTTCAACTGGTGAGTTCGGCGCTGTTCTGGTGGGCGATTTTGAGGTCGCGCAAGGCGCGGCTGCGGTTCGTCTTCGACGCCGACGATCCGCACGGCCTGGTGACCGACGGGCCGTTCTTGTACCTCCGCCATCCGTTCTACACGTCCTACATCATCTTCTGGGCCGGCTGGGGCATCGCGACCTGGTCGAGCTGGGCTGTGGTGCCGGTTGCAGGGATATTCGTGCTTTATCTGATCGCCGCGCTGGACGAGGAGAAGAAGTTCTCGCGGACGGAAATGGCCGACGCCTACGCGGCCCACCGCAAGCGGGCCGGGCTGTTCTGGCCACGGCTGCCGAAGTCAGGTGACCGTGACCGAAGTGCGATGCCCCAGCCCGGAGGCGGTTGCGTCGCGCGCGGCATCGACGCAAAGCGCCGCCGCGAGGGTGAGCGGCCACCACCGCCGATGCGGCATCAGTTCGAGGATTGAGACGATGAAGATCATTGCTTGCGGCAGCGTGCCGACCATCATCGCGCCGGACAGGTATTTCACCGGCCGGGTGCTGCAGACGCCGATCATCGAGAAGGAGGCGCCGGCGCGGCTCAGGGCGACGCTGGTCAGTTTCGAGCCCGGCGCGCGCACTTACTGGGACACCCATCCGCTCGGGCAGACGCTCTATGTCACCGCCGGCGCCGGGCTTACCCAGAGCTGGGGCGAGTCGGTCCGGATCATCAGGGCAGGGGACGTCGTCTCCTTCGCACCGGGCGAAAAGCACTGGCATGGCGCCGGCGCGAAAACAGCCATGGCGCACATCGCCATGCAGGAGGCGCTGAATGGCGTGCACGCCGACTGGCTGGAGGCGGTGACGCCGGAGCAATATGGCGGCTGAAGCTGTCCAATAGAAAACCCGGCTCAAGCCGGGTTTCTCATTCAAATGGCGATGCCGCCGATCAGGTCAGCGACGCGGTGAAGCGCTGGATGCGCGTGCAGGCTTCCTCCAGCAAGGCATCCGACGTGGCATAGGAGATGCGGAAGTTCGGTCCAAGGCCGAAAGCCGAGCCGAACACCACCGCGACGCCTTCGGCTTCCAACAGCTCGGAGCAGAACGTCTCGTCATTGTCGATCACCTTGCCGGTCTTGGTCTTCTTGCCGATCAGCCCGGCGCAAGACGGATAGACGTAGAAGGCGCCTTCGGGTGAGGGGCAGGTGATGCCGCGCGCCTGGTTGAGCATCGAGACGACGAGGTCGCGCCGGCCCTGGAAGATCGCCTTGTTCTTGGCGATGAAGTCCTGCGGACCGTTGAGCGCCTCGACGGAAGCCCATTGCGCGATGGTGCAGGCGCCCGAGGTCTGCTGGCCCTGGATCATGTCCATCGCCTTGATGAGCGGCACCGGGCCGGCGGCGTAGCCGATGCGCCAGCCGGTCATGGCATAGGCTTTCGACACGCCGTTCATGGTCAGCGTGCGCTCATAAAGGTTCGGCTCGACCTCGGCGATGGTCTTGAAGATGAAGTCGCCATAGGTCAGGTGCTCATACATGTCGTCGGTCAGCGTCCAGACATGCGGATGCTTGAGCAGCACATCGGCCAGCGCCCGAAGCTCGGCCTCGGTGTAGGCGGCGCCCGACGGATTGGACGGCGAATTCATCAACAGCCATTTGGTTTTCGGCGTGATCGCCTTTTCCAGCACTTCGGCCGTCAGCTTGAAGCCGTTGTCGATCGAGGTGTCGGCGAAGACCGAGGTGCCGCCGCAGATCGCCACCATTTCGGGATAGCTCACCCAGTAGGGGCGCGGGATGATGACCTCGTCGCCCGGGTTCAGCGTCGCCATGAAGGCGTTGAACAGTATCTGCTTGCCGCCGGTGCCGACGATGGTCTGCTCCGGGCGGTAGTCGAGATTGTTCTCGCGCTTGAATTTCTTCGCGATCGCCTCGCGCAGCGGCACGATGCCGGAGACCGGCGGATATTTGGTCTCGCCGCGGCGGATCGCCTCGATCGCCGCGTTCTTGATGTTGTCGGGCGTATCGAAATCCGGCTCGCCGGCGCCGAGGCCGATCACGTCACGGCCGGCATTTTTCAGCTCGCGCGCTTTCTGCGTCACCGCGATGGTYGCGGAAGGCTTAACGCGGGAAAGGGCGTCGGCGAGAAAGGCCATGACAAGATGTCTCCTAGGAAAGGCGGCCAGGAGCGGCCGCGGCGCCTCTCATGTCGCATCATGGCGCCGAGCGCAAGCATTGTGCGATGAGCCAGAGGTCAAGGAGGCGTGACCAAAGTCAGCCTGCGTGAGCGGCAACGCTAAATTCATCAACGGCCGGTAAACCCTTGGCTGGCAGGATCGCAGATCGGATTGCGCCTATTCGCGGAGCGGGAAATCTTGTCGCGCAGCATCGGGCTTGCCCATATCATCCGTCATGACGACGGCACCTCCTCGGGTGTCTGGGGCATCTATACGCTGCAGAGCGCGTTCCAGCCGATCTTCGCCTTCAAGGAGGGCAAGCTTTCGGTCGCTGCTTTCGAGGGGCTGATCCGGCCGTTCCGCGACGGCGAGCCGCAATCGCCGGGGGCATTCTTCGGGACCTGCCCGGCGGCCGACCGACTGCATATCGAGGCCCTGACGCGCACGCTGCATCTTCTGAACGCCGGCGCCTGCCTGCCGGAAGAGGCCTCCATCTTCGTCAATTTCGACCCTTCGGTCTTCACCGATCGCAGCATCGCCGACAAGGCGCTGCGCGACATGCGGCTGGTGCTGCACGAAGCCGGCATCGATCCGCGCCGCATCGTCTGCGAGGTCACCGAGCAGAAATCGGCTTCGCAGGAAACGCTCTACGGCTTCGTCGAGGCGCTCAGGGCGAACGGGTTCCGCATCGCGGTGGACGACTATGGCGCCGATGATTCAGACATCAACCGGATCAAGGAACTCAAGCCCGACATCGTCAAATTCGATGCGCATTGGATCACCCACCTGATGGAGTCCGGCGCCGGCTTCGCGTTGCTGACGGCGATGGTGCAAAGCTTCGAGGACCAGGGCATCCGCACCGTCTTCGAAGGGATCGAGGAAAGCTGGCAGCTGGAGCTCGCCGAGAGGTCCGGCGCCTCGATGGTGCAAGGTTATGTGCTTGCCCGGCCGGAACTTGCCCCCACCAGCTTTCGCGTCTTCGGCAAGGTCGCGCGGCAGCCTTCGGCCGAAGAAAGCAAGGCACAGGTCGCCGCAAGCGGCGCCCCGGCGCCGCAGGCGCGACGGGCAAGAGTGTTCGGGCGCAAGGTCGCGCCATGAGCGGACAACCGGACAGGCGGCGCAACGTCGCCGGGGCGATCTTCGCCGACGAGATCGGCCTCCAGTTCGGCGTCTATGGCGAGTTCCGGCTGTGGAGCGCCTATCAACCGATCTTCGCGCCGGAAGGCAGCGTGCTCAGGGCGGTTGCCGTTGAAGGGCTGATCGAGCCGCGCCGTATTGCCCAGCCGGTAGCCTCTTCGATCTTCTTCGGCGGCGTTCCCGCGTCCGACCGGCTGTTTGTCGAAACGCTGTGCCGGATGCTGCATCTCGGCAATTATCGCAACATCGGCGTCGAGGGATTGACGCTGTTCTTCAACTACAATCCGAACGTCAACGACCATCTCGGACGGGCGCTGGCCGAGATCCGGCTGATGACCAGGCATCTCGGCGATTTCGATCTGGAGCCCGGCCTGCTGGTCTGCGAGATCACCGAGCAGGCGGCCGACGATCACGTTCTTGCCAGCCTGGTGCGCGAAATGCGGCGCGACGGGATCCGCATCGCCATCGACGATTTCGGCACGGGGCATTCGACCGAGGCGCGCATCGACCTGCTTGCGCCCGACATCGTCAAGATCGATGGCGCCTGGTTCGGCGAGCTCTGCCGCCACGCCGCCGCCGAGCGCTTCTTCCGGCCGTTGGTAGCGACGCTGCATGATCGCGGCRCAAAAGTGCTGGTCGAGGGCATCGAAAACGCGCAGCATTTGCGCGTCGCGCTCGAGGGCGGCGTCGACCTTTTGCAGGGTTTCCATCTCGCTCGCCCGGCGCTCGCCGGCACGATCTTCGAGGAAGAACCGCTTTCCATCGGTGCCCTGCTCGACGCCGGCAACAAGGTCGTACCCCTGCATCAGCATCGCTGATGCCGACCAGAGAAAGCTATCAGCATCGCTGATGCTGGCCCCCAAAGGACGTATAAGCGTCGCTGATGGTTCTTCTCAAAAACAAATCACTGGATGGGACCTGGCCGCGCGCGTTAGAGCGTTCCAAGGAGACTCGGAGAGGCAAGAGGTATGATCCTTTACGACATGGCCGACAGCGGCAATTGCTACAAGCCGCGGCTGTTGATGGCGAAGCTCGGCGTCCCCTTCACCCGGGTCGAGGTGAGTTCGCATACCGGCGAAACGCGCAAGCCCGACTATGTCGCCAAGAATCCGAACGCGATGGTGCCGATGCTCGAGCTCGACGACGGCAGGCGCATCGCCGAGAGCAACGCCATCCTGCTCTATCTCGCCGAGGGCACGCGCTTCCTGCCGGCCGACAAATATGAGCGGGCGCTGGCTTACCAATGGCTGTTCTTTGAGCAATACAGCCATGAGCCCTACATCGCGGTGCGCAAGGCGCTTTTGACCTTCCCGGAACGGGCGAAGGACGCCACGCCGGAACGGCTGGCGCAGACGCTGGAGCGCGGCAACAAGGCGCTGGGCGTGATGAACCAGCATCTGCAGCGGAACGAGTTCTTTGCAGGCAGCGCCTACAGCGTCGCCGACATCGCGCTCTATGCCTATACCCACACCGCCGGGATGGGCGGCTTCCAGCTCGATGCCTATCCGGCCGTCGCCGCCTGGCTGAAGCGGGTCGAGGCGGACAAGGGGCATGTGCCGATCGAGTGGGTGGGGTAATTCCTCATGCGATCGCCGCTTCGCACCTGACCTGTACGAGCGCGCCAACGAGCCGCTCGGTACGCTCACGGCCGTAAGCGGCTATTTCAAAAGGCGTTCATTCGGAGTGGGTGCCGATCCAAAACCAGATCATGTCGTCCTGGTCCCGGACTGCGACGGCACGGTAGTCCAGATCAACTCGAGCTGACCAATAACGTCCAACCCGCTTGAAATGGAGCGAAGGATGAAACGGATCTGCGCGCAGCTTGGCAAAGCTATCGTCATCCTGATTGATTTAGGTAATTTATCGTAGGCGTCCCATAACGAAGGGGCGGCAAAGTGGTTCACAGAGGCCGGGTCCGGCCGGCGCGGTGGTCGGCCAGTGCTTGTTCTGCAAGCTTGTCCAGCCGCCCCGCCCTCGCGTCGGCTTCGATCTGCTTATCCCACAGATCAGCCTGCAGCGCCTCGAACCAGGCGGCAAAGGCTTTCAGCTCTTCGGGGCTCAGTTCGGCGACGGACTTTTCGATCTGCTCGAGTTTGGTCATGCATGAAAGGTAGCACTAATGGCCCCAAAGTGCCACCCGTGGGCCTGCTGGGCCCGAAGAAGAACTCGCCCCAAACTCTAGGCAACAAAAAAGGCGGGCAATGCCCGCCTTCCTATGCCGGTAGCCTGATCGGGAGCGTCTGGTCCGGGCTGGCAGCTATCTGCTGTTCCAGCTTGTCGGGTCTTTTCGCTCCGGCGCGCTTCTCGCGCGACCGTCAGTACATCCGTGACTTGCCGCGCGCCCCGAACCTTCGTCCGGCGCGCGCCCTGCGCTAAATCAGGCTGCCTTGCTCAGAGACCCAGCAGCGGACTTGCCGGTGCGGCGGTCCTGCTCGATCTCGAAGTTGATTTTCTGGCCTTCAGCGAGGCTGGTCATGCCAGCGCGCTCGACAGCGGAGATGTGGACGAAAACGTCCGCGCCGCCATTGTCAGGCTGAATGAAGCCGTAGCCCTTGGTGGCGTTGAACCACTTGACCGTACCAGTTGCCATGGAAAATGCCCTTCCACATTTGCTTTTGTTTGACCGGACCAAAGTCCGGCCGGTGGTATCGAAATTTTGGAGACGTCAGCAAACGCGAGGGATCGCGAGGCCCGATCGATCGGCCAAATTCAATGTAGCGGATATAGGATAGTTTGCGCGAGAAAACAAGACGGGTCGCTTGAGGCGCTGCCGGCATGTCGTCCTCATCGAAGGCAATGGAAGTTTTGACAGCGGCCCCGCGTTGTGGAGGGATGAGATGCTTGCCGCGTGAGAGCGGTTTGACGCAATTCCGGACGGAAAACCGCTACGCACTTTTCCTGGATTGCTTTAGGAGAGGAACCATGAAGACAATCCTGCTTGCCGCCTGCTTCATCTTGTTGGCCGCGGAGGCGCAAGCGGTGTCGCGTTACGATCCGACGCGCATGAGCTGCGACCGGGTGCAGGCGACGATCGCCAGACAGGGCGCCGTCATCCTGCGCTACCAGTCGGCGCGCGTGCCGGGGCTGCCGCTCTACGACCGCTATGTGCGTGACGAGCGCTTCTGCAACGCGGGCGAAGTGCGGGCGCGCGCCTATGTGCCGAGCGCCGACACCAGGTCCTGCATGGTCTATGTCTGCAAGCGTCCGGATTTCGACCGGCGCTTCCGCCGCCGGTTCCTGCATGACTAATTGATACGGGGGAGCGAGCAGGCGCCCCTCAGAAACCGAACGAGGCCTGCGCCGCCGGCGGCGGGCCGACGCGAACGCCTTCCATGGCCAGCATCTTTTCCTTGGTCGCCGAGCCGCCTGGAGCGGAAAAGCCGCCGATCTTGCCGCCCGCGGCGAGGATGCGGTGGCACGGGATAACCAGCGGCACCGGGTTGGCGCCGAGCGCCGCACCCGTCTCGCGCGGAAGGCCGGCATGGCCGGCGCGCCTGGCCAACTCACCATAGGTGGTGGTCTCGCCGAAGCGGAGCTTGCGCGCCGCATCGTAGATGGCGAGGCGAAAGTCGTCGACGCCGTCCAGATCGACCGGCACGCCGGAGAAGTCGACGTCCTCGCCGGCCGCGTAGGCCTTGATCAAGGCGATCAGCTCGACCACCCATCGCGGCTGGTCCGTCGAGGTCGAGACGCCGGGGTGGCGCAACAGCCGGCGCTCGATCGCCTCGCGGCTGCGTTCGGGCAGGCAGAGCCGGATCAGGCCCTTCTCGCTCCAGGCGATGCCCATGAAGCCGATCACTGTTTCTAACACTGCGTGGCCGGCCGTGATCTCAGATGTGGGTTTCATGGCGTATTCCTTCCGTAAAACGGCGAAAAACGAGTACATATCCAGAACAATATGGCATTTCCGCCCTGTTATCGCCACCCGAAAACCGCCTAGTGGCCCCGATTGCCGGGTGTGAATCGCTGGTGTAAGGACTCCTTAACAACCGACAAACCGGACCTGCACGGCTTGCCAGCTAAAATCATATTCACCGCGCTCGGCGTGCTCGTTGCAACAGCCGGTCTCAGCGGCTGCAACACGACCTCGCAAATGAAGGCCGCGCCCGCGCTTGCGGCGGCTTCGACGCCTGCCGTCGCGGACGATACGCCGACCGTTGCGCTGCCGGAAACCGTGGCCGTGCTGCCGGAGCCTTCCGGCCTCGCGCAGGTGCAGACCGCGGCGCTCGCCGGCGATGCCGTCGCCATGGCGACCGCGCCGGGGGCGCCCGTGACGCAAGGCGCGCTGTTGCCGCCGCCCGTCCAGCCCGGCGCGACGCTGGCTCAGCCCGCGGCCTTCGCCGGAGCGACGCCGATGGCCGGCCAGTTTCCGCCGCCGCCGGTGCTGACGGCCGGCGGCTCGCCGACCAGTCCAGGATCCATCAAGCAAGGGGCGTCGATCAAGCAAGCGGCGGTCTACACGACCGCGGGCATGGCAATGCCGGTCACCGGCCAGTCGGCGAAAGTCGCCCCGATGCCGGGCGTCCAGCAGGCCGCCTATGTGGTGCCCGACAACCCGGCGTTGCTGGCGGCACCCGGCCAGCCCGAGCAGCATGCCAGCGGCCCGCGCGGCGAGATCGAGCGGCTGATCGAGAAATATTCGGCGATCTACGAAGTGCCGGTCGAGCTGGTGCGCCATGTCGTCAACCGCGAGAGCACCTTCAACCCGAAAGCCTACAATCACGGCCATTGGGGACTGATGCAGATCAAGCACGCGACGGCGCGCGGCATGGGCTATGACGGGCCGGCGGCCGGCCTGTTCGACGCCGAGACCAATCTCAAATACGCGGTGAAATATCTGCGCGGCGCCTGGCTGGTTTCGGGCGGCAACGCCAAGCGGGCCGACACGCTCTACCAGACCGGCTACTACTACGACGCCAAGCGCAAGGGCCTGCTCGAGGCGACGGGCCTCGGCGTTGACCGCAAGCGGCGGCGACTGCAGCCCGACGCCTGACCGGACGATCCGCGCGGCGTTTCGAGACAGCGCCATGCATCAGAACACGACGCCCCGCCCGCCGGCTCCCAACGACGTCCGCCTGCGCAAGCTGCTCGACGATACGCTCACCGCGCCGCATTGGCCGGAGGGTTTTGTCATGCGCGCCTTCGAGCATCGTGACGCGCAGGCTTTGCACGCGCTGCTGGAAGAGGTGTTCGACGACGGCGCCGACGGGTCGTTCGACGAATGGTGGCCGCGCATCGCCGGCGATGCGGAATTCGACCCCGCCCTCTGTTTCCTGGCGATCGACGGCAAGGGCCTGCTTGCGGGCGCAGCGCTCTGCTGGACGTCCGGCTTCGTCAAGGGCCTCGCCGTCCATCCGGRGTCGAGACGGCAAGGCCTCGGCGAGGCGTTGATGCGGCACGTGTTCCTGACCTTTCGCGAGCGCGGGGCGACGCATGTCGATCTCAAGACCAACACGGTGAAGAACACGRCGGCCTTCAGGCTCTACGAGCGGCTAGGCATGATTCCGGTCGACTGGGAAGGCTGACAGCGCCAGCATTGTGAACGGCTTCACATAGGCTGACGTTAGGTCATGCTAATGCGTCGTCGTGCCGGGCGGCCGATCGGCGGATCGACGCTGGCAAGGCGTCGGAGGCGGCTGTGCCGGCATGCGTCAGCCACTCCCAGACGGGCTCCGGGGCGGGGGTTTCGGAGCCCGTCCGCTTTCGCGAAAAGCGGGTCAAGGGAGCGCGATGCCGACGCGGTCGAGCCGACCGGGTCCGGCTTCACCGACCGCTGGCCCGACCGTCACCGCAGCACCGACGGAACCGAAAAGCGGCGCTCGGCATTCAACGCGGGGTGGGGTCTTGATGAGCTGACGAATGCGCGGACGTCCGCCTCGCCGGCTCGGAAGCGAGAGCGACCCGCCCGTGAAGTTCTTAGCACCTGCCGTTTTCGCTTTCGTAACAAGCTTGCTGCTGGCGACTTCTCCGGCGCGCGCCATCGAACTGTCGATTGTGTCGGGCGACACCGGCAACGGCATCAAGGTGCTGCGCGAGATCCTCGACCGTTACGAGAAAAAGAGCGGCAACAAGGTCGACATCGTCGTCATCCCGCCTTCGACCACCGACCAGTTCGGCCAGTACCGGCTCTGGCTTGCCGCCGGCAGCAGCGACATCGACGTCTACCAGACCGACGTCATCTGGGCGCCGCAGCTGGCCAGCCAACTGGTCGACCTGACCGAGGCGACCAGGGATGTGGCGGGCGCGCATTTCCCGTCGATCATCCAATCGCAGACGGTCAACGGCAGGCTGGTCGCCCTGCCGATCTTCACCGATGCGCCGGCGCTCTATTACCGCAAGGATTTGCTCGACAAATATCACGCCAAGGTGCCGACCACCTGGAAGGAATTGCAGGACACCGCCAAGCTCGTCATGAACAAGGAGCGGGCGGCCGGCAACAGGGATCTCTGGGGCTATGTCTTCCAGGGCAATGCTTATGAAGGGCTGACCTGCAACGCGCTCGAATGGGTGATGTCGAATGGCGGCGGCGGGATCATCGAGCCGGACGGCCGCATCTCCATCGACAATCCAAAGGCGGCGGCGGCGCTCGACAGGGTCAAGGGCTGGATCGGCACGATCGCGCCGCCGGGCGTGCTTGCCTATCAGGAGGAGGAAGCGCGCGGCGTCTGGCAGACCGGCAATGCCGTCTTCATGCGCAACTGGCCCTATGCCTATGCGCTCGGCAACAGCGAGAATTCGCCGATCAAGGGCAAGTTCGACGTGGCGCCGCTGCCGGCCGGCGATAGCGGGCATCCGGTCGCGACGTTGGGCGGCTGGAACCTCGCCGTCTCCAAATATTCGAAACATCCCGCCGAGGCGATCGACCTGGTCAAGTTCATCGCCTCGCCCGAGATGCAGAAATACCGGACGCTGAAGACGTCGAACCTGCCGACCATCGCGGCGCTCTATGACGATCCCGACATCGCCCGGCAGCAGCCGATCGTGCCGCGCTGGAAACCGATCTTCCTCAATGCGCAGCCGCGTCCCTCGGCGACCGCCAGGATCAAATACAACGAGGCATCGAGCCAGTTCTGGACGGCCGTGCACAACACGATCTCCGGGAACGGAACCGCCGCCGACAATCTGGCCGAGCTCGAGGCGAGGCTGACCAGGCTGAAAGGCAAGGGCTGGTGAGCGCGGCAGGGCGATCGCCGCTGATGCGCCGGCGCGTGCGCACGGCCTGGCTGTTTCTGACGCCGATGCTCTTCGTGCTCGCCGTCGTCGCCGGCTGGCCGTTCCTGCGCACGGTCTATTACAGCTTCACCGACGCCTCGCTGGCCGATCTCGACGCGCGGCAATGGGTGGGCTTCGACAACTATTTTTCGGTGTTGCGGCTGCCGAGCGGCCGGGTGCTCTATGACGGGCTGCTGGTCGATCCGGTCTGGTGGCGCGCGGTGTGGAACACGGTGCGCTTCGCCGTGGTGTCGGTGGCCTGCGAGACGGTGCTCGGCATGGTCGTCGCGCTTGCGCTCAACGCCGAATTCCCGGGGCGCGGCATCGTGCGGGCGGCGATCCTCGTCCCCTGGGCGATCCCGACCATCGTTTCGGCCAAGATGTGGCAGTGGATGCTCAACGACCAGTTCGGCATCATCAATGTCGTTCTCCTCAACCTTGGCCTGATCCACGACAAGATCGCCTGGACCGCCAGCGCCGACACCGCGATGATCGCGGTGCTCATCGTCGATATCTGGAAGTCGACGCCGTTCATGGCGCTGCTGATCCTGGCGGCCCTGCAGATGCTGCCGCGTGAGATCCTCGAAGTGGCGAAGCTCGACGGCGCCAGCCCCTGGCAAGTCTTCCGATGGGTGACGCTGCCGCTGATCCGGCCTGCGGTGATGGTGGCGGTGATCTTCCGCGCGCTCGATGCGCTGCGCATCTTCGACCTGATCTATGTGCTGACGCCGAACAACGTGCGGACCAAGTCGATGTCGATCTTCGCGCGCGAGAACCTGTTCGAGTTCGACAAGTTCGCCTATGGCTCAGCCGCCTCGACGCTGCTTTTCCTGATCGTCGGCCTGCTCACCATCGCCTATATCCGGCTCGGCCGGCTGAGCTTCGAGGGAGGGCGCTGAGGTGAAGATGCTGAAGCGCGCCGCCTTCTATCTGCTGCTTCTGGCGATCGTCTTCGTCGCAGTGTTTCCGTTCTACTACGCCATCGTCACCAGCCTGAAGTCGGGAACCGAATTGTTCCAGGCGGACCTGTGGCCGCGATCGTTCAGCCTCGCCAATTACCGCAATGTGCTGACCGAAGGTCCCTTCCTGCGCAATCTCGTCAATTCGCTCGTCGTCTCCGGCGCGGTCGTGGTGGTCTCGCTGCTCATCGGCATCACCGCGGCCTATGCGCTGGCGCGCATCCGTTTTCGCGGGCGCTCGGCGCTGATGCTCGCCATCCTGTCGGTCTCGATGTTTCCGCAGGTGGCCGCGCTTGCCGGGCTGTTCGAGATCATCCGGGCGCTGCATCTCTACAATTCGCTCTTGGCGCTCATCCTGTCCTACATGATCTTCACGCTGCCGTTCACGGTCTGGGTGCTCACCACTTTCGTGCGCGACCTGCCGGTCGAGATCGAGGAGGCGGCGATCCTCGACGGCGCCGGGCCGTGGCTCATCGTCACGCGCATCTTCCTGCCGCTGATGTGGCCGGCGCTCGCCACCACCGGGCTGCTCGCCTTCATCAGCGCCTGGAACGAGTTCCTCTTCGCGCTCACCTTCACCTCCACCAACACGCAGCGCACCGTGCCGGTGGCGATCGCGCTTCTGTCGGGCAACTCGCAGTTCGAGATCCCCTGGGGCAACATCATGGCCGCCTCGGTGATCGTCACCGTGCCGCTGGTGGTGCTGGTGCTGATCTTCCAGCGCCGCATCGTCTCCGGGCTTACCGCCGGCGGTGTGAAGGGATAGCGCGTCAGATGTCCGGCGCGTTGCCGACCTTCTTCTTCATCTCCAGCGCCCAGGCGCGCCCTTCGTCGCCGCCCCACAGCAGCCAAGCGATGTAGCCTGCCGAGGGATTGTCCTCGTTGCCGTAATTCCTGCCCTTCTTGTCGACCTCGTGGCGGGCGAAATACCTGACCATGCGCCGGATGGTCGAGGGCGACAGATTCTTGCGGTTCTTGAGCTCGGTGGCGCGCGCGACGCCGATCTCGGTGCCGCCGCGGCCGAACTGCTGGCGCAGCCGCAAGCCCTTGGCGGCGTTGTCGGCAACGATCTGCGGGCAGCGCAGGTCGATCTCGTCGCTGTCGGTCATTTTTCTCCCCCGTTCCCGGACGGTTCTAGTCAGGCAAAGGAATGCCGCAAAGCGGGGCTGGTTCCGACGATGAAAAAATGTCGGATCGCATCCGGGCGGCGCGTCCTTGGGTCGTAGAGCAACCCGCGCCGGGACGCCGGCGCGAAGGCCAAGGAGACGATCATGATCACCTTTCCCAATGAATCCGCCAACTACCGCACGGCCCGCGAGAAACTGCTGAAGAAGGAAATCGAGCTGCGCCGCGCCATGGAGGCGGTCGCCGAAGCGAGGCGCGCTTTGCCGCCGGGCGGGCTGGTGCCGCAGCATTATGTGTTCGATGCCCTGGACGACAAGAACCAGCCGGCGAAGGTCAAGCTGTCGGGCCTCTTCGCGCCGGGGAAGGATACGCTGATCCTCTACCAGATGATGTTCCCGCGCCATCCGCAGGAGACGCGCGAGGTGGCGGCGGGCGGCGAGACGGCGAAGCTTGCCCGGCAGGACCAGCCATGCCCGTCCTGCACCGCGCTGCTCGACCAGTTCGACGGCGCGATCGGCCATCTCGAAGCGGCGGGCTTCAACTTCGCCGTGGTGGCGAAGACCGCGCTCGACAATTTGATGGCRCTCGGCCGTGACCGCGGCTGGAAAAACATGCGGCTGGTCTCCTCGGCCGGCAACGCTTTCAAGCGGGATTACAATTCCGAAACCGCCGAAGGCGCGCAGATACCGCTGCTTTCGGTGTTCCACCGCGACGGCGACGGCATCCGGCATTTCTGGTCGTCGGAGCTCGGCTTCGAGCCGTCCGAACCCGGCCAGGACCCTCGCGCCATCGGCACCTGCGAGATCCTGTGGAATCTGATGGATTTCACGCCGGAAGGGCGCCCGAACTGGCACGAGCAGTTGCAATATGCCGGACAGGCGCCCGCCGCGCACTGCCACTGATGGCGATGCGGGCCTCGGCCCGCGCGCTCTTTTTGAGGCAACCCCTGGGGCCGGTGCGGCGTTGGGGAAGGCGGAGGGGCTGTTTCGGACCGGAGATCGAGATGAAAACGCTGCTGCCCCTGGTCGCCGTCGCGCTTCTTGCCGGCGCGCCCGCCGCGTTCGCCCAATCGGACGACACAGATGCCGTGGGACCGATGGTGACCGAGAACAAGGTCGACACCCAGACCTTCGTCACCACCGTGCCCAACGCCAATGAATCCGAGATCCAGTCGAGCAAGCTGGCGCAGGAGAAGTCGGCATCGGCCGACGTCAAGGCCTTCGCCGCGCAGATGATCAAGGATCACAGCAAGGCGGGCGAGGATTTCAAGGCGGCAATGAGCCAGGGCCAGACCACCGCGTCGATCAAGCCCGCCGGCCCGGCGCTGCAGCCGAAGGAACAGCAGATGCTCGACGAATTGAAGGCTGCCGGCGGCAAGGACTTCGACGCCAAATACATCAAGATRCAGACCGACGCGCATAAGGATGCGGTGGCGCTGTTTTCCACCTATGCCAATTCCGGCGACGACCCGGCGCTGAAGGAATTCGCCAAGAAGACGCTGCCGGTTTTGAAGATGCATGAGAAGCACGTGAAGGACCTGGCGGTCGCGCATCAGTAAGGGTTTGGGAGAAGCCAATAGGCCAGCGTCGGTGCGAGGCCCCCCTCTCTGTCCTGCCGGACATCTCCCCCTCAAGGGGGGAGATTGGCAGCTTCGACGCCTCCGCCTTTCCTGCGACGTTGGAGATTGGCGAAAGCCGGCGTGACGGCTAATCTCCCCCCTTGAGGGGGAGATGTCCGGCAGGACAGAGAGGGGGGCGAAGGAACGCTACGTTGCGCATTTTTTGCGCAAGGATCGGTCGGCTTATCTAGGGCAGGGGTGAGACAAGCGCACCTTCTCCATGTGCGCCAACGGCTTCGTGTTCATCTCGGCGACGCCGCCTGCCGACATGGCGATCGGCGAGATGGTGCGCGGCGACATCGAGACCCAGACCGAGGCATCGCTGAAGGCGCTGAAACACTGCCTGGAAGCGGCCGGCACCCCGCTGGACAAGGTGGTGATGGTGCGCATCTACGCCCCGGCTTCTATAACGCCATCAACCAGGTCTACGCGAAGTATTTTGCCACCAACCCGCCGGCGCGGAGTTTCGTGTCGGTGGCGTCATGGCCGATGGAGTTGATCGAGATTGAGTGTGTAGCGGTGGCGTGATTACGACAGCCACGGGACACATTTTTCAAGCCGGCGTAATTTCTGCTTGTCTTTAAAGTAAAGTCGTCCTCAAATCCCGGTGGGGATAGGGAGGGCGAGTCATGAATAAGCTACCTAAGAAGTTCGTCGACCGGATTGCGTCGAATATCAAGAAATATCAGCGTATTGCCGTAACACAGCAGAAATCGGATGTGGCCGAGGCCGACACCGTTACGCTGGTGAAAGACATCCTTGCCGAGGTGTTCGGTTACGAGAAATACGAGGAGCTCACCTCCGAGCATCAGATCAAAGCCACCTACGTCGATCTTGCGATTAAGATAGGCGGCAAACTTCGATTGCTTGTCGAGGTGAAATCAGCCGGTGCGGAACTCGCGGATAATCATTTGCGTCAGGTCATCGACTATGGCGCTCATCAGGGTATCCATTGGGTAATCCTGACGAATGCCGTCGAGTGGCGACTGGTCCGGATCTATGTGGCGAACCAAATCAGCCATGAAGAAGTCTGCCGTATCGTTTTAGCCGACGTGAATCCAAAAAATGAAGACCATCTTCAGTGCCTGTTCCTATTCGCCAAGGAAGGGCTGACAATCGACGCGATGGATGCTTTTCACCAGCAGGCCCAGCTTTTCAACAAATTCACGGTCTCTGCGATCATGCGCTCAGAACCAGTAATCTCACTCCTACGGCGAGAAATTCGAAGGCTCTTTCCCGATATTAGAGTCGGCAACGAAAACCTCTCACAGCTTATCGAGAATGAGGTAATTAAGCGCGACACAATTGAGGGTGATAAGGCAAAGGAGGCGGCTTCCAGAATAAAGAAAGCCGCAAGTAAGTTGGAGCGAGCCAAAAATAAGATCGAAAAGACGACTACTCCAGAGGCTGTGAGCTAACGAGCAAAGGTACGCCGTAGCGAGATTTGGGTCGCGTCGCTACGACCTTACCCAAAATACTCCTGCAGCGGCCGCACCTCCAGGTTCCCCGCCCGCAGCGCCGCAATCGCCTCCGCCACCGCCGCCGCCCCTGACAGCGTCGTGTAATACGGCACCTTCTGCATCAGCGTTGCCCTGCGCAGGGACTTCGAGTCGGACACCGCCTTCTGGCCGTCGGTGGTGTTGAAGACGATCTGGACCTGGCGGTTGCGGATGGCGTCCTCGATGTGGGGGCGGCCTTCCAGCACCTTGTTGATCTTCTCGGCCGTCACGCCGTTCTCGGCGAGGAAGCGGGCGGTGCCGGAGGTGGCCAGCACTTTAAAACCTTGGCCGGCGAGGCGTTTCACCGCCGGCAGGATGCCCTTCTTGTCCTCGTCGCGCACCGAGACGAACAGGGTGCCGGAGCGGGGCAGGTCGACATTGGCGCCCAGCTGGCTCTTGGCGAAGGCCAGCGCGAAATCGCGATCGAGGCCCATGACCTCGCCGGTCGAGCGCATTTCCGGGCCGAGCAGGATGTCGACGCCGGGGAAGCGGGCGAAGGGGAAGACGGCTTCCTTGACCGCGATATGGCCGGGGTTGCGCGCGTCGGGCATGGCGCCGTAATGGGCGAAGGCGTTTTCCAGCGTCTCGCCGGCCATGATGCGGGCGGCGATCTTGGCGATCGGACGCCCGATGGTCTTGGCGACGAAGGGCACGGTGCGCGACGCACGCGGGTTCACTTCCAGCACATAGACCGTGCCGTCCTGGATGGCGTATTGCACGTTCATCAGGCCGCCGACATTGAGCGCGCGGGCAAGCGCCGCGGTTTGGCGCTCCAGCTCGTCGACGAGGTCGGGATGCAGCGAGTGCGTCGGCAGCGAGCAGGCGCTATCGCCCGAATGGATGCCGGCTTCCTCGATATGCTCCAGGATACCGGAGACGAAGGTCTCCTTGCCGTCGCAAAGGCAATCGACGTCGACCTCGATGGCGCCGGACAGATAGGTGTCGAACAGCAGCGGGTTCTTGCCGAGCAGCGTGTTGATCTGGCCGGTCTTGTCGTTGGGGTATTTCTGCTTGATGTCCTCCGGCACCAGGCCGGGCACGGTATCGAGCAGGTAGGTCTGCAGCATGCTTTCGTCATGGATGATCTGCATGGCGCGGCCGCCGAGCACATAGGACGGGCGCACGACCAGCGGGAAGCCGAGCTCGCCGGCGACGAGGCGGGCCTGCTCGACCGAATAGGCGATGCCGTTCTTCGGCTGGGTGAGGTTCAGCTTGTGCAATAGCTTCTGGAAGCGGTCGCGGTCCTCGGCGAGGTCGATCATGTCGGGCGAGGTGCCGAGGATCGGGATGCCGGCCTTCTCCAACGCATCCGCCAGCTTCAGCGGCGTCTGGCCGCCGAATTGGACGATGACGCCGACGAGCTCGCCCGAGGCCTGCTCGGCGCGCAGGATCTCCAGCACGTCCTCCGCCGTCAGCGGGTCGAAATAGAGGCGGTCGGACGTGTCGTAGTCGGTCGAGACCGTCTCCGGGTTGCAGTTGACCATGATCGCCTCATAGCCGGCGTCGCGCAGGGCAAAGGCGGCATGGCAGCAGCAATAATCGAACTCGATGCCCTGGCCGATGCGGTTCGGGCCGCCGCCGAGGATGACGACCTTTTTCCGCGCCGACACGCGCGCCTCGTTGTCGAGCGTCCCGGCGAAGGGCACTTCATAGGTCGAGTACATGTAGGCGGTCGGCGAGGCGAACTCGGCGGCGCAGGTGTCGATGCGCTTGTAGACCGGATGAACGTCGAGCTTTTCGCGGGCCTTCCGGACGACTTCCGCGTCGRTCTTGGTCAGCGAGGCAAGGCGGGCGTCGGAAAAACCCATCGCCTTCAGCATGCGCAGATTGACGGCATCCTGCGGCAAGCCGTGCTCACGGATGCGCTCCTCCATGGCGATGATGCCGGCGATCTGCTCGAGGAACCACGGGTCGATCTTGCACATGGCGTGCACGTCTTCGAGCGACGTGCCCATGCGGATCGCCTGCGCCACCATGCGCAACCGGTCGGGCGTCGGCGTGCCGAGCGCGGCGCGGATCGCGTTGCGGTCGTCGACGTGATCGGCGGCGGTTGGCCCGTGGCCGAAGCCCGGGATGTCGATCTCGTCGAGGCCGGTCAGGCCGGTTTCCAGTCCACGCAAAGCTTTCTGCAGCGATTCCTGGAAGGTGCGGCCGATGGCCATCACTTCGCCCACCGACTTCATGGCGGTGGTCAGCACCGGCTCGGCGCCGGGGAACTTCTCGAAGGCAAAGCGCGGGATCTTGGTGACGACGTAGTCGATGGTCGGCTCGAAGGAGGCGGGCGTGGCGCCGCCGGTGATGTCGTTCTCCAGCTCGTCCAGCGTGTAGCCGACGGCGAGCTTGGCCGCGACCTTGGCGATCGGGAAGCCGGTGGCCTTGGAGGCCAGCGCAGAGGAGCGCGAGACGCGCGGGTTCATCTCGATGACGACCAGGCGGCCGTCGGCCGGGTTGACGGCGAACTGTACGTTGGAGCCGCCGGTCTCGACGCCGATCTCGCGCAGCACCGCGATCGAGGCGTTGCGCATCATCTGGTATTCCTTGTCGGTCAGCGTCAGCGCCGGCGCGACGGTGATCGAGTCGCCGGTGTGCACGCCCATCGGATCGAGGTTCTCGATCGAGCAGATGATGATGCAGTTGTCCGCCTTGTCGCGGACGACCTCCATCTCGTACTCCTTCCAGCCGAGCACGCTTTCCTCGATCAGCACCTCGGTGGTGGGCGAGGCGTCGAGGCCGGACTGGACGATGTCGTAGAATTCGGCGCGGTTGTAGGCGATGCCGCCGCCGGTGCCGCCCATGGTGAAGGAGGGGCGGATGATCGCCGGAAGACCGACATGGTCGAGCGCCTGGGCGGCGATCGCCATGGCATGGCTGATATAGCGCTGCTTGCGGTCGCCTTCGCCGAGATTCCAGCGGGTTTCCAGTGCGTCGAGCGCGCCATCGAGGTTTTCCGGGTTCTCGGCTTTGAGCGCCGCGCGCTCAGCCTCATGCGTCTTGCGGTCGGCGTTCTTGACGTCGGTGGCGTTGGCCAGCATCGAGCGCGGCGTCTCCAGCCCGATCTTGCTCATCGCCTGGCGGAACAGCGCGCGGTCCTCGGCCTTGTCGATGGCATGCGCGTCGGCGCCGATCATCTCGACATTGTAGCGGTCGAGCACGCCCATGCGGCGCAGCGAGAGCGCCGTGTTGAGCGCCGTCTGGCCGCCCATGGTCGGCAGCAGCGCGTCCGGCCGCTCCTTGGCGATGATTTTGGCCACCACTTCCGGCGTGATCGGCTCGATATAGGTGGCGTCGGCCAGCTCCGGATCGGTCATGATGGTGGCCGGGTTGGAGTTGACCAGGATGACGCGGAAGCCCTCTTCCTTCAGCGCCTTGCAGGCCTGGGTGCCCGAATAGTCGAACTCGCAAGCCTGGCCAATGACGATGGGGCCGGCCCCGATGATCAGGATCGACTTGATGTCGGTGCGTCTTGGCATATTCGAAAAATCCGTTCGGCGAGCGGCTTGCACGAAAAACCGGGACGGGGGGAGGACCCGGCCGGTTGTGCTTGCGATTCAGGTATCAGGCTAGGAGGGCCTTATAGGGAAGAGTTTTGGCGGATGTAACCCCGAAAATGAAGGGCAGTAAGCTGCGGGTCGGTGTTCCCCGACGGCCTAATCCCTCTATTCGCCCAGCGCTAGTTCGTCCGTGATCTCGAAACGCTCGGAAACGCCGACGCGGATCATGTTCAGCGTGCCTTCACGCGTGAACCGCAATTCGTCGGGCGAATCCGAGCTGGCTGGCTGGCCGCTATGGAAGATGATGACGCGCGCTCCGCCATCGGGCCAGGTCACGGTCACCGTGCTGTCGCCGTCCTTGCGGGTAACGCTGACGTCGCAGCGGGTCATCGGCTGGCCGATGCGGCGCGCGCAGGGGATACCGCCGGCGGCGTCGGGGGCAGGAGCGTCGGATTGGGCGTTTGCCGCGGCTGCGAAAGCGAGACCATAGGCATCCAGCATGGCGGTCTTGCCGATTTCGGCCGCGGAAGGCGGCTCGGCCGGCTCGCCGCCGCCCAGGCGCGCCGCTATATCCGGCTGTGGCTCCTCAGGAGGCGATTGAGACGCGACTGTGGCGGTCGCCGGCGCGGCGCCGTCTTCAGGAGGCGGCGCCGGGTTGTTGGGACTGAGATAGCGGGCCGGCGCCCAGCCGGTGATGTGGGCGTCCTGCGTGTCCTCGACCTTGCACCATGGATAATTGTTGACGGCCTTGCAGCCGTAATTCTTCACGGCCGCGCCGTTGGGCAGGCGCGCTTCGATCTTTCCGCCCGGTGAAGCGGTCGCGCGGATGTTGAGCAAATCGTCCGGCGCGAGGCCACCGATGATCGAGATGATTGTTCCGGGCGCATCCTGAGCCAAGGCCGGGAGGRCGGCCAGACACAAGGGAGCGGCGATCAGCAGCGTCGATCGGAGCGTGACTTTGCGCTTCATCCCTCGGCCATAACCAATGCACTTCAATCGTGATGCTCGATATGAGCTTCGCTCAATCCTTTATAAAACCAGTCCGCAGCGCTTGCGCCCATTCCGGTCTTCCCGCTTGTTCGGCCTGCTTTGCGGCGGCTTCATGGTCGTAGTCGACGGCGATGCTCTCGAAGCGGCTGGGACGGCCGTCCGTGCCAAGTTCGACGATGCCATAGCGGGCGTGCGGCGAGCCTTGCTCCGAGACATGCGCCGGCGGCGTGTCGTCGTCATAGGCCGGACAGCCGACGCTGCCCGGGTTGAAGATGACCGGACCGCCGGGGACGCGGATGAGCTCATTGCGGTGGCTGTGGCCGCACAGCACCAGGCGGCAGGCCGGATCGAGCGGCTTCAGCCGGCGCCTGATCGCGGCAAGCGGCGCGCGCACCAGCCGGCCGTCGACAATGGCGTCGGCAAGATATTTCTCGTCATGGTCCGGCCGGGCATGGAAGGCGACGAAGCCGGGCGCGATCTCCAATGTCAGCGGCAAGGCGAGCAAGGCCTCGCGCTGCGAGGCGGTCAGCCGCTCCTGGGCGTAGCGATCGGACGGCCACATGGTCTCGTCGGCCGTGTCCTGGGCGACGCGGCGGTCATGGTTGCCGCGCACCGTCGGCAGGTTGAGCGCCTGCAGCCGTTCCATCGTCTCGCGCGGCCAGAGCGGTCCGGAGACGCAGTCGCCGAGATCGACGGTGATGTCGGCGCCGCCGCGCGACCGGAGATCGTCAAGCACCGCATCCAGCGCCAGCACATTGCCATGGATGTCGGCGATAACCGCGATGCGCATGGATCAGGCCGAAACCTCGACTTCGGCGGTGCCGACCGCCGGCAGATCCTTGTCGCCGTCGGCCGCGGCAATCACGCTGTCGAGCAGGCCGGGAAAACGCTTGTCGAGGTCGTCGCGGCGCAGCGTGATCAGCCGGCTGGTGCCGACCGCTTCGCTGCGGGTGACGCCCGCCTCGCGCAGCTTGGCGAGGTGGTAGCTGAGATTGGTCTTGGAGGCGAGGTCGAGGAACTTGCTGCAGTTCAGCGGCACGCCTTCCTTGCTCGCCAGATAGCGCACGATGGCAAGCCGGGTCGGGTCGCCGAGCACGGCAAGCACGATCGGCAGGCTGATCTGGTCGGCGGTTGGATGGGGCAGGCTCATGACCCAGAATTAAGCACAAACGGCACGAACTTCAACGCGGCTTCCTTTTCCGCCGACAGACATGACCTTTTCTTTTCGACCCCGTCCTGACACAGGGCTGTCAGTAGGGTTCAGCTATTTTGTCCCGGCTCGGTTGACATCATGCCCTGCCATGTCCAATTGTTCAATAACTTTTGAACTAAGGACAGTTCCCCATGGACAAGCGGATCTTCTGGCTGGCGCTCGGGTCGTTCGCGATCTCGACCGAAGGCTTCGTCATCTCGAGCCTTCTCCCCGACATCGCGACCGATGCCGGCATTTCCGTGCCGCTCGCCGGCTCGCTGATCACCGCCTTCGCGCTCGCCTATGCGATCGGCGCGCCGGTGCTGGCGACGCTGACCGGCGATTGGGACCGGCGGCGCGTCATCCTGTGGACGCTGGTCTTCTTCGTCATCGGCAACCTGGTGGCGGCGGTGAGCTCGTCTTTCGAGCTGTTGTTGATCGCGCGCATCGTCATGGCGCTGTCGTCCGGCCTGTTCGCGGCGACCGCGCAGGGCACGGCCGTGGCGCTGGTCGACGACCATCACCGGGCGCGCGCCATCGCCGTCGTCGTCGGCGGCACCACGGTGGCGGTGGCGGTCGGCGCGCCGCTCGGCGCGCTGGTCGCGGCGATCGCCGGCTGGCGCGGCACCTTCTTCGCCATCGCCGGGCTCGGCGCGCTGTCCGGCGCGATCCTGTGGTGGCGGCTGCCGCGCGGCATCATCGGCACCAGGCTGCCGCTGAAGCGCAGGCTGGCGGCGGCGGTGCGCCCCGGCGTGATGCCGATCCTGCTGACGACGGCGCTCGCGCTTGTCGGCGCCTTCACGGTGTTCAGCTTCATCGCGCCTTTGGCCATCGAAGGCGGCGGGCTCTCGCCGATCGCGCTGCCGGGCATGCTGCTCGCCTTCGGCGTCGGCGCCGTCATCGGCAACATCGCCGGTGGGCAGGCCGCGGACCGCTTCGGCGCCACACGCACCGTCGCCTGGTCGTTGACGCTGTCGGCCGCGATGCTCGTCACCTTCTCGCTGATCCCGACCTTCCTGCCGCATCATCTGGCCGGACCGGCGTTGATGGCCATGATGGTGCCGTGGGGCATCGTCGGCTGGGCTTTCCCGCCGGCGCAGGCGAGCCGCATCATCAAGCTTGCGCCTGATGCCGCGCCCATCGTCCTGTCGCTCAACGCCTCGGCGCTCTATCTCGGCGTCGCGCTGGGCGCGGTGGTCGGCGCCGCGGTGCTGCGCTTCGGCGTCCCGGCCGATCTCGGCTTGGTTGCGGCGGTATTCCCGATCGTCGGCCTGGGCGTCGTGCTGGCCGGTCGGATGTTGGTTAGCCCTGCCGCAATGCCAGCCGAGTAAGCCGGTACACAGACCCTGATTGGCGGCCGCTTCTTCAGACGGAAGGAGCGGCCGCCGGCATTTCCAGGTCGAGGTCAGCCACGGCGTCCAGCGCGGCGCGCAGCTTCGCTGCCTGCTCGGCGCCGACCTTGTCCTCGAATTGCCGCTGGGCGACGCTCCAAAGCTTGAGCGCCTCGTCGAGCTTGGCCTGACCTTGCGGCGTCAGCCGCACGCGCTTGACACGGCGGTCGTCCTTGTCGGGAAAGGTCTCGACATAGCCGTCGCGGATCAGCGGCTTCAGCGTATGGCCAAGCGCCGAGAGGTCCATGATCAGCGCCTCGGCGATGGTGCCCATTGCCGGCTCATCGCTGACATGGATCTGAAAAAGCAGCCCGAACTGCGTGCCCTTCAGGCCGGACGGCGCAAGCGCGTCGTCGTAGAAGCGGCCGAGGCTGCGCGCGGCACGGCGCAACGTGGCGTTGTTGCAGCGGCTGAATCCCGGTTTCTGGGCTTCGTTCATGGTCACTCCTCGCCGGCGCGTCGGCGCTCGAATGGTGGGCGTCGGGGGCGGCATCGCGAAGGGCGGTGCCCCCCGGCCTGCCGCAGAAATAGTTTTCGCCGCCGCCGTTGACAAGATAGTGGCATATACCTACTTCGCAGAAAGTGGCATATGCCACTAATTGAAATCAGCGGCTCTGCTGGTGATGCGATCATCGGCGCCGAGCCAAGCGAAGCGAACAAAGGAACRAGACAATGAGCACGAAGGACAACAAGGGCACAGCCGTTATCACCGGCGCATCGTCGGGCATCGGCGCGGTCTATGCGGACCGGCTGGCGGGGCAGGGCTATGATCTGGTGCTGGTGGCGCGGCGCGCCGACCGGCTGCAGGAGGTGGCGGACAGGCTCGCCTATGCCTATGGCCGCAAGGTCCAGACGATCGTCGCCGACCTTGCGGCCGATGCCGATCTGCGCCGTGTCGAGCAGGCGGTCGCGACGGACGACAGCGTGACGCTGCTGGTGAACAATGCCGGCGTGGGCGGCCTGGAGACGATTGCCGACGCCGATGCCGACGCGGCCGAGCGCATGATCAAGGTCAATGTCGTGGCGCTGACCAGGCTGACCCGCGCGGTGCTGCCGGGCCTCATCAAGCGCAATCGCGGCGCGATCATCAACATCGCCTCGGTCGTCGCCTATGGCATTGCCGTCGGCGGCATCTACAGCGGCACCAAGGCCTATGTCGCCAACTTCACCGAAGCGTTGCAGAAGGAAGTCGCCGGCACCGATGTGAAGGTCCAGTCCGTCGTGCCCGGACCGGTCCGCACCGAGTTGTGGGACGTCTCCGGAATCAGCCTCGACAGGCTCAATCCGGACTGGATCATGAGCGCAGAGGATCTGGTCGACGCCGCGCTTGCCGGTTTCGCCCAGGGCGAGACCGTAACCGCGCCCGGCCTTGCCGACGCTTCCGAGCTGAACACCTATCTCGGCGCCCGGGATCATTTCTACGGCAGCCTGTTCTCGAGCAAGCCGGCGGCGCGCTACGCCGTCTGAGGGCTGGGTTCCTCGCCCCCGCAAAGCGGCTAGGGGATGCACACATCTTTTGAAGTGAATGACTCGCTTTTGATTGGCGATCTTGTGTTGGGCTGTGATTCCGTCTGCGATGCGTTGATGGAGATGTGTCGCGATGTCAGCCCATGAGATCGGATTAGGAGCGTTCGGCGACGAGCGCTTGCAAAAAAGGGGGCCCAGCTGCTGGGGCTCATGGTGGATCGTCAGAGCGTTTGYGTTCGACGGCTTGCGGGAGGATCGCGGGGACGGATCATTGGCTTTGGCCGGTTCCTGGCGAACAAGCGGGTGACGACGCAGAGCCTGATCGAAGGCTGGGGGCTGACGAGTTCGCAGGCCTGCGCTGGCCGTCACGTGCTGGCGGTCCAAGACACCAGTGAGATCAACTTTACGACCACGGCGCAGCACCGGCGGGGCCTGGGCGAGATCGGCAAGGGCGGCAACGTCCGAGGCGCGCTGCTGCATGCAATGTTGGCGTTGGATGCGGGAACGGGCGAGGTGCTCGGACTGGTATCGGGCCAGATCTGGACGCGCGATGGCCGGGTGGAAACGCCACATAGTCAA
>NZ_MDDU01000014.1:0-108717 GCF_001854795.2 Mesorhizobium sp. LCM 4577 | reverse complement strand
GCCCTGTGCAGCATCAGGAACGCCTGATCTTCACGCGATTTGATCGGAACAAAGCGCATGTTGGGTCGGGTCACTGCTTCACAAATTGCCGCCGCGTCAGTGGCGTCATTCTTCGCGCCGCGACGCACGAAAGGTTTGACGTAGCTTGGAGGAATCAGGCGCACGTCATGCCCGAGCCCTTGCAACTGACGGGCCCAGTTATGGGCAGTTGCGCAGGCCTCAATACCGATCAGGCAAAGCGGCAACGCTTTGAAATAGGGCAGGAGATCACGACGAGTGAGCCTTTTGCTGTCAATCGTCTTGCCAGATGCATCGGCGACATGGACGTGAAAAACATTCTTGGCTAGGTCGAGGCCTACGGTGGCTGGGTTCATCGGAATGCTCCTTTTGCAGTGTAGGACCAGTATACGGTCCCTTCTCAGAAGCGGGGCCGTCTTCCCCATCAACGGGCGCCTCAGGCTTCGTGGTAACCTGAAGTCACGTCGGCGCGGCCGGCCGGCGAGAGTGGCGGGAGGAGTTGACGGGGACTTGCCATTGCAGAGCGCAGTCGATCCGCCGGCGTCTCAGGAAAAGGCTCCGACCACGGCCGGGCGCCGGATCAGGGAATTAGAGCAGAAAGTCGGGCAACAGCAGCTCGATCTCGATTTTTTTTCGCGAAGCCTTGCGGCACTTCGAGGAAGATCAGCGCCGGAGCAGCGCTCCTGGCGAGACGGGATCTTCAAAGTCATCGAAAAGATGACGGCCGGCCTGTCGCAAGGCGAATTCAACATCGATCGAATGTGCTGGCTCGCTGGCGTCAGCCGCGCGAGTTATTACCGTCACTGGCTAGATTCGGCCCCTCAATCTCACGTGATGTTATGTCCGACGCTCTCTTCTCATCTTTCCTCATGTTTGACCGGCCGCCTGCGCCGATCGCCGGACGGCGCACGTCGGGCGGCGCTAGGGCGCAGGAGCGCCCCAGCCGCTCCGTCTCCGACGATCGCGAGCTTCTTGTCGGGGCGATCCGTCGCGCGCTTCAAGAGACAGCGCCGGCCGTGGCGGCGCCAGCAACTGCGACCTCGACAGGATTCGTGGATCTCGCTGCCGCGGCCGCTGACATCGGCATTCCGTCGTGCTTCAACTTAAGCCCGACTTAGACGAAGGACGCCGAAGCGCGGTGCGCTCCTTCCTTGAAATAGTTGTCCGCGTGAGTGCCACGCTTGACGAAACACGCCTCGAGTCGACGATCGGCAAGCTCGCGGAGGTCCTCCTGCCCGATGAACTCGCCGACGCGCGTGGAGCACTGGCCTTGGACAACCTCGAGCTGCGTGATCGATTCGTCTCGGAGGTCCCCCAGCTCACGAGCGCCGAGATCGGAGCACAGGCGGGCCTGAAGACCAAGAACCCCTATGCGACCGCAGCGCGCTGGAAAAAGGCCGGCAACATCTTCTCGGTCCAGCACCGCGGCAAGGAGTATTTCCCGGCTTTCCAGTTCCGCGAGGGGCGGCCGCACCCCACGATCAAGAAGGCGCTCGGGGCACTTCCTCCCCGGTTGTCTGCGTGGCAACGTGCCTTCTGGTTCATGTCGACGAACGGCTGGCTGGCCGACAAGGCACCCGCCGATATGCTCGACGATCCGCAGTCCATCATCGCAGCCGCTGAACGAGAGGGCGAAGAGGTGGTTGGGTGAGCGTGTCAAGCGTGCGCCCGCCGCCCTTTCCCTTTCCGAGCATCAACACCCAAAAGGTCACGAAAGGTAGCGTCCTACATCGGACGCACGGCTCCAGTTTCCGGCCGGCACAGTTCAACCCATGCATTGGCCAGCCGACGCGGTTTGCTCCTTTTCAAGATTCCGCAGGCACATGCGTCCCGACGCTCTACGCGGCGACATCGCGGGAGGCAGCGGCTTTCGAGTCGATTTTTCACGACATCAAGACCACGCCGTCTTCAAGAAAGCCCGCCTCGACGTCATCGAATCGCGCAGAGTAAGCCGCATAGCACCGAAGCGCGATCTGCTCGTTGCCGGCCTGTTCGCGCCGGATCTCAAGGCGTGGGGCATAAGCCGCGGCGATCTCATCGAAACGCCGAAATCAACCTACGGTCAGACTGTTCTTTGGGCTCAAGCGATTCACGGCGCCAGAGCGGACGTTGACGGCCTGCTTTGGACATCTCGACAGTGCGACCCAGATCGATGCGTAACACTGTTCGAGGGCGAAGGAGATTTCGAGGTTCACGACAGCATCGAGGTCGGCTTCGACGCGGACCTGTTGCTCGAGATCCGAGCTTTCGGCCTGCGCGCCGGCAATACCATCATTTCGTGAGCATACGTTAATGTTGAAAACACATGCTCCGCGGCCGGTTGGCCCTCCTCACGAGACCTATGTTTTCTCACCCGAAGTCCATAGACGAGCTAGGGGGGCGCGGACATCCCGAAAAATGCCTACGCTCGATCAGGGCGAGATCAGACCTCCAACAGGGGTTGACCGGGTGACGGAGGACTGTAGCAATGATGCGGTCGGGCGAAGAGCGGCACTCCCAATAACCGAGCGGAACGCGTCTCAACCACGGCGGATCGGTCCCGGAATAGAAGCGACGTGGCGACGCATTCGCGACGATATTGCAAAGAAGGATATCCAGTGGTTAGAAAGCCAGGCCTAAAGCAAGTGAGAGCGTTCTGCAGAGCCTGGATGAGAGGACCGCGCCCTGCTGCCCGGCTGACAATTCTGGCTTGTCGCTAATCAAAGATGGATGGCCCTTTTGAAGAGCTGACACGTACCGAAGACTCAAAGACCGCCCATCTTGCCAACCTTTTTGGTGGCCAGCACCATTTGTTTCCCCTGAGATGACATGAGCAGATATAAGGATTACCGCAAGCCCCGTCGGCGTCGAGATGACGACGGCCCGTTTCCTTTTCCAGAAGAGGAAGCCGTCCCAAGCTTCTTTCATCAAATGTCACCTGCGACGACCAAGCCGGTAGACGCAGAGGTCAAGTGGTTCAATGCAAGCAAAGGTTTTGGCTTCGTCAGAATCTCGGACGGAAGGGACGCCTACCTCCATATTCGGGCATTGGAAGCGGTTGGAAGAAGCAGTGTCCCAGAGGGAGCGCGGCTTAAGGTCACCTTGGAAGAGACGCGAAAAGGCCATCAGGTCGCGCAAGTCCTGGAGATCGCACAGGAGACGGCCAACACTTCGACATCCGCGTCGGAAAGCGCCGGCACCGTCAAATGGTATAACGCCGAGAAAGGCTTTGGCTTCATTGCCCCTGAAGCTGGCGGAAAGGACGTATTCGTCCACGCCTCAACATTGGCCCGCTGTGGCGTCAGCGATCTCGTGGACGGACAAAAGGTTTTTGTCGAGTGCGCGCAGGGCAAGAAAGGTCTGGAGGTCCAAAGCATTCGTGTAGCTGCTTGAGACGGCCCAGCCCTTTTTGTTGAACGCACGGCGGTGAGCCATTCACTGCGCATAAGCATATCAGAAAGGCGCGTTTGTCGCGGTGCTCGATCCTCTCTTTTAACGAGGGCCGATATGGTTCACATCGTGCTCACCATCCTTGGCATGGTCGTTCAAATTGAGGCTGCGGTTCATCATGGAACGCGGGCGCAACGGAATCGAACAACGTAACAGCACCTATAAGGTGGCAAACAGCGGCTTGACAGAGATTATCATGGCACTGCTTGCCGACGGCCTCGGCCCAGCAGGAATTGCCAAACTGGTCGGCTGCTGCACAATGCAGGTTTATCGGATCATTTAAGCATCCTATGACTCTTCTGCTGCGATAGCGAGAATGGTCGACTAACGCCGATATAAGCAAATCATGCTGGCCTTCCTCGACAAAGCCGGTAAAAGAGTTCCCGTGTTGTCACGCAATAGGAGTAATTGAATGCCCGAGGGCACCGCAAATAGCCAAGGCCTGTTGATTGAACTTACGGCAGATATTGTATCTGCCTATGTTAGCAAAAACGCAGTTCCCCCCGCGTCACTGCCAGAGCTTATCGCAAGCGTGAATTCGTCATTGTCGAATCTTGGGCAAGCGGTCGAGCCAGAGAAGCCAGCCCAAGCGCCTGCGGTTAATCCGAAGCGGTCGGTGTTTCCCGACTACATCATCTGCCTGGAGGACGGCAAGAAATTCAAATCGCTTAAGCGGCATCTCAACGTCCACTACGGCCTGACGCCCAACGAATATCGCGAGAAATGGGGATTGAAGCCCGACTACCCCATGGTGGCGCCGAACTATGCGGCACAACGGTCGGCGCTGGCGAAGTCGAGCGGTCTCGGCCACAAGGCTGCCAGCAATTCCGAAAGGAAGTCGGCGAGGGCGGCACGCAAATCCAAGTAGTGGGTGCAAAGGTCGATGCGCCATAGGGTGGAATTGACCGGCCAAACCTGTAAGGCCTTCAAATCCGACATAGCTCTGCGCACAGCCGAAGCTAACTCGGAGGCGACAAGGACGCCGGCAATCCTTTCGTAGCAAGTCCTGCTACGGCTAAAGTGATCGCCGGCTGGTCCTGTGCAATCGCGGCCGATCGCGTCACAGCGGCTGCCTGGCTGCTTGAGCTGCGCGACCAGATCGCTAGGCTCGACTGAGCGCGAACTCTATCGCAGGGGTTTCTTGGAAGGTCTGCGCGGTCTCGAAGACCGCTTCGATTTCGCAGCCGAAGTCCAGATAAAATTGCCCGGGAGGGCTTTGAAGACGAAGCCGAGGCGGTATTGCGGCAGCGCTCCCGTCCTCCGCTGCAATCGACAACTCCGCAGCCCCAGCCAGCAGACTTGGCGTTCGACGTGGCTGATGAATAGACACCCGCGCCCGCCGTGATCAGGAGCGCCGGTGGCCGCACAAACTCCCGACTTTTCCGCTGTCGATTCTGTCAGATTGGCGACAACTGTAGCTCGACCGAGACAGGCTCTTCGAGCGTAACCGCTGCAAATTTGAGAAAAATCTCGGTTGGCCTGAAATGGCATGATCCTTGTTGTCTTCCATTCGATGTGATCACCGCAGGCAAGAAACGCGACCGCTCGCAAAACCCAAATGGAGGAAAAGGATGATACGACCGGAAAGAGACTCAATCTTTGGTCAGCCCCGGCCGGGCCACCCCTCAGCACTTCGTTCGCCAAAACCATTGCGCACCGCGCCATGCACACAGACTGTCTCCGGCAAGACCTCGGCCTTTTCGATCGTCACGAGATCAGCCGCTTGCTCGCAACCCATCTTCCGGCGCACGCCTGTCAAGACTTTAGGGACTTCGATGCTTACTTCCGCCCGGAAGAGGGTGATATCCACTCCGCGCGTGTTGTGAACGGCTGGGATGATAGCAGTCTCGTTAGAGCCAGGCCGCGCTTGCTAAATCGCTCGACGTCTTGGGCATTCATGTAATTCAGGAATGACTTCCAATAGTTGCGAAGACGCGGTCCGGGCGCTGCGGTAGTTCGTTTGAATTCCTAGAAAGTTTCATCAAAGCAATAGTGGACACTTACGTCGATGGGCTTCGTGAAGACATTTATTGTCTCCTTCTTCCGCTTGGCGGTGGGATCGGCCTTTTCATTTACTGCACTCACAGGCTGCCTGCTTGCCTCCACAGCCATGGGGCAGGACAACCTGCTGGACGTTGCGAGATCGCTGTTTAGCCCTATTCCCAAGCGTGCTGCAGACCTGGACGGCAATCCGGCGACCTTAGAGAAGCTCGAGTTGGGCAAGATGCTCTATTTCGAACCGCGGCTCTCGCAAGCTCACAACATCAGCTGCAACACCTGTCATCAAATCGGCCGTGCTGGCGGCGATGGCCGCTCCACCTCTATTGGCCATAACTGGCAGCGCGGCGGCCGCAATGCGCCAACTGTATTCAACGCGGTGTTCAACATCGCTCAGTTTTGGGACGGACGGGCAGCGGATCTGATGGAGCAGGCCGGCGGCCCGATCTCCAATCCGACGGAGATGGGGACCACTCCCGGGCACGCCGTCGAAGAGCTCAAGGGCATTCCTGGGTACGTTGAGGCGTTCGGCAAAGCCTTCCCTGATGAAATCGACCCCCTCAGATATGACAACATCGCGAGAGCCATCGCCGTGTTCGAGGCGACGCTGATCACGCCCAACGCACCCTTCGACAAGTATCTCGAGGGTAACGAAAACGCACTCACCACTGAACAGAAGGAGGGGCTCAGGCTTTTCGCCGACAAAGGATGCTCGTCTTGCCACAACGGCATCAACATCGGTGGGAGCATGTATGCTCCTTTTGGGGTGGTCGAAAAGCCCGGCTGGGAGTTCCTGCCGCCTGACGACAAGGGACGCGTTGAGGTGACACGGAAGGTCGATGATGACTATGTCTTCAAGGTCCCTACCTTAAGGAACGTCGCACTCACCGCCCCCTACTTTCACAGCGGCCATGCATGGGATCTAGAGCAAGCCGTGGCGGTGATGGGGACGACCCAGCTTGGTACGCAGCTGAGCCCTGAGGAAGTCGACAAGATCACCGCTTTCCTACAGGCGCTCACCGGGGACCAGCCGAACGTAACCTATCCAACCTTGCCGCCGAGCGTCGCGACGACACCCCGGCCGGCGCCGTGACCGCATAATCCGAGAGGGCGGCGAATAGACGCCGAGAAGAGGCCAGACGCCTGCTTCAATCTTGATCGCCAATGAGCCATAGCCGCTTTTCTCGGCGCCGTCCCACGGAGGAGGGGATGTTCATCGCCTCGCGATATTTTGTGACGGTGCGGCGCGCTACATTGATGCCGGTTTCCTTCAGCCGGACGGCGATGTCGTCGTCGGAAAGCACGTCACCGGGCGATTCTTGAGCAATTATCGCTTTGATCCGATGCCGGACAGCTTCGGCAGAGTGCGCGTCACCGCCTTGGCAGGAGGCAATCGCGACGGTGAAAAAATACTTCAGTTCGAACACCCCGCGTGGGGTAAGCATATACTTGTTCGAGGTCACCCGGCTCACCGTCGATTCATGCACGTTGATCGCCTCAGCGACAGTCCTGAGATTGAGAGGCCGCAGATGGGCCACGCCATGTTGGAAAAAGGCATCCTGTTGGCGCACGATTTCAGTCGCAACTTTAAGAATCGTCTTGGCACGCTGATCCAGGCTGCGGATTAACCAATTCGCGTTTTGCAGGCATTCGTTCAGAAACGCTTGATCTTTCGGATTCTGGACGGCGTGTCGCGAGATTTCGGCGAAATAGGTTTGGTTGATCAAAACCTTGGGCAATGCGTCCGGATCTAGTTCGATCTGCCATCCACCTCCGGGCGAGGGCGTGACCCAGACGTCGGGTATGATGGATTCCGGCGCTCCGGATTGGAATCGGTTGCCAGGCTTAGGATCGAGCGCACGGATTTCATGCAACATCTCGAGAAGGTCTTCTTCATCGACGCAGCAGTGCTGCTTCAACGCCTGGAAATCGCGTCTGGCAACCATCTCAAGGTTGGCAACCAAGGCGGCCATTGCCGGGTCGAACCGGTCTCGCTGACGCAACTGGATCTCGAGACATTCGCTGAGAGTGCGAGCAAAAATTCCCGGTGGATCAAACTGCTGCAAGGTTGCGAGAACCCGTTCCACATCCGTCTCGCGGGCGTTCAGTTTGCCGGCCAGTTCCACAAGGTCCACCCGAAGATAGCCCGTATCGTCCAGATGGGCTGCGAGCTCGCCGGCAATCAGCCGCTCCTGTGGTGTGAATGCAGTGAGCGCGATCTGACCAGCGACGTGGTCGTGCAATGTTTCGGTGCAGGCGGCGAACTCGTCCAGGGCAGGGCGACTATCCGCAGGGGCGTTCGTCGTATTGCGTAGCGATTTCCATTCCCCCGGTCGCTCTGCGGCCGCCGCGCTCGTCGGCCTATCCATGTCTTTTTCGCGTGCGCTGGTGGACTGGTCTGCCGAAATCGGCACGTCGCCAAGAGCCTCACTGTCGTTTGAAGCTGGCTCCAAAAGCGGATTTTTCTCGAGTTCCTGCTCCACGAATTGATGCAGTTCGGCGCGCGCAAGTTGCAACAGGCGAATCGACTCAATGAGCTGAGGCGATGCCACCATAGATTGCTTCTGGCGTTGAAGCAGCCTTGCCGAGGACAGCATGTTGAGCGCGAAACTCCGATCGAGGAGGCTCTTGGCCGTGCGTTAATGGGATTGCCAGACGCTCACTTGATCATGYGGCGGCCTGCAGTGTTTCAAGAACGTTCTGCGGGGATGAGACGGCATAGGGATCGCTATCGCAGTTGTCGGAGAATCCTTCTTCCTCGAACCATTGCTCCACCGCACCGTCGTTGATCAGGGCGGCGTAGCGCCAGGACCGCATTCCGAAGCCGAGATTGTCCTTCGCAACCAGCATACCCATTTTGCGCGTGAACTCGCCTGAGCCGTCCGGGATCAGCTCGACCTTCTGCAGCCCCAAGGCCTTGCCCCACGCATTCATGACGAAGGCATCGTTGACGGAGATGCAGTAGATTGCGTCAATCCCTTCCTTCTTGAACTCGTCATAGAGCTTTTCGAAATTGGGCAGTTGGTAGGTCGAGCAGGTCGGAGTGAAGGCGCCAGGAAGCGAGAACAGGATGACGCGCTTCCCACCAAAATAGTCGTCGGATGTCTTGTTTTCCCAGCGGTATGGATTTGGCCCCTCGATTGAATCATCGCGAACACGCGTGCGAAAGGTAACGAAGGGGACCTTCTTCGTGACGGTCATCAAATAGCTCCTTTTAGAAGAAACTTGGCATGGCTTCTCGGTTTGGCCGACGCAACGTCGACTCGGCAGGCATGCCGGACATGAGATGAAGGCCTTCGCGGCTTCCAAATCGCTCTTCCATCCGGTGGTACGGGAAGGCCTTGGCCCACCCTCTTCGTCATCCGAATGGCCGGGCCAATATGAGTGATTTGGGTGGGATCAAGCAACCCCTTTGCGGCAAGTGGCGCTGGAAGGGATGTCAATGACCGCCTGGCTGTCCCCGAAGAGAATGTGGTGGCAATCGACAGTGTCAGTGTCGAAATAGGCGTTTGGCGCCGCAACGTTGCGGTCGCGCAAGAGTCTCGCTTCACGAAAGTGCTTCTGCGTATTGTAGGTTGCCCATGGCGCGCCGACGTCGGTTGGGTGACCCTTCGATGCGGTGCTTCGGCATTCACATGCTGATGAGGACCGGCAAGCAGCATTTGGGCGCATGCCGCGCTGTTGGATGTCGGCCTCCAACAACACCTGCGCAGAAAAGCTAGCGAGCACTGGCGTCTGGAGAGGACGACCTCCCGATGTTTATCCGCAATTGTCACCGTCGCCTCAAGCGCTTGTCTGGAGTCACCAATGATTCACTCGTCGCTTTGTTGGTGGTTCGATGGTTCTAATGAGCCGTCGCAAATGCCGTGCCATCTGACTTGCAGCAGGGATGGAAGCGATTTTTACCTTGAGTAGAGAGACCTGCTTTCGGGGCCGCCATGGAGGAACGGCTTCCGTCTAAGACGGCGATCTCATCGGGCTGAACTTGTAACATCTCAAGCAGCTAATGCTCGGGAAACATACAAGGCGTTTCCACGTGACGTCTCGACGAACCTTCTTGTGTCAGAAGGTGGACGAAAATGTCGGAAGCTCTACCAAGGACAGGCTGGGACGCGAGAACGAAGAAGTGGTGGAACGGAGACGATACTCATGCTGAACCCGAAGCGCAGCTTCGTCCGCGCGTAGCCGAATGGGAAAGGGCCGAAATAAGCTCGTTCATGTCAATGAACTCTGCGCTCTTTTCGGCACGTCTGTAGGAACTCGCGGCGGCAGCCGGAGCACTTGAAAGCGCCCCTGAGCGCGTAGCAGCCGAGAAGGCCGCGGCAGACGGGCTCGCCATTCGTCTTTGGCCAGCGGAAATGGCAGAGCGTCGTGTAGGCTTCCTCCTCGTCAATCCGACGAGGTCCTGTGTCCCGGCATGCCGGGGACATCAGGAAATGCTGCCCGTTCGGATTTCACAACCACGCGTTTCGTTCTCCGATCGCGATGGCTATCTTCCAACCACTCCGGACGCTCCAGAATCCTGGGGCAGGCGGTGCGAGGAAGAATTAGAGGCCTGGGGTTCATGTTCAGGCTCCTGGGCTGGGCAGTCGTCGGTACGAAACGGCGAAGCGGCGGCCGTGGGAGGCCCTCGAAATCAGAGTCGTATGCTTATCCTCTCAGCATGGGGCGGGCCCCTTGGTTGGATATTTCCGCGGGAGTCGATCGGTTCCTTACGTTGGGGCTGACGAGCGGAACATTGGGGCTGACGAGCGGAACGGGTCGTTGTGCCGCGGCGAACTCTATTATACGGCGCGATGCCAAATTGCCCGTGGGTCGCCTTTGTCGGGCGAAAGAATTATATACCCAGCATGGTTCGCGCGATTACGAAAACCCATATCATTGGCGCTGCTGAAGGTTTTTCAGCAGTGGACGGGCTTGTATTGGCTACGGTCAACGCGCCCTACAAGCGGGGCATCAGCGTAGCGGCGCTGCGGGAGTGTATTGCCAAGGCCAACCTGGACGATTGGCCGGTCCATGTCGCCACTTTCTGGTCGCATTTGAAGGCGGCTATTGGCACTATAGGTTAATCAACCTCCAAGAAGAGTATGTTCGCAAAGAACTCACCGTTGCTGAAGATTGGCGACCTATTGCCGACATCTGCCTCGATCGCATGACCACGCCATAGCCATGCCTTCAGGTAACTGGCCCTTCGAAGAAGACGCGTTGCCTGCGGCTGAATAGTGCCGATAAGGGATGGTGCCGGTTGCTACCGCCGCTCATCAAGGAGCTGAAAATCATCGTATTTTCCGCCGGACCTCATCTTGCGTTGAGCGATATCTCCGACGACAGGATTTCGGTGTATAGCGAAACGCTGGAGTTCAATAGCTGCTCAATCGCCAGAAATTCAACTCGAAATTCTGCGCTCGAATTCATGGCGGCACCGTGCTTGGCCAACAGGCAGTCTTGGAGAGAAAAGGCCCGCTGCCGGGAGGAGGTGGCAACGGGCCCGATTCGAAAACGGCACTAGAGGGGGTGTGCCGCATTCAAGATCGGCATCTCATCTAAAGAGTTGCCGACACCCTCATGGTAGCCTCGGCGTCAGATATTGCAACGCACAAATTTCATCCCGCAATGCAGGAAAAGCATCGGCCTGCCACAAAAGAGCCCGCAATCGGGGCGACGATGACGTTATCCCACAAGACACCGACAGATGAAAATCGAGCCCCGGCAGCCGACCCGTGCCGACAGGTGACGCTCTTCCAGTCGCGTCGGCCTACCGGTTGTGACAAAGCGCGGTTGACTGTGCCTCCTTATCCGCAAAAGCTGCGAGACGCCAAGCGTCCAATCGAGCTGTTGTATTTCCAAGGCATCTGGGAACTCACGGAGACTCGCCGCATAGCCATTGTCGGCGCCCGCGAAGCGAGCGATAACGGAAAGCAGCGCTCAAGACAGCTGGTCGCGACCTCACTGTCCGCATACGCGCGCTTGAGAAGGACGACTTCACTATCGTTTCGGGCCCGGCCGCCGGAATCGATCGTGTCGCTCACGTAACGGCCATCACTAACGGCGGACGCACGATTGCGGTAATGCCTCTCAGCACCTACCATCCGTGATCCGCCCATGGAGCAAAGCAAGTCAGAGCTTTACGTCCAAGGGCCGCCGGCTGGCCAATGACGCTCGAAACCGTCGCCTAAGGCTGCAGCCTGGAGCGGCGGAAAAACGAGCTCGCCAATGGCGACGATCGCGGCCGGGAGATTCGATGGCTGCAAGAGAAGCGGTTCCCTTCCGACGAACGCCGTCCATTGCCTTGCCTTCTTGCTGTCCTCGGCAAAAGCGGCACTGAGTCCAAGCGGAGTCTCTGTTGGCAGTAGCGTGTCACGCCGTTCAAATGTCGCTCGGATTGCCTGGACCAGCGATCCACCTTTCATCGCGAATAGCCGCGACAGCGCCAGGTCGTAAAAATCCTTCATGCGACTGTTCGCCTGGCCAAGTACGACGATTGCCTGGAGTTTTTCGGCAACCACGGTTTCCCTGGGATAGGCTCTCAGTCGAGGAGCCTCAGCCGACAGAAGCGACGGAAACTCCAGCTCCTGCGCCGTCGGCGTAACAGCGTCTCCAAAGCCTATGTCAACTTGTACCGGGATCCGGGTCGTCCCGAGAAACGCTGTCGTCTGCACCCTGACGCCGCCATATTGCTGGCCTTCACGGATCGCCTCGACGCTTAGGCCGTTCGCATCGTACGCCAGTCCGTCTTCTTCGGCCTCGATCCGGCAGATCGTTTCGAAAACGGATCGCTGTTACGTCTGGATTGACGAATCCGAGAAGATCAAGGTTCTGCGTAGGGCGAAACGGATCGTCGAGCCACGCTGTGAAGAGCATCGCGCCCTTCAGGCTAAACTGATCGCGATGCGGGAGATGCTCAGCCGATAAAGCAGCCTCTTGATGGCGTATCGCCTCAGGATGAGCTGATTGTCCGTCTGTTTGTTCCGCGATGTTGCGGAGCCGAGCAAGAATCGATGCTGGAAGATTCGCCGGCCTATCCTTAATCAGCAACTGTGCTTTCAAGATAAGGACGAACGATACTCCAGATGCGCAGCGTCTGCGCATATCGGGCATGTCGTCGGGCTTAGCCTTTCTCCGACGGCGTTGCGAAAGCGGAAGCAGTCCACGATCGATTTGGCCGGATCGAAGATCCGGACAGGTACCGAATCGATGGTGTAGGTCTTGACGCCAAGGGTGAGCGCTTTTTCGCCGAAGCGAGCAACCCGGGTGGGCGGATAGTCGATCGTCGGCTTGCGGTCCTTGGAGCCGATTGCGATCCAGACGCTGCGCGGAAGCTGCAGCGTAATCTCATGAAACTGGAGCGCCGATACGAGGCAGCACCTTTCGGAACACGGGTCGCGACTTCGGCCAGGGAATGAGAAATGTCGACGTCGGCATCCGCGCGTTCGTAGAGCCCTCGTGAGGAGCGATGGAGGATGCCCTCGTCAACCAGACGAGCCAGTGTAGCCGGATTGATCCCTCGGCGTTTCAGGTCCGACAGGCGCATGATCCCATGGCACTCAATCAGACCGACGGCAAGGTCGCGCTGAGAGGTTTCAACGGATTCGGTCATGTATTAAACTGTCTGCAATTACCGGTAAGTTCCGACATTTTATTACACCGCAGTGAAAGTCGGCAAGCAGCCCTTCCACGTTCTGTAAACGTGGCGCGAGACATCGGCGCGTCAGCGTCGTAGCGCGATGGAAGAACATAGCGTGAGTTCCCGGCGCATGTCCTGCGTTAGCTTCCGAAAATGACCGTCATCGGCCGAATTGGGCTGACGGTATTGCGATATTGGCGCTCGGAAAGCAAACGGATACCGTCAAAAAGAATGTCAGAACGGTCGTCTTGTACGCGATAGTCACGATAGATGATGAAGACATCTTATTTTGAAATCAGTGACTTAGAGCGGGTTAGCGATAGTTCGCGATAATCCGCGAATGACCCAAAATCACTCAAGCTGCTTTGTATCAAGAACGTAAACCGTTTATCCTCGACTCCTGCGTCCGGAAAGACCTGAGGTGGCCCCACACCTTTGAAGCCCAAGGCGCCATCAGGGTGCGTTCAATGGACGATACCTGGGCGCACCTTGACTGAGGTTCACTCCCGTCAGATCGACGACAGCAGCCGTGGCGTTCTCGATTGGTGCCGGAAGACAGATGCGTGATCCAGGATTAAAGTTCTGGCGGCGCAATTTGGCCGGGGAGGCGTGCCACTCACGAGGAGTGGACGACAGCGTTTGTGTCTTTCGGTCCCCGGCGTGAGGTAATGGCTGTCATATTTAACGCTCTCCGACATGTTTCGTTGGTCTTGTCAGATTCGCGACATAGGCTCGGCTAGCCATTCCTTTATTTTGCTCAGGTCAAATATCTGAAAAGGAAGAACAAAAAACTTTCTTCGATCGGTCAATAAAATTGGCATGCGTTTTGAGCCTTGCGTTACGAGGCGGCGAAAGCTGCCGACCGGCATTCATATCGCGGGCAGCCGTGATGAATGGAACGAAGGAAGGAAAGCTACATGTCAGGTCTGCGTCAGATCGCCTTTTACGGCAAGGGCGGCATCGGCAAGTCCACCACCTCCCAAAATACGCTCGCCGCCCTTGTCGATCTTGGGCAGAGGATACTCATCGTCGGCTGCGATCCCAAGGCCGACTCCACCCGCCTGATCCTGAACTCGAAGGCGCAGGATACCGTGCTGCACCTTGCTGCAAAGGAAGGTTCGGTGGAAGATCTCGAACTCGAGGACGTGCTCAAGATCGGCTACAAAGGCATCAAGTGCGTGGAGTCGGGCGGCCCCGAGCCGGGTGTAGGCTGCGCCGGCCGCGGCGTCATCACCTCAATCAACTTCCTCGAGGAGAACGGCGCCTACGATGATGTCGACTATGTTTCCTACGACGTCCTCGGGGACGTGGTGTGCGGCGGTTTTGCAATGCCGATCCGCGAGAACAAGGCCCAGGAAATCTACATCGTCATGTCCGGCGAAATGATGGCGCTCTATGCCGCCAACAACATCGCCAAGGGCATTTTGAAATACGCCCATTCAGGCGGCGTGCGGCTCGGCGGCCTGATCTGCAACGAGCGCCAAACCGACCGCGAGCTCGATCTCGCCGAAGCACTGGCTTCCAAGCTCAATTCCAAGCTCATCCATTTCGTGCCACGCGACAATATCGTCCAGCACGCCGAGCTCAGGAAGATGTCGGTGATCCAGTATGCGCCGGACTCGAAGCAGGCCGGAGAATACCGTGCGCTGGCAGAGAAGATCCATGCCAATTCGCGCCAGGGCACCATCCCGACCCCGATCACCATGGAGGAACTCGAGGACATGCTGCTCGACTTCGGCATCATGAAGACAGACGAGCAGATGCTTGCCGAACTCCAAGCCAAGGAAACGCCGAAGGCGGCCGCACTGTAACGAGCGTTGTCGACTTGAGGTGCGGCCTTGACCAAGCGCGCCTTTGGAATAACGGCGCCTCGCCGATGAGGCGTCACACGAACCTTGAAAGGGGTCCCATGAGCCTGGAATACGAAAATGACGGTGCTCTCCATGCGAAGCTTATCGAGGAGGTGTTGTCGCAATATCCCGACAAGACGGCGAAGCGCCGCAAGAAGCACCTCAATGTCGCAAAGAGCGGGGACGAGGCCGGCGAGGAAGGGGAGGTCCTTTCCGAATGTGACGTCAAATCGAATATCAAGTCCATTCCCGGCGTGATGACCATTCGCGGCTGCGCCTATGCCGGCTCAAAAGGCGTGGTGTGGGGCCCGGTCAAGGACATGGTCCATATCTCGCACGGCCCCGTCGGCTGCGGGCAATACTCCTGGTCGCAGCGCCGCAACTACTACGTCGGCACAACCGGCATCGACACGTTCGGGACAATGCAGTTCACCTCCGATTTCCAGGAGAAAGACATTGTTTTCGGCGGCGACAAAAAGCTGGAACAGATCATCGACGAGATTGAAGAACTTTTTCCGTTGAACAAGGGCATCACGGTGCAGTCCGAGTGCCCGATCGGCCTCATAGGCGACGACACCGAAGCGGTTTCGCGCAAGAAGGCCAAGGAGATCGAAAAGACGATCGTGCCGGTGCGCTGCGAGGGCTTCCGCGGCGTCTCGCAATCGCTCGGCCACCACATCGCCAATGATGCGATCCGCGACTGGGTGTTCGAGAAGAGGGACGTCGAGTTCGAGGGTGGCCCGTACGACGTCAACGTGGTCGGCGACTACAACATCGGCGGCGACGCCTGGGCTTCGCGAATCCTGCTCGAGGAGATCGGTCTGCGCGTGGTCGGCAACTGGTCGGGCGACGCCACGCTCGCCGAGATAGAGCGCGCGCCGAAGGCCAAGCTCAATCTCATCCATTGCTACAGGTCTATGAACTACATCTGTCGGCACATGGAGGAAAAGTACGGCATCGCTTGGATGGAGTACAATTTCTTCGGTCCCTCCCAGATCGAAGCTTCGCTGCGCAAGATCGCCAAGCATTTTGGGCCGGAAATCGAGGAGAAGACCGAAAAGGTGATCGCCAAGTACCGCCCCTTGATCGAAGAGGTAATCGCCAAATACCGACCGCGCCTCGAAGGCAATACAGTGATGCTCTATGTCGGCGGCCTGCGCCCCCGCCACGTCATCACAGCCTACGAGGACCTCGGCATGGTGATCGTCGGCACAGGTTACGAGTTCGGCCACAACGACGATTATCAACGCACCGCCCACTACGTGAAGAACGGCACGCTGATCTATGACGACGTGACCGGTTATGAGTTGGAGAAGTTCATCGAGGGCGTCCGACCTAATCTCGTAGGCTCGGGGATCAAGGAAAAATACCCGGTGCAAAAGATGGGCATACCGTTCCGTCAGATGCACTCCTGGGATTATTCGGGGCCCTATCATGGCTATGACGGCTTTGCCGTTTTCGCCCGTGATGTGGATCTTGCCATCAACAACCCGGTCTGGGGCCTATTCGAGGCGCCTTGGAAAAGGCGTCCGAGCCATGGACGGGCGATGGCTGCCGAATAAATGCCAGGCCCTCAGCCCGGTCTCCCCCAAGGAGACGATAAACCCGCGACCCCGTGATCCGCGGAAGACCAGAAACGTTTGATGTTCCTGTCCCGCCGTATGGCGCGGTCAGATAGAAAAAAGAGGTAACCACCATGCCGCAGTCGGCCGAAAAAATTCTCGACCATGCGCCCCTCTTCCGCGAGCCGGAATACAGGCAGATGCTGGCCGAGAAGAAGCTGAATTTCGAATGTCCGCACCAGGATCAGGTCGTTACCGATCAACGCGAGTTCACCGAGACCTGGGAATACCGGGAAAAAAACTTCGCTCGCGAAGCGCTTGTCATCAACCCCGCCAAGGCCTGCCAGCCGCTCGGCGCGGTGTTCGCGGCCACGGGCTTCGAGCGAACCATGCCCTTCGTGCACGGTAGTCAGGGTTGCGTGGCCTACTACCGCTCGCACCTGTCGCGCCATTTCAAGGAACCTGCTTCGGCGGTTTCTTCCTCAATGACCGAGGACGCGGCAGTGTTCGGCGGCTTGAAGAACATGGTCGACGGGCTCGCCAACACGTATAAACTCTATGACCCGAAAATGATCGCCGTATCGACGACTTGTATGGCCGAGGTCATTGGCGACGACCTGCACAGCTTCATCGAGAACGCCAAGGAAGAAGGCTCGGTCCCGCGCGACTTCGACGTGCCCTTCGCGCACACGCCGGCCTTCGTCGGCAGCCACGTCGACGGCTATGATGTTACGGTCAAGGGCATTTTGGAGCACTTCTGGAAAGGCCAGGAGCGAACGGAAGCCCTAGGAACGATCAACATCATTCCGGGCTTCGACGGCTTTTGCGTTGGCAACAACCGGGAACTCAAACGCCTGCTCGATCTGATGGGCGTGTCCTACACGTTCATCCAAGATGCCTCCGACCAGTTCGACACACCATCGGACGGTGAATACCGCATGTATGACGGCGGCACGAAAATCCAAGACGTGAAGAATGCACTCAACGCCGAGGCGACACTTTCGCTACAGCATTACAACACCCGAAAGACGCTGGAATATTGCGAGGAGGTCGGCCAGGCCACAGCCTCGTTCCATTACCCGCTGGGTGTCCAGGCGACCGACGAATTCCTGGTGGAGGTCTCCGCGATCTCCGGCAAGGAAATCCCCGAGGCAATCCGACTGGAGCGTGGCCGACTTGTTGACGCCATGGCGGACAGCCAATCCTGGCTGCACGGCAGGAAATACGCACTCTACGGCGACCCGGACTTTGTTCACGCCATGGCCCGCTTCATCATGGAGACAGGCGGCGAGCCGACTCACTGCCTCGCCACCAACGGCACGAAGGCGTGGGAAGACGAGATGAAGGAGCTGCTTGCATCCTCGCCCTTCGGCAAGGAGGCTCAGGTCTGGGCGGGCAAGGACCTGTGGGCGATGCGATCGCTGCTCTTCACCGAGCCCGTGGACCTGTTGATCGGCAATTCCTATGGCAAGTATCTGGAGCGCGACACCGGCACGCCGCTGATCCGGCTGATGTTTCCGATCTTCGACCGGCACCATCACCATCGCTTTGCGCTCATGGGCTATCAAGGCGGGTTGCGCGTACTGACGACAATCCTCGACAAGATCTTCGACAAGCTCGATCGCGAGACAAGCGAGACGGGGGTGACGGACTATTCTTATGACCTCACCCGCTAGGAGCGGCGGCCGGCTTTTAGGGCCGGTCCGTCTTCTCGATGGACTTGGAGACCGACGCAATGTCTTCGCTCAGTGCCAAAATCCAAGATGTCTTCAACGAGCCTGCCTGCGAAAACAACCGCGGCAAGGATGCCAAGGCGCGCAAACAGGGCTGCTCCAAGCCGCTGACCCCCGGGGCGGCAGCCGGCGGCTGTGCCTTCGACGGCGCAAAAATCGTGCTGCAGCCGATCACCGATGTCGCGCATCTGGTCCATGCACCGCTCGCCTGCGAGGGCAATTCCTGGGACAACCGCGGCACGGCTTCGTCCGGGCCAACGCTATGGCGTACAAGCTTCACGACCGATCTCACCGAACTCGACGTGATGATGGGGCAGGGCGAGCGGAAGCTTTTCAAAGCGATCCGCGAGATCAAGGAAGCCTACGCGCCGCCAGCAATCTTCGTCTATTCGACCTGTGTGACGGCGCTGATCGGCGACGACATCGAGGCCGTGTGCAAACGCGCGGCCGAAAAGTTCGACCTGCCGGTGGTGCCGATCAATGCGCCGGGCTTCGTCGGGTCCAAGAATCTCGGCAATAAGCTTGCCGGCGAGGCGTTGCTCGACCATGTCATCGGCACGGCGGAGCCTGACGATGCCGGCCCTTACGACATCAATATCCTTGGCGAATTCAACCTGTCGGGCGAATTTTGGCTGGTGAAGCCGCTCCTTGATCGGCTTGGCATCCGGGTGCGCGCTGCAATTCCGGGCGACGCTCGCTACCTCGAAGTTGCGTCAGCGCACTGCGCCCGGGCCAACATGATGGTGTGCTCGACCGCACTCATCAATCTCGCCCGCAAGATGGAGCAGCGCTGGGACATCCCGTTTTTCGAAGGCTCCTTCTATGGCATCACCGACACCTCTGAAGCGCTGCGGCAGATCTCCAGACTGCTCGTGAAGAAGGGGGCGGATCCCGAGATCCTCGGCCGCACCGAGGCATTGATTGCTGAAGAGGAGGCAATTGCCTGGAAGAAGCTTGCCGCCTACCGGCCGAGACTCGAAGGCAAGCGCGTGCTTCTCAACACTGGTGGTGTGAAGTCCTGGTCGGTCGTCCACGCACTGATGGAGATCGGCATTGAGATCGTCGGCACCTCGGTCAAGAAATCAACGCCCGAAGACAAGGAGCGCATCAAGAAGATACTCAAGGACGAGAACCACATGTTCGAGTCTATGGCACCGCGGGACCTTTATGCCATGCTCTCGCAACGCAAGGCCGACATCATGTTGTCGGGCGGGCGCACGCAGTTTATCGCACTGAAGGCCAAGGTACCCTGGCTCGATATCAACCAAGAGCGTCACCAGCCCTATGCCGGCTATGACGGCATGGTGGAACTCGTACGTCAGATCGACCTCGCCATCCACAACCCGATCTGGCGCCAGGTGCGTGAGCCACCACCGTGGGAGTGCCAGCTTGCCGCAGGGGACGAACCGCCGGGCACCAAGAGTGAGACCGCGATCGTCCAAGGTTTTAAGAAATTCGCCRGCACGACGGCCGACGATTTCGGCGAGTGTTGAGGAAAGCCGATGGTCCGCATCCTTCCCCAGACAAAAGCCGCGGCGGTCAATCCACTGAAGTCGTCGCAGCCGCTGGGTGCAGCCTTGGCCTTTCTTGGGATCGATGGGGCCATGCCATTGTTCCACGGCAGCCAGGGGTGCACCAGCTTCGCGCTCGTGCTCTTCGTGCGGCATTTCAAGGAAGCCATCCCCCTGCAGACTACCGCGATGGACGAAGTGGCGACGATCCTTGGCGGGGCGGATCATCTGGAAGAGGCGATCCTCAATCTCAAGAGTCGTACAAAGCCAAAGCTAATCGGGGTCTGCACGACGGCGCTAACGGAAACCCGAGGCGAGGATTTCGCAGGGGATATCGCCAATATCAGGCAGAAGCACGCGGAAGAACTCGCGGGTACGGAGGTCGTGCTGGCCAACACGCCGGATTTCGAGGGGGCGATCGAAGAGGGTTGGGCCAAGGCGGTCACTGCGATGATCGGAAGGATCACGCGCCCCGGCGAGCAAGCGCGGCAATCGAAGAAGATCGCCATCCTGCCCGGGTGGAATCTCACTGTGGCCGATATCGAGCATTTGCGTGACATGGTCGAAAGCTTTGGGCTCGAGCCGGTGATTGTGCCGGACGTCTCCGGCTCGCTCGACGGCACAGTGCCAGACCGCTGGGTCACGACCACCTATGGCGGTACCAGCGTCGAGGACATCCGCGAGCTCGGCACGGCCGAACGATGCATTGTCGTCGGTGAGCATATGCGCCGCCCGGCCGAGCTGCTGCACAGGTTGACCGGCGTGCCTTACACAATCTTCCAGTCACTGGCTGGATTGAAGGCCGCAGACCGGTTCGTCTCGCTGCTATCAGCGATTTCGGGCGCGCCGGTGCCGGCCGGGGTCCGCCGGCGCCGGGCGCAGTTGCAGGACGCGCTGCTCGACGGACATTTCCATTTCGGAGGTAAGAAAATTGCGATCGCTGCCGAACCAGACCAGCTCTACCAGCTCGCGACTTTCTTCGTCGACATGGGCTCCGAAATCGCGGCGGCGGTCACCACGACCAATATGTCGAAAATTCTGGAAAAAGTACCGGCGGACTCGGTCCAGATCGGCGATATCGGCGATCTGGAAGCTCTTGGCGCTGGCGCTGATCTCCTCGTCACCCATTCCCACGGCCGCCAGGCGGCGCAGCACCTTGGCATCCCGCTCATGCGCGTCGGCTTCCCGATCTTTGACCGGCTCGGCAGCCAACACAAGCTCACAGTCCTCTATCAGGGTACCCGCGATCTGATCTTTGAGGCTGCCAACATCTTCCAGGCCAATCGGCATGCGCCGACGCCTGAGGCGCTTGATCCATTCCGCCACCGAGAAATGCCAGATGAGCTCCGTTCGTCGTCTCTCGCTCGTCACTGACGAGGTTCATGCATCGATGCCGCTGCGGCAAGCCGGCGCCTTGCGCGTGGCGATCGCTACGCAAGACATGAAGAACCTCAATGCTCACTTCGGTTCTGCCAAGCGCTTTGCCGTCTACGACGTGACGCGCGAGGAATGGCAACTTGTGGAAGCCGTGGCCTTCGACGAGGTTTCCGACGAGAGCGGGACGCATCGCAGCGAGGGCGATGATCGCATCACTCCCAAGGTGGAGGCGCTGAAGGGCTGTCATCTCCTGTTTTGTCTGGCTATTGGTGGCCCTTCGGCAGCCAAGGTTATTTCGGCGAAAATCCATCCGATCAAAGTGCCCCAGCCCCAAACCATCCAAGAGGTGCTGTTGCGCACGCAAACGATGCTCAGGAAGGTTCCTCCCCCATGGCTGCGCAAGGTGCTGGGCCAGGCCGGCGTTGCCGAAAAGAAACCGTGCTTCGAAGACGAGGATCTCAAATGAGGAGTAGGCGAAATGCTTGACGCCGTGGTCAGCCCTGATGTCGCCGATGACGAGGCGGCCCTTGCCACCCCGTTCGTCAAATGCCTCGTGCGGCTCATCCGCGCTCAGGATTCCTACGGGTCGTGGGAAGGCAAATCGGACGCCGAGCTCCTGGGCGACTTTATCATCTCAAAGGAACAGCGCCGTGCGATCCCGATCATCGGCGATCCCGATCCTGACGTCCTGTGGAGGCTCGACATGTTTTACACCGCAGTCGGGCTCGCGATCGAGGAGCGCTCCGGCCTGATGGCATCGCCGATGATGGAGATGAGCCATGAGGGCTTCGGGCGCGTGCTTTTCACGGCCGGGCGTTTGGTCGTTCTGTCGAAGACCCTGCGCGACGTCCACCGCTTCGGCTTCGAGACGTTCTGGAAACTCGCGGCGGCGGGTACGAAACTGGCCGGTGATGCGATCGCCGCCATTGAAGCTTATCCCGAGGTGGCGCGGGCGTGATGGACGCGATTGTCGAGCAAGGGGATCATGCCAGGCGTTGAAGATATGCCATGGCCCGCCCACCCAACCGAGGCGGTCGAGGCCGATTTGCTTCTTGGGGTAGCGCCGATGAAGCCATTGGTACTGATCTGTTCGCAAGATGCGGAGTTGTATCTGTTCCTGAGCCACATTCTGGGGGTGGACGGTTTCACGAGTGAGCCGGCCGGCGGCGTGAAGGAAGCAATTGCAGCGGCCGATGAACGAGAGCTCCAGGCCGTGGTGCTGGATTGCGGGCCAGCAAGCGCAACGGGCTCCAAAATCTGCGCAACATTCAAGAGCGAACCCCGCACGGGTGGCCTACCCGTTATTGCCCTGATTGCCCCCGGTGCCGAGAACCAGCACCTCGATCTCTTGAAGGCAGGCATCGACGAGAGCTTTGTGCGGCCGATCGCGCCGGCCACGCTGCTTGACTGTCTGCGCACGAAGCTGGCGCTGCCGAAGCCGGGTTCAAACGGGGCCGAAAACGGCAGTTGGCTCTGCTGCGGCGGCCTTGAGATGAAGCTCGACGCCTACCGAGTTCGCGGTAATGGCCATGACATCCATCTCGGACCGCTCGAGTTCAACCTTCTGCGCCATTTGCTTGAGGCTCCCGGCAAGGTCTTTAGCCGAGACGAGCTGATCGACGCGGCCTGGCCCAACAATATCCATATCGGTGCACGCACCGTCGACGTCCATATCAGCCGGATCAGAAAGGCGCTGAAGGCGGCCTCGCCCGACAGCGTCATTCGTACCGTCAGATCGGCAGGTTACTCGCTGGAGAAGCCGGATGGCTGAATGGCAAGCCGGTTTGCCATTTCCCATCTCCTTCGCGAGGTCAAGTCTTGCGGCTTCGAAACGCCTGCAGGGTACAACATACTCGAAAAGAAGCAGTCCATGGCCTTCAAAAGCGTACTTAGTGTGACGGGAGCTCACCACTCCGATAAGGACGTCACAATAGCTGCCGGCTTATGTGCTGAGGGCGGTGCGAACCTTTCGGTACTTATTATGGGGTCTCCGCCGCTATGCGGTTCCACGCCCGAGTGGCCAAAACGACATGCAGCAGCCATTGCCAGACTGGAAAAGCGGTATAGGCAGATCGAGAAATTTTCACAGGACATGGCCATTCTGGAAAAGACGTCCAGGGATATTCAAGACCTGCTGGGAGCCCTATGGAATTGCTATGACGTCGATACCGAATTCTGCGACCAGGCCAGCGTCGGCGACGCGGTGCGACGGCGGGCGCTCTGCAGTGACCTGACCATCGTCGGCCCCGCACTTCTCAACGACATCGATCTCGGACCTCTTGTTATCAACGGCAGCTTGTTCGATACCGGAAAGCCGGTGCTCGTCGTACCGAAGGGTGCCGAGGCGACGCTATCGCCGCGGCGCGTGCTGGTCGGCTGGGATTCTCGCGTGGAGGCTTCCCGTGCGGTTCGGGAAGCGCTGGATTTGCTATCCGGAGCCGACGAAGTTCGGCTCACATTGGTCGATTCGGAGGTGACCTGCACCGGAAACGGCACCGAGTCGGGAGCCGACATCGCCGCCTATCTCACCCGGCATGGTGCTCGTGTCTCGGTCGACCGGCTGCCGAGCGCCGGCAAGCCGGCGGCAACGGTGCTCGCGCAGCACGCAATCGAAACGTCTGCCAACATGATTGTCATGGGCGCTTATGGAAGCCGGCGGCTGCGGGAGCGGCTCTTCGGTGGCGTGAGGAGATGGATAGAAGCAAAGCCGCCATTGCCGCTGTTTTTGGCGCGGTGACGGTTCCGAAGGGGGCACCTATGCTGTTCGAAACTCTGCTTAGCTGGTCGCCTATCCTGATGCTCCAAGTCGGCCAAGGTCGCGGTAAACGCGCAGGTTTTCGCGGAGCGCCTCGAGACAATTTACAAGCGCCTCGGCCCGAGGCATCCCGCACGTCTCCAGTGTGCCCTTAGGATGGCTTCTGCTCGCTTGAGAAGATCCGTGAGCGGAACTTAACGGACGCGCCGACGTACTGGGCTTCTCAATGCAGTCAAAACTCAAGGGTTTGCAGGTCGGCGTCAGGTCGAAAACGAGAATCCTTTCGACGCGGCACGCGGTTCGGACCCGCATCGGCACCGCATGGGCGAAATCTTGGATCGCATCGCCCTCACTATTGGGTTGGGGCTGGACAACGCAATAATAGTACCGCACGGCCAAGACCCTCGACTTCGAGTGTGGACTGTCGGGACCTTGCCGGATTGGGCGGCAAGCGATGGCGTCAATCATAATGTCATTGGCTGAGATGGCAGAGCGGCGAGGACCGCCGCCTCTTCGGTGTATTCAGTCGGTCCCGGGCCGACCTGCGTGGCGGCCGAATGGTCCTGGGCTGATCAAATCCGCAATGCTCGCATTCGCGCCTGGGCGGGCGCTGTAGCGCCCCGGGCGCCGGAAACACACAAGGTAACACGAGGCAGGAACGCCACAGAGTTCACCGGCCGGCACCAACACTCCTGGGCCAGTGACGATCATCATGGTCAATCTAACAATGGCGGCATTGGCGATGGCGGTAGTGGCGGGCCGCAGTTGGACCATCGTCGTCGTGCAGGACGGCCATGTCACCAGCCGGGAAATTCAATCGCAAGGCGGCGAGTGGACACAGCAGGCACGCGCATGGAGCGGCCCATTGCAGTGGCGAATGCCGAGTTCTGCTACCGCCTGAGAGAATGGCCAAGCTCTGCTGGCGGCGCGCAAACGCGGCGCGTGACGCGTGGCCGAAGCCTGACAACGGCGGCAAACATGTCGGGTTCAATACAACCGGCCATCTTCATCGCGTCGGTTTTCAAGCGAAATCACCCGTTACTGCACGCTGAGCGCACTGGCACACCCCTTGCTAGGGGAGATGCGGCAACACTGGATGCGGCAAGACTGGGTAAAGGCTCAATGCGCGCAGACGCGCGAGACGAGTGATGCCCGCTTTCCTTCAACGCGTGTGCCCCTCGCTTAGAGGGAAACAAGCTCGCGCGTAAAGTCGCGCAACGTTTGGCAATAGCCTTGGAGAGTAACATGGCGTTGCAAATGGAGTCACAGGCTCCCCCGATCAAGGTCGAGACCTGRCTGCGTGGCGAGCCGCTTGCGCGTTTCCAGCCCGGCAAAGTGTACGTGGTCGAGTTTTGGGCGACTTGGTGCGGACCATGTGCGGCGGCGGCGGCGCTCCAACTGGTGCAACTGCAGGAGAAATACAAGGGAGCCGGACTTGAGGTCGTCGGAGTCGCGGCCGATGAAGACGCTTCCGCGCCCGTTGAAGCCCGAGCCAAGTTGGGCGCGTGGTTGGCCGAAAAGTGCCCGGATCTGAACTATCGGATCGCGTTCGACCCTATAGGTGAAATGAACAAGCTTTGGAGGGAGCCCAGCTTTTCGGTCGGAATTCCGACCTCGTTCGTGGTCGACCGGGACGGCCATATCGCCTTTATCGGTCATCCAAGGCAACTCGACGAGGTTTTGCCGAAGGTGCTGAACGGCAGTTGGCGAACCAGCAATGAAGCGAAGGCCGCCGACACGGCGCGGATCGCCAGAAATGGCGCAGTAGCGCGCGAACAGGCGTTGAAGAAGCCGATCAATGACAGATTCTGGGCGGCGATAAAGATAGAGGATTGGAAGACGGCGCTCTCGGCGATCGAAGAGGGCATCGCCTTGGTGCCGGACGATATCAGTTTCCGCCTGGCTCATGTTCATCTGTTACTTCACAGAATGCGCGACATGCAAAAAGGCATGCCCGTCATGCGCCAATTGGTTCGCGACGCAATCGATAGAAACTCCGAGAACTGGATGCTTGCAGCGCTAGGCCAGCTCTTCGGTCCGGCGTGCCACCATTCGCACTTTCCATCTGCTGAGCGCTTCGCGATGGGCAAGAAGCTGTCCGAACACATCCTGGCACTCAACCCCCCGCAAGGCGACGGCCCCAAGTTCCGGTCCTATCCGGCGGTCGCTAGGTACTATTACGACAGCGGCAATACGGATCGCGCGATCGCGTTGCTTAGGTTGGCAGTGAAGTCGCTTGACAGTCCGGAGCTTACTCCGGACGCCCTGAAACAGCACCTTCTACCGAATTTGCTGCAGGCCCTAGCCAGCTACAAGGGTGGGAGGGCCGTCACAGCGCTCTCTACGCGGCTCCGCAAAAAATTTTCCGGACGCCACGAAAGCGCAATCGGCCGGCGAAAATACATAAAAAGGGGCGTCAATCTGAATGTTTACTGGCCAATTCGTCCATTTACCTGGCGTGACCGCAGCAAGTAGGCCCCATGCAGCACCGGGTGGATCGTTTGCGGCAGGTTCAAAGCTCGAATTTTGCGATGACCCGCGGCCGCGCAAGCGCGCAAGTGATGTTGGACGCGAATTCTCGCCGTGGTGGAAGGCGTCGCAGTCGAAGAAGCGTCCAAGGCCGCTCACCGGGACATCAATTGCTTGGAATTGCCCGCTCGGAGCCGGGCATCGGCCGCGCACGTGTGCCCGAGCTAGGCGTTGCCGGAAAAAGAAATTCGAGGAAGAGGCCTGAACTGGGGACAATATGAAATTGCCCGAAGCCGCGACCTGCGCTGCTATCAACGAGGACGAGGCGGCCCTTGCCACCCCGTTCGTCAAATGCCTCGTGCGGCTGATCCGTGCTGAGGAGTCCTACTGCTTATGGGAAGGCAAATCGGACGCAGCGCTGCTGGCCGGCTTCATCGTCACCAGGAATAAGCGTCGCGCGATCCCTGGCATGGGCTATCCCGATCCCCACGCGCTTTGGAGGCTCGACATGTTTTACAGCGCCGTCGGGCTTGCGATCGCGGAGCGTTTCGGCCCGGTGACATCACAAATTGTGGAGGCCAAACCCGTGAGGCCTCTGGGCGCGGGCTTTTCGGTGCCGGGCGTTGGGTCGTTCTGTCCGGACATCCACCGGTTCGGCTTCGAGACGTTCCGACAACTTGCGGAGGCCGGTACGAGACTGGTCGACGATGCGACCGCAGACACCGAAGTCAGTCCCGACGTCTCGCTGGTATGATGGAAGCCGTTTTCGAGGAAGGATTAAATGTCAAACCTTGAAGAGCTGCAGAAGAAGGTCCGCAAGTTGCAGTCGCGTGCGGGAACCGCGAAGATGGAATTGCACGACCTTGCCGAAGACCTCCCGGTCAACTGGACCGAGATCAAGGTGGTTGCCGAGAGAACATTCGCCGTTTTTGCCGAGTTGGACGCTGCCAAGAGAGATCTCGCTGCATCGGAGACTGCGCGATGACGAGCGCCTTCGTCACCCGCGACGGCTCCAAATGGATGCCGCAATATCTCACCGCTATCGATGGTACGATCTGCATAGGCTGCGGACGCTGCTTTAAGGTTTGCTCGCGCGAAGTCATGCACCTTTACGGCGTCGATGACGCAGGCAAAATCCTCGGCCCCTGCAACGACGAAGACGACGACTTCGATGGCGAGCTCAATCGCATGATCATGGTCGTCGACCATGCAGGCCGCTGCGTCGGCTGCGGAGCCTGCGGCCGAGTCTGCCCGAAGAACTGCCAGACACATGTTGCCGCCGACAAGGTCGCTGCATGATTTGGCGAGAAAACCAGGAGAACGGCGTTGTCCTTCAGAATCTTTTATCGCGCTTTTTGGGTAATCCTGTGCAGCAACGCTTTGGCTGTCTACTTTGCGTCTCATTCCATCCGCACGGCAGTCGTCACAACGCTGGCTTGTTCGCTGCTCCTCCAAATAGTCTATTTCGCAAGCGTGCTCTTTCTGATCTGGCGATCTGGCGGCCCTAGCAAAACTGGCCAAAGGGTTGAACATTTCGGAGTTGCGACGCAGTCAGAATATCAGCCGCCAGACAATGATGAGGTGGTCAGGAATAAATCTTCCGATGCGGCTCCCGTCTTTCCGATGGGCGGCATATCGCTGCTCCACTGACGCGCGACGACGACATCAAAGTCAGATTTATGCCACTTCGGATCAACCGTGAACATCGTGTGGATCGTTTAAGGAATGCCATGCTTTGTGCGGTCGACGGCGACGGCATTCCGTCGCTCGAATCCCGGCGACGCAGTTTTGGTGCGACAGGCCATTGGTAGGGACGCCGGCGTGGCCTTTGCTTGTCGGGACGGCGAATGAGGCGCTGGAATGTGACGAAGCTCTTCTAAGAGGTCGGACAGCGCACCCCTTAAGCTGATGTGTATAGCAAGTCTCGGCTCATTCACGCTTCGCCGGAGAGAACATGCTGGAAAAGTTCGAACGCTATCCGCTTACCTTTGGACCGACGCACATCGAGAAGCTCGATCGGCTCAGCAAGCATCTGGGTGGAAAGGTGGAAATCTACGCCAAACGCGAGGACTGCAACTCCGGACTCGCGTTTGGCGGAAACAAGCTGCGCAAGCTCGAATACATCATCCCCGACGCCATCGCCTCAGATGCCGATACGCTTGTCTCCATCGGCGGCGTCCAGTCCAACCACACGCGAATGGTCGCCGCGGTCGCCGCCAGGATTGGCATGAAATGCCTCCTAGTTCAGGAGAGCTGGGTTCCACATGAGGATGCCGTCTACGATCGGGTCGGCAACATTCTCTTAAGCCGCATCATGGGTGCAGAAGTGCATCTGGTCGACGAGAGCTTTGACATCGGCATCCGCCGCAGTTGGGAAAAGGCGCTCTACGAGGTCAAGGCAAGGGGCGGCATACCCTATGCGATACCAGCCGGCGCGTCCGTTCACCCGTATGGTGGTCTCGGCTACGTGGGGTTCGCAGAGGAGTTGCGCGCCCAGGAGAAACAGCTTGGGTTTGCATTCGATTTCATCGTTGTTTGCACGGTCACGGGTTCGACCCATGCAGGCATGATCGTCGGATTTGCCAATGACGGTCGACATCGCAAAGTCATCGGTATCGATGCCTCTGCCACTCCCTCGCAAACCAAGGCGCAAGTGCTGGATATTGCCCAACATACAGCGGAGCTCGTCGATCTCGGAATGGAACTGGTCGAGGATGATGTAGTGTTGCTCGAGGAGTACGCTTACCCATGTTATGGCATACCGTCCCCGGAAACTAAGGATGCCATCCGTCTGTGCGCGCGGCTCGAAGGTATGATCATCGATCCCGTTTACGAAGGCAAATCGATGCAAGGAATGATCGACCTGATCCAGAAAGGCTTTTTTGCCAAGGGATCGAGGGTTCTTTTCACGCATCTCGGCGGTGCGCCGGCGATCAACGGCTACGGTTACACCTTTCGAAACGGCTGACCCGTACGGGCCGCGTCAGCAGCGACCCGGCTGGGAGTCGCCGCGACGGCTGCCGAGCGCGGAGCTAGTGCATCTGGAGCGATCGCCGCAGCCGCCTATTGATATCGCCACGAACCGCAAACACTTGGCGATGCTGGCGGGCAGCGCCCAAAATTCAAGGACCGCTTTGGGCCCAGCATCTGGGCGGTTACTCGACGGCGGTCACGCGGCCTGAGCGGGCTTATTGCCGGCCCGCTCCGCCCGCTCGGCCGCGGCGGGTTTGCCGATGAGATCAAGAAGGCAAGAAGAGCGCTGGCTAGGGCGTCCCTGAATGGGATGTGTTTCCGAGTTTCCATCGCCCGAGTGCGGGTGGATGATCGCGCGGCCAACACCATGTGAGAAATCCAGCGCCAGCCGGTGCTGGACAGTTCGCTGTGCGGGCCATCTCGTGAGAGAGCCACCACATTGAATTGACATGCGGCCTTATCTTCTCGATCGCGTTCGAAGAGAGCTTCCAACCTGGCGTGGCCGGCTGGGAGAAAGATCACACGATCGACGTGACCATGCTCGGCCGGATCAGTGCTAGCGCGCTAATAATAGAAATTGCGATCGCCTCAAGCCTCAAGCCTGATTGGCAGGCCAAACACTCTCGTGAGACATTGAAGTTGGGGATGGAAGACCCCACCTCGCATGACCAGCATCGCGACCACCTCGTGAGGGATTGTCTCGTTCATCCTCTGCCAATGGGTCGGGGGTAGCTGTCGCGTGCTTTCGGTCGTTAGTCCGTTTGTGCAAAACACGACAATATCGGCTCGAAACACGACAATATCAGCTCCGAGGCACGAGTGTGTCGGAAGCGAATCTTGCGGTTTCCCAATGTCTCTTTTCGTTGGCACGACAAATGCAGTGCTCTTCACAGACGTCTGTATCAGCGCGTGATGAGAAATCATCCCGCGCGCGCAAACGACAGAGTCTACGGTTATCAGATGCCAGGAGAGAACATGATGACAAAAGTGCGGATGATTGCGGCGCAGGGTGCGATGGCGCTCATCGTCCTTATGGGGGTGGGTCAGCAGGCTTTGGCGGCAGACCCTGCGCAACGTTACATCGCACAGGACCAGGGAACGGTGGAGGCGTCGAGCCCGTGGCAGATCCGCGTGCGCGCGTTGGGAGTGAAAACCAACGATTCAGGTTACGTCGGCGGGGTCGCCGGTTCCAATCTCTCCTATTCAGACACCGTGACGCCAGAATTCGACATCTCCTATTTTTTCACCGAAAACATTGCTGCCGAACTCATACTCGCCACTACCTACGCCAACGTTGATGGCACCGGAGCAATCGGCGCGCTGGGGAATGTCGGCAAGGTATGGATACTGCCACCCACGCTCACGCTGCAGTATCATATCACCGACCTCGGGGCCTTCCGACCCTATGTCGGCGCCGGCCTGAACTACACCGTCTTTTACAATCAAAGTGTCGGCAGCGCCGATGCTCTCCATGTGAAGAACACGTTTGGTGCCGCGCTGCAGGTCGGCTTCGACTACATGCTGGATCAGCACTGGGGGGTCAACGTCGATGTCAAGAAGCTTTTCCTGGAACCAGATTTTACCGTCAAAGTGGCCGGCACCGATCTGAAAGGCAAGGCCAAGCTAGACCCCTGGTTGATTGGTGCAGGCGTGACTTACCGCTTCTAACAGGTCGGCGATCCTTCGGCTCGATTTTAAAAGCGGCGGAAACGCCCAATGAAAGACTTGAGGCAAGACCGAATCCCGTCCAGGCTGCTGCTCAACGTTACGCCGTGCAATATGGGCGAGCACCTCATTCGTAGGTGCTCGGCCCGGCCTATATGCTCGGCCTTCGACGTGCATTTGACGCAGACCATATTGCGGCAATAGACAATATCGCGCGCAAGCTCACACACGAAGGCAAACATCCGTTTTCGGTCGGCTTTTTCTTTTTGCAGGGCCATTCCAGCATCGTCGTTCTGGATTACGTGGTCATCGCAGCCACCGGGAACCAGCTTCACGTCTTCCACGACATTGGCAGCGTCATCGGCACATCGATTTCTGCACTGTTCCTGCTGGTGATTGGATTGCCAATCTGCTTGTCCTGAGAGGCATTTGGGCGGCGTTCTCGCGAGCGCGTCCGCCACACGCCTATCTCGTTCACACCCAGCCAGCACAAAAGAAACACGAACCATGCCAGCGGATGATTTGATCCTGGCCAATGCTAGGATGCTTGACGGGAACGGCTTCGCCGGGACCTCGGAATCGTGGCTGCGCATCGCGGATGGCGTGATCGCGGAAATCTCCGAGAAGCCGTTCTCCTCAAAGGCGGCGCGCACCATCGACCTGAAGGGCCACACCCTGATGCCAGGGCTTATCGACTGCCACGTCCATGTGACGGCGATCACCGTCGACCCTGGCCGCACGGCGATGCTTCCGGACGTGACGGTCGCCTTCGGCGCGGCGCGCATTATGAAGCAGATGCTGATGCGCGGCTTCACGACGGTGCGTGACGTCGGCGGGGCGACGCGGCCGCTGGCCCAGGCTGAGGAAGCCGGCCTGATCGAGGGACCGCGTCTTGTCTTCTGCGGCAAGGCGCTCTCCCAAACCGGCGGTCACAGCGACTATCGCGGCTTCGTCGACAACCGCAGCGCCGATTCCCAGACCTACCGTTCGGCGCGATGGGCCGGGTCTGCGACGGCATCGACGCCGTTCGTCACTCTGCCCGCGACGAAATCCGCCAGGGGGCTCAGTTCATTAAGGCGATGGCTAATGGCGGCGTGTCGTCGCCGACGGATCCCATCAACTTCCAGCAGTTCTCGATATCAGAGCTGGAGGCCATCGTCGAAGAGGCGGCGAACGCTCAGACCTATGTCTCCGCGCATCTCTACACCGACGAGGCGATCTCGCGTGCCGTGCGGTGCGGTGTGCGCTCGGTTGAACACGCCAACTTGATCGAGCCGGCGACAGCGCGCCTCATGAAGGTACGCGGCGCTATCGCCTGCCCCACACTGGTGGCCTACGAAGCGCTGCACAAGGATGCCAAGGCGCTGGGCCTGCCGGACGTGTCCGTCGCGAAGATCGACGACGTCCGGCTGCGCAGCCGGGGCTCGCTCGAAATTCTCCACAAGGCCGGGGTGACGATGGCGTTGGGCACCGATCTCCTGGGCGAACTGCACAAGTACCAGTCCGACGAATTCACCATACGCGCCGAGGTGCTGCCGCCGATCGAGGTGATCAGGTCCACGACGTGCTATGTGGCCGAGTTGCTGCGCATGACCGGCAAGGTCGGATCGCTCCAGGTCGGCGTCTTCGCCGACCTTATCGCCGTCGACGGTGATCCGCTGGAGAACATGTCGCTGCTCGGCGGCCAGGGCGACCACCTATCCCTCATCGTGAGGGCTGGCCGCGTGGTAAAGAACACCATCGACCACAATGGCTGTCCTTAGTAGAACCGGCTGGCCGTTGACAACATTCCAAGCCCAGATTCAGGCCACGATAGTTGCGATGATCAGAAAACCATAAACGGTGGCGATCTTTGCCTTGGCGCGAAAAGTTGGTCGTCGAAAAGACTGCAGGAGAGACCTCCCTGAGCTTCTGGACAAATTTACAGTCGGATCATGCAACGGCGCAACCTCGTCACACAGTCGGAGCGGCTGCGGCTCGGCGGATCATATTTAGAGCCCGGAATGCGGCACATGCCGCGCCGTACCCGTTGTCGATGTTTACGACCGCAAGTCCGGGTGCGCAGGAAGCGAGCGCTGCGTGAAGGGCGGTTTCTCCTCCGTTCGAAACCCCATACCCGGTCGAGGTGGGCAGGCAGATGATCACGCCGGGCACGAGCCCGCCCAGAACGCTTGGAAGGGCGCCATCCATTCCGGCGACCGCCACAATGACCGGAAAGGTCCGCAATTCGTCGACACTCTCCAACAACCGCCACAGGCCGGCCACGCCGACGTCGATGAATTGTTTCGTCGCGGCGCCGAGATAGGCGAGCGTTCGCGTGACTTCGGCCGCCTGCGGCATGTCCGAGCTGCCAGCCGACACCACCGCGATCCGAGGCGGTTCCAGTTCGGCAGGAGGGGTCCAGTTCAGGTAAGCCGTCCGCGAGACGGGATCGTAATCCAACCTTTCGCGATAAGTGGGCGCCATGCGGGCGAAGACATCGGGTTCGAGGCGGGTCATCAGGCACCGCGCGCCGTGCGCCAACACCCGGTCCATGATTACGGTAAGGTGGGGATCGGACTTGCGAGCGCAAAGGATGGCCTCATCGAAGTCCAGCCGCTCAGGACGCTGAAAGTCCAATCTAATCTGTTCGTTCATGCGCTTCGTTCCCGCAAGAAGGCGCTGCCCCGGACGTAGGTCTCGAAATGGACAGGTCGCGAACCGCCGAAAGCCTCAGCGATTCTGAGGGCCAATTGAACGCGCCCCTGATCGGACAGGCGCGACAGGGTAGTTGCGTCTAGTTCGACAACGACGCCTGTCTGACGGACGCGGCAACGAACGGTGTCCGGCGAGAGCTCGCGCCTGACCAGCATCTCGACCTGATCGACGGCGCGCAACACCTGAGGTTCGATCCGGAGCGCCGTTTCGATGCGGCTTGAAAGGCAGGGTGCCGAAGGCAATTCGGCGAGGTCGTTCAAGCCATGCGCTGCCGACATCGCCCTCACGTCGGCCTTGGACATGCCGGCCTCGACAAAGGGGTGACGTACGCTATTGGCTTCGGCTGCCTTGAGACCGGGCCGCCAGTCGCCCAGATCGTCTGTATTCGTGCCGGAAAAGAGCTGCGCTTTCGACAGCGACGACAGCACGCCGTACAGATTCGATTTACAAAAGAAGCAGCGATTTGAAGGGTTGGCCAGATAGCGTTCGTCCCTAAATTCCCCTGCGTCGATGACCCGCAAGTCCCAACCATAGCGCGCCGCATAGTCCCTGACCCGTTCGGTCGCGCTGACCGGGACCGCGGCCGAGGCAGCGTGGAACATGGTCAGGTCTGCGCCCAACCTAAGGTGCGCCACGAAAGCCAGAGTCATGCTGTCGACCCCGCCGGAGATGGCCACAGCCGCGGGACGGGCGCTGTCGAACACCGCGTCGAGACGGCGCAAGAAGGCTTCACTGGTCGTCATGGCTTTTCTCCAGCGCCTCTGCCTCGGCGCTGCGGCGCAACTCAGACCGGGCTTTGTGGCTCTGACGAAAGGCTTCCACGTCATCCATCTCTGCCTTGGCAGTCGGCCCGCCGGGGCGATCGGCTAGCTTCACCCTCATCCCATCGCTGGTCGTGACTGCCTGCCGCGGCAGGATGGTGCGCGCCTCCGTGCGGCTGCGTAGGCCAAGTGTCGTGGTCTGTCGGAAGCATAGCGCACCGATTGCCTCGATCGCATCTGGCCGTGTGAGAACCTGAACGGAAGCCATCATCCGTCCTTTCTTGCCGAAGACCGGCGACTGGGTCACATCGATGACGCCTTCGGCTGCACGAATGTGATCAAGGCCGGCCGCCAATTCCTCGCCTGTCTGGTCGTCGATTTCAAACTGGATGACACCGACGCGATCCTGCACTGCGGCTTCAGCCGTGAAGGCCAGAACGCGAAGCACGTTGCTCATGCCGGGGAAGCGCCGCGTGCCGAAGCCGATGCCGGTGCGATCGAGCACATGGGGGGAGGAGCCGATACTGGTCGAGGGAGAGAGATAGCGCAGGATAGCCGCTCCTGTCGGCGTGATGCGTTCGCCCACGCGACCGTCGTCATGAAAGGCAAATCCGCGCAGCAACAGGGTCGTGGCAGGAGCTGGAACAGGCAGCCGGCCGTGGTCAGTCTCCACCCAGCCGCGCCCGAGCGGGAGCGATCCGACCGACCAGCTTGCTTCGCCCACTGCGTCGATCAGTGTCGCCGCGGCTACGATGTCAGCGATCGAATCCCAGTTGCCGACTTCGTGAAAGGTCACGTCATCGACGTCCCTGCCATGAACCGCGGCTTCGGCCAGGGCGAGCTCACGGAAGATCGCGATGGCTGCGCGCTTAACAGTCTCGTCCAAGCGGCTTCCCTCAAGCATCGGACGAAGATCGCGCCAATGAGTGTGATGACGGTGGCCATGGTGCTCGTCATGGACGTTCTCATGATGATGTTGGCCATGCCGCTCGTCATGGTCATCATGCTCGTGGGCGTGCCCATGAGCATGGTGACCGCAATGAGGTCGGGCGGTTGCCTGTTCGGAGCCCATCTTCGTGACATCGAAGCGGCTGCCGGTCAGCACGCCGTCGTCATGCGGATGCACCACAGCCTCTACGTCGTCTTCCAAACCGGCAAGACGAAGATTGTTTTGCACGACTTCAGCCAGATCGGGCCAGGCGTCCAACATCGCGGCTACAAACATATCGCCGGCAATGCCGCCCAAGACATCAAGATGAATATGCATCGGGCCTTCCATCCTTTATCGGCCCGCAAGCTGCAGACCGGACAGATCGACGCGCAAGGTCTCGCCCGGCTCAGTCGATCCAATGGTGGTCTCAATCGCCCCTTTCAGCACTGCCACCGAGACCGGCAGAAGGTCTCTCATCTGCGCGGATATGGCGACAAGATCGTCGTGTTCGGCCTTTGCCCGCATGAACATTCCGTCGTTAAGGATGCGTTTGAGGCGCAGCGGGAAACTAACCTCTCCTCCCGCCCACTTCAGTTCGAGCTGCGTCCGATAGCGTCGGATATCGAAGTGCTTGTGTTGGGCCTCCAGAACCCGGTAGCCCCAAATGCCCAAATCACCAACGAGAAGGGAGGCAAATTCCGGCTCGTCCTCGGCGTTGATGTCGACCAACAGCACATAGGCTGGCCGGCCTTTCTTGCCGAGACTGGAAAGGAGCTGGACATTTTTGGCGCCCATCACGGTCATCTTGTCGATGACATGCCCGAGCAACTCGCCGGGCGCATCATCGATCTGGGCCATGAGGAGAATGACGCCGCCTGCCATCAGAGCGCCATGGATTCGACTGCGACCAGAGCCGCAGCCTCCGCCTTGGCCTTCGTACCGGGAATACCTGCGGAAATCAGGCCTGCTGACTGCGCCTCATTGGCGGCGTCCGAAGCGTTCATCTTGCCCATCGCGGCTGCGACCACGGCGGGGATGGTGACGTTCATGATCACATTGCCGGCGAGCAGCAGCTCGCTTGCAATGGGCGCAAGCGCCGTCAGAAACGGCGCGCGTTCCTTGCCTATCCCCTGCGCGACTTCCGGAATGACAGCGTTGATGATGCCTTCCATGTGGATCGTCTTGTCACCGACGGTCACTTCGGCATCAAGCGCCGGATCGAAGGCAAGCCAACGCGCTGCCATCTTGCTCGATCGGCGGGCTCCCTTGCCGATCCTGGTGAAATGAACCTTGATATTGGTGCCCTTTACCTTGCTCAGGAATTCCGAGCCCCGCGCCTCCACCAGAAGCTGACGTTCTTCGTCCATCGCGCGGACGATTTCAGCCACGCTCCTACCGGCCATCAGATCGTCATAGCTGCGCGCCGCACGGGCATGCAGGGCCTTCGTGACCATGGGAGTGGAGGACATGATCAGGGCTTCGGTCACCGGCCCGTTGCAAATCTGGGTCGCCTTTCGGGCGACGATATTCATCGCCATCATTGCGGTCTCCGGGTCGAAGCTGAAGCCGAGCCGTCGATCGCGCAAAGCCCGTGCCACGCTCTGTTCCGTCGATCCGTCCTGCAAAAGGCACATCAGCGCGATGACCGCATCGCCGCAGACGTGGCCGAGCGGCGGATTGACGGGGCCTGCACCCGCGCCGCAAATTCCCTCTTCGAACACTGAAATGATTTCATCGAGCGCCATGATGCCGATCACGGTCGGACCGCCGACATCCTTCAGGATCAGTCCGAGGTCGCCGATCAGCCGCGCCGTCTCGACTTGCTTTCCCGTGATGCGCACATGCAGCTTCTCCGGCAGGCCCGCGGTGCGGACCGCGGATCGTCCGGCGACAAAGGCGCTGGTGACCTTGCCATAGGGCCCGTACTCCTCCGCCACGTCGGCATCCGGATGGATAATTTCCAGGATCGCTGCCGCGCCGAAAAGTGCGGAGAGGAATTTCTGGCTGGGCATGCCGGCACCCGACATGCCATCCATCATCGCCTTGGTTCCGATAGCTGCGCCTTTTTCGGCCATGCCGGGGAAGATGAAATCTTCACCGAGGGCTCCGTGGCCGACCATGACCCCGCCACCAACGCCTTCCGGGATGTCGCGGCCTTGAATCGGCGAGAGTTCTCCCTTCATCATGGCATCGTAAACCGCAGCGACGGCCGCGAATCCCGAGATCTTGTTGTTCATCTTGGCCGTGGGCACGGCCGCAAGGCCGGAACGGCTGACCCCCGCAATCATGCGCGCGGAAGAACCGAGCTTTCGGTTGCCTGCTGGGATGCCAACCTGTGCATTGGCTCCGCACAGATAGAGGAGCGTTGCCGCGATAAGCGCCGCATTCGCGCCGTCAGCACCCGCTGCCTTTGCAACCGCAATGCTCTTTGCCAGGAGGTCGTCGATGGGCTGGCGAACCGCGTCGGCGAATTTGACCTCTGGGCTTACCCCACGACGAAGTTCGGCGGCGATGACGTTGCATGCAGCAACGACTGGAATGTTGAGCATCCCGTGCCCGCCGGTCAGCGCCTCGACGCGGTCGCTGGTCAGCCAGCCGGGATTGGCGTTCGCAGCCATAACCGACGCCAGGATGACTCTTTCCCGTTGTGCAGACGCATTCTTCATTACTTGGTCTCCTCCCTGTGGCGGCTAGACGAGCGGCTTTCTCGGATTTCGAAAGCTTGTAATTCGAACCGGTCGGGGCGCCGTTTCGTAGCTGAAGCGTCCGCCTGCCGGGCGTTGTCTTGCCGCAAGGTTTGTTCCCGCGTCATGGCGGCGGCGCTGGCGAAAGAAATAGCACGGCCGCATTATGATCGTTAAACGGCAATATTTCATGAGTTCATGAGCAGTCTTCATAACGGCTTCGCCTGGGCAATACGCAAGGCGCCTATGAGCGCAGATGCGAAGCGCCCGATCGGATGAGGACTGCTCATGATTGCGTGAGAAGATGCCATTTCTGCTCATGAAGCTTCTTGGATATGCCTGCGGCGGATCCAGGTGATACCTCGCTGTTTGCTCACGTATTTGCCTGATCATCAGTCCCGATTTCATGGAGGGGTTTCGAATGCTCGAGTGGGCGAAATACCGGAAGCAACTGTCGTCGCGGGTGAGTGAGCTGGGGCAGCTGTCCCCCGCCACTCTTGAGGGGGTTCGGGCGCTCGGTGGTGCGGGCAACAAGACCGCCCGGCTGGACGCCAAGACCCGCGAGTTGATCGCGCTTGCCGTCGCGGTCACGACACGCTGCGACGGCTGCATTGCGAGCCACACCGCCGAAGCTGCAAAAGTTGGCGCAACGCGCGAGGAAATCGCTGAAGCGCTTGGCGTGGCGATCGCTTTGAACGCGGGAGCGGCTCTGGTCTATTCCTCGCGCGTACTGGATGCCTTCGACACCGCTAACGGCTGATAGTCTCAGCACGCAAACAAGGCGGGGAAGGGCGCATACGATCCTTCTCCGCCAGCACCCCAGAGCGCATCACCCTCTATCTCGCAGTGCAGGAGGCCTTTTCCCTCTCTTGGCGAAGGCTGGTTATCTCTCTGCTGCGGATCCTAGGTCGCCCGCTCGCGCGGATGGCCGCATCCAGATCGCCAGCGGAAATGTCGATCGCGCGCGGGATCGCCCACAGGTCGTAATAGTCTTTCATGCGTCCGTTGAGGACGCCAAGCGCCACCATCGCCTGGAATTTCTCGGCGATCACGGTGGCCGGCGGATAGGAACGGACCTGTGGAGCGGGAAGATCGAGCAAGGTCGGATAGTCGAGCCGCTGCGTCGCATCGGCCATGGCGTCTCCGAAACCGATGTCGATTGTGAAGGGAACGCGCGTCCTTTCGAGATAAGCTGCGGTTTTGAGGCAAACGCCGCCGTATTCCATCTCTTCTCGAATGACCGTCGCAGTGAGCGCATCGATATCGAAGGCGAGGCCATCGTCGCTCTCCATCGCCATGATCTCCCTGACGTCGGCGATCAGGCGGTCAGGATCGGCGTCCCCATGTCCGAGAAAGTCTGCATCCCGCGTCACCCGATTGTCGTCGGCCACCCAGACCGTGACCAGCATGCCGCCTTTCAGGACGAAGCGGTCCCGATGCGCTGAGATTGACAGGCGGTAGAGCAGCCGTTCAAGCGCGAACCGCACCAACAGGATATCGAATGGGCGGCCTTCCTTCCGGGCGGTATTGAGCAGCCGGTCCTTGACCGACTTCGCCATATTCGTCGGTGCTTTAGCCATTGGATGTGAGCGCCTCGATATAGGGTTGCATCACCTTCCAAGCGCCGCCGGCCTTTGCGGCCTGGGCGATTGCGCTCGGAGTTACCTTGCGTTGCTGGAGAGCAGCGCGCAGGCCTTCTACAGCGACCGATCGGTCGACCAGTTTGGGGTTTCGGAACAGGTCGGCAAGGGTCTTCGGGATCGAATAGATCGGGACGTCACGGCCAGCGATTGCATGATGTTCAATGCCCTGTCGCAGATATGGCTCCGTGAAGCGGACCATACGCAGCGGAGGATAGGACTGCACGGGCGCCCAATCGCTCGTCCCGATCGCTATCCAAACGCGCCGCGGCATTTGGTCGGTCAGTCCGTGGAAGGCGAGCGCCGACACCAGAGCGATCACGCCTTTGGGCGCGCGCATGATGGCTTCAGCAAGGATCTGGTTCTCTTCGACTTCCGCGTCCCGCTTCTGATAAACTCCCCGCGAGATACGCTCGACTTCACCGCTCTCGACGGCGCGCGCGATCGTTTGCGCGCTGATGCCAGCCTCGCGCAGTTCATGCGCATGCATCATGCTTCGCGCATCGAGCAGGCTTCTGAGCTTCGCCTTTTGCGAATCTTGCGCCGAGGGCATGTTACAAATCCTCTAATCGATCGCAATATTATCTGAGGTTTTGTCACACGTCATCCCTGCGGGCAGCCAGGAATAGCCCAGGGGAAGGGGGAAACTGTGAGGCGCCGCGGCAACCCTCGGTCGCCGCCTCGCTCCTCGTATTCCGACAACCACCAAGCCTCTGCAACGTCGGCGGAATAGATCTGCGAGCAATTTGACATCGCCGTTGATGCCTGATGTCTCATCAAAAATGTGCCGCCGACGCGCCAGGGCGCTGACGCTGTTGCTCAGTGGCCCAGGATCTGCCCGAGGAAGGTGCGCGTGCGTTCCGACTGCGACGCGCTGAAGAATGTCTTCGGTTCGTTCTGCTCCACGATCTGGCCCTGATCCATGAAGATCACCCGATCCGCCACCGCTTGGGCAAAACCCATTTCGTGCGTGACGCAGAGCATCGTCATGCCCTCTTCGGCGAGCGTAATCATCGTATCGAGCACTTCCTTGATCATCTCCGGATCGAGAGCCGAAGTCGGTTCATCGAACAGCATTATGCGTGGTTTCATGCACAGAGACCGCGCGATCGCCACGCGCTGCTGCTGACCACCCGAGAGCTGACCCGGATACTTATGCGCCTGATCCGGTATCCTGACCTTTTTGAGGAAATGCATGGCGATCTCTCGTGCTTGCCGTTCAGGCACCTTGCGGACCCAGATCGGGGCGAGAATGCAATTCTCGAGAATGGTCAGGTGCGGAAAGAGATTGAAGTGCTGGAACACCATCCCAACCTCGCGGCGGACTTTCTCGATCTGCTTCAGGTCGCTTGTCAATTCGATCCCATCGACGACGATTTTGCCTGATTGATGCTCCTCGAGCCTGTTGATGCAGCGGATCATGGTCGATTTGCCGGAGCCGGATGGCCCGCAAATGACGATCCGTTCTCCACGGCGCACGGTCAGATCGATGTCTCGCAAGGCATGAAAATCACCATACCACTTGTTCATGGATGTGATCTCGACAGCCGTTTCTGACAGGCCGCTTTCTCGCGAAAGGCCGCGCAGCATCTTGGTCATGCGCATTTCTCCTAACGATGATCCGTCTTCAGCCGGCGCTCCAGATACATCGAGTATCGCGACATGCCGAAGCAGAAGATGAAGAACACAGCTGCGATGAAGATGAAGAGTTCCCAGTAGATCCCTTGCCACTCCGTGTTGGCGCGAATGGCCGCTGCAAGGGCGATGGGGTCGAGAAGCCCGATGAACATGACAAGCGTCGTGTCCTTGAAAAGACCGATGAAAGTATTCACGATTCCCGGAATGGAGATCTTGAGAGCCTGCGGCAGGATGATGAGACGCTGAGCCTTCCAGTAATCCAGCCCCAGAGCTTCCGCGGCCTCATACTGGCCGCGCGGCAGGCCTGCCAAGCCGCCGCGGATGACCTCGGCCATGTAAGCGCTGGCAAAGAGCGTCACCATGATCACGACGCGCAGGATGAGGTCGAAGTTGGTGCCGGGCGGCAGGAAGTAGTTCAAGAGCAGCGATGCGGTGAACAGCAGCGTGATGAGCGGCACGCCACGGATGAATTCGATGAACACGACGCTCAGCATCTGGATGAGCGGCAGACTGGAGCGACGGCCAAGCGCGAGCAAGATGCCGAGCGGCAATGACATTGCAATGCCCGTCACGCCGATAATGATCGACAGCAGAAACCCGCCGATCTGGCGCGACGGGACGGGCTCGAGGGCGATCGGAATGACGCTATCTACGCCTGACGAAAAAAGCTGGGCGGCATAAATCCACCAAAGCGCCGCGCCGAGAATGGCGATGCTCACGCCAAGCCCTCGACTGATGAGTGCTGTCGATGCGAACAGGCCGGCGGCGACAGCGAAACCGAGGTAGGCGGCAACGGGAAACCAAAGGCTTCCGCCCCAGATCAGCCAGCACGCAATGCCGGGGTAGATGGCGCTGAACCAGAGCGCGCGAGACGGCAGGACGCGGAACAGAACCGGCGCCAGCGCCGCCAACAGCAACGCGAAGGCGAGAACCGGGCGCCAATAAAGATCCGCAGGATAGAAGCCAAACAGAAGTTGCGGCCAGCGGTCGCGAATGACACCCCAGCACGCGCCTGGCGCTCCGTCGAGGAGCTGTCGACACTCGGAAAGCGACTTGGCTTTCCAAATGGAATTGCCAAGCCAGGGAGCGATGGCCATGGCGAGCCACGCGATGGCCGACAACGACGCTACGGTCAGCAGGGTGCTGAGCCAGCCATCGAAGAGGTTCTTCCTCATCCACTCCAGCGGACCATGTTGGCTGACCGGCCTTGCCGAAGCGAGAACCATCTCCTGGCGCACCCAGGATACGTTGTGCATGTTCATCTTAGCGCTCCTGCAACCTGACGCGGCTGTTGTAGACGTTCATGACGCACGAGATGGTCAGGCTGATGCTGACGTAGATCAGCATCATCAAAAGCATCGCCTCCAGTTCTCGACCGGTCTGGTTGATGGTGATGCCGCCGAGCGTAGAACGCAGATCCATGTAGCCGACCGCCAAGCCCAAAGAGGTGTTCTTGGTGATGTCGAGATATTGCGAAATGAGCGGAGGCACGACGATCCGCAAGGCTTGCGGCAGGATCACGAGCCGCATCGTACGACTTGGGGAAAGCCCAAGCGCATGAGCGGCTTCCGTCTGCCCGCGGGAGATCGCAAGGATTCCAGAGCGAACGTTTTCGGCGATGAAGGCGCCGCTATAGACACTGAGCCCGATCCACAGCGCAATGAAGGAATTGCGCAACAACAGGCCACCGGTGAAGTTCAGTCCCTTCAGGGCCGGATACTCAAGATGGAAACCCAACGCGTAGAGCAGAGCGATCATTGGCAGCGCAAACACGAACAGGCTTTTCCACCACGTGGCCGGACGTTGCCCGCTTGCGCTTTGGATACGTTGCGCGTGTCTGACCAGCCTCCGATGGGCGAGAAGCGAAAGCGCGAGCGTGCCGAGGATTGCCGCGTAGTTGAGGTCAAGCGCGCCGAATGCGCTGCTGGATTGACCCAGGCTGTTAGAGAAATAGGGAACTGGCAGATAGATGCCGCGGTTGGTGACAGCAACGCTGTGCCACAGGATCATGGAAGCCGTGGGATTGTCGCCGCGGAATGCGCTGGGCGTCGGCATAGCCTGCGACATGATCGCGGCGACAACAACGATCCAGAGCAGAGCCGGCACGTTGCGGAAGCTCTCGACATAGACTGTCATCAGACGAGCGACGATCCAGTTGTTGGAAAGCCTGAGCACGCCCGCCAACACGCCAAGGATCGTCGCGGTCACGCAGGCCATTGCCGCAACGATCAGCGTGTTGAGCAAACCGACGATGGCGGCACGGGCATGAGTGCTCGTGCTCGAATACTCGATAGCGTGCGGCGAGATGTCATAACCTGCCGTGCTCCAGAGAAATCCGAACGAGAAGTTCTTTCCAAGGGCAGCCAGATTGTGGATCGTGTTGTCGATTAGCCAGGCAGCCGCAAGGACGAGCAGGATGAACGCGATGACCTGGATCGATCGGGCTCTGTAACGGGTGTCATTGAAGAGCATGCTCAGGTGAAAGGGCTCGCGGGGAGCCGCGCTTTTCATGGCCATGAGTGGTCTCCCTGAAGGTTCGCTGCGCTACCTTCGGCCTACGACTTGTGTGTTGTGGGCTATGCGTGCCGGAAACCGAAAGGCGCGGGGCAAGCCCGCGCCTCGAGAAAGATTTCAGCGGAACGGCAGCGGATACATCAGGCCGCCCTGCGTCCACAGAGCGTTCTGGCCGCGGGCCAAACCAATCGAGGTTTTGTCGCCAACATTCCTGGCGAAAATTTCGCCGTAGTTGCCAACGGATGCGATTGCCCGTTTGGCCCAGGCCGGATCCAGGCCCAGCATTTCACCAAGCTTGTCCTCTTTGCCCAGCAGGCGATTGACTTCCGGGTTGTCCGTGCCTGCTGAAAGCTTCTCCACGTTCTCGGATGTTATGTCGAGCTCCTCAGCCGCAAGGAGCGCGTTCAAGGTCCAGCGCGCCACGTCCGCCCATTGATCGTCGCCCTGGCGGACAAGCGGACCCAGCGGTTCCTTCGAAATGATCTCCGGGAGAATGATGTGATCCTGCGGGTCCTTGAAGCTCGACCGGGTTGATGCAAGATCGGATCCGTCGCTCGTAATCACATCACACGCACCGGCAAGATATTTCTGCTGGACGTCGCCATTGTTCTCGACGGGAACCGGGTCATATTTCATGTTGTTCTTGCGGAAGTATTCCGCGAGATTCAGCTCGGTGGTGGTCCCGGTCTGGATGCAAACGGTGGCGCCGTTCAGATCCTTTGCGCTCTTGGCGCCGAGAGATTTCGGCACCATGAAGGCCTGACCGTCGTAAAAGTTCACACCCGCGAACGTGAACTTCAGGTCCACATCGCGCGAAAATGTCCAGGTCGTGGTGCGGGACAAAATGTCGATCTCGCCGGATGCAAGTGCGGTGAACCGCGTTTGCCCGGTCGTAGGAACGAAGGTCACCGCATTGGGATCTTTCAAGACCGCAGCCGCGACAGCTCGGCAGTAGTCCACGTCCATGCCATGCCAGGCGCCGGACGCGTCCGGAGCGGAGAAGCCGGCCTGGCCGCCGGTCACACCGCAATTCAGCTTACCACGCGCTTGAACATCGGCCATCGTGCCGGCCGAAGCGATACCGGCCGTCAGCGTTGCCGCTGCAATCGTGGCAAGAGCGGTCGTCATTTTCATGTTTCATTCTCCCGGTTTGTGATCCGGCAGCGGTGGCTTTTTTGCCGAATTGTCCGCCACTCGGATCGGTTGAGTTCCCACTTGTTCGGCGTGATCGGACCGAAGACGCTTATTGTTCTGGAGTGATCTCGATGATGGCTTCGATTTCGACGGGCGCATTCATCGGAAGCGCCGCCACACCGACGGCGGAGCGCGCGTGCTTGCCTTTCTCGCCAAAGACGGCGACGAGAAGATCAGACGCGCCGTTGGCGACGAGATGTTGTTCCGTGAAATCGGCGGCCGAGGCGACAAAGACTGTGATCTTGACGATCCTGGCAATCCTCTCGAGGTTGCCCAGACAGCCCTTTGCCTGTGCGAGGACGTTCAACGCACACTGTTTCGCGGCGAGCGTTCCGGCCGCCACGTCGAGATCCCTTCCAAGCAGGCCCCTTGCAATCAATTTGCCCTCGGCGAGCGGCAACTGGCCCGACGTGAGAGCGAGATTTCCGCTTGTGACTATGGGGAGGTAGTTCGCTACCGACTTTGCCGCTGCCGGCAGTTCTGCCCCTAACTCTGCCAGGCGCGTGTCAATCAACTGAGACATCGGCTCTTCCTCAAAGCGCTGCGACGGCGGTGGTGATGCGCCGGATCGCCTCGTCGACAACCGCGCGCGGGCAGCCGAGATTGACGCGCATGAACCCGTGTCCCTCGATCCCGAACTTCTGGCCCTTGTCGAGCCAGACGTGAGCCTTGGTCAGCATGAACTTGTTCAGCGCCTCGGCATCCATTCCGAGGCCGCGGCAATCCATCCACGCCAGGTAGAGAGAATCGGTCGGAAGGACCTTCAGGCGCGGATCAGCTTCGTTGATCGTCTTGGCGAAATGCGCGTGATTGGCTCGCAAATAGGTGAGCATCTCTTCCAACCATGGCTCGCCATGGGCATAGGCGGCTTCGGCGGCAACCATCCCCAACACGTTGACCAACTCGAAGACGTTGCGCTCGTATTGCCGATGCAGCTCTTCCCGCAGTCTCCTGTTCGGCACGAAGACATTGGCGCTCTGCAGGCCAGGCAGGTTGAACGTCTTGCTGGGCGCCGTGCAGGTAATGCTGTTTTGGGCGAACTCTTCGCCGAGCGAGGCGAACGGGATGTGCTTTTTGGTCGGGTCGAGGATGAGATCCTCGTGGATTTCATCGGAAATGACCAGAACGCCGTTGCGGGCGCAGATTTCGCCCATGGACCGCAGTTCACTTTCGGACCAGACGTTTCCGGTGGGATTGTGCGGATGGCTTAGGATAAAGATCTTCGTGTTGGCGCGGATGGCGGCCTCGAAAGCCTTCTCGTTGAAGCGGTAGCCATCGCCTGTGAATTCGAGCGGCGCATAGGCTAGGTGGCGGCCGTTCAACAGGACATCGTTGTGGAAATGCGCGTAGACCGGCGGCTGGATCAAAACGGTGTCGCCCGGCGCAGAAAAGGCCTGCACCGCAGTCTTCAGCGTGGTGATGATGCCGGAGGTCTGGAGGATCCATTCCTTGGCGACGTCCCAACCGAAACGCCGCTGCTGCCAACCGACGACAGCGTCAATATAGGAGGCGGTCGCGCCGCCTGGATAGCCGAAGACGCCATGGTGGACCGCCGCATGCAGCGCCTCGATGACGGCTCGAGGCGCCTTGAAGTCAGTATCGGCCACCCACATCGGCAGGGGATCGGCCGCGGCTTCGTCCGGCGCCAGCAGCTTGCTGGCGCAGGCCCATTTCATGGAGTTGCTGTTCTTGCGGTCGACAACTTCGTCGAAAATCGACGCCGCACGCGCATGCTCCGGGTGAAGTTGATGGGCAAGTGCGAGCTTCGTCACGGCAGTTCCTTCCTGGATCTTGGGCCAGCCGACAGGGGCTGATTGACGGAAGGTTAACGGCATCGCATTATGAGTGGAAATGGTATGATTTCATTTACTCATGAGAGTACGTCATAATGATCGATCGGCAGCACCTTGCGATCCTAAGGGAGGTAAGGCGGCGGGGCAGCGTCACCGCGGCTGCTGAGAAGCTGAATGTCACCCAATCGGCACTGAGCCACACGATCGCCAAGTTTGAAGAACGGCACGGCATCAAGATCTGGATGAAAACCGGACGGGGCTTGAGACTAACACAGGCGGGCGAGTACCTGCTGACGGTTGCCGAGCGGGTCTTGCCGCAGATGGAGCACGCCCAGCGTGTCCTGACGGACTTCGCGCTGGGGAGGAGGGGAGCGCTTCGCGTTGGAATGGAGTGTCATCCCTGCCAGCGGTGGCTGACGAGAATGGCAACGCCCTATCTGACACGCTGGCCCGACGTCGACTTCGACGTGCGTACCGCCTTCCGTTTCGACGGCGTTGAGGCGCTACTGGGTTATGAGATCGACCTGTTGATAACGCCGGACCCCGTGGAAACGCCAGAGCTACTGTTCACGCCCGTCTTTGATTACGAGCTGGTGCTTATGGTGCACGAGGCGCATCCACTCGCCGGCCGAAAACGCGTGCAGCCGCAAGATCTTCTGGACGAAGAGTTGATTACGGTGCCCGTCACGTTGGAGCGGCTGGACATCTACACCCGATTCCTTGTCCCGGCGAACTGCAGACCCCGTCAGCATCGCACTGCCGAAACCATCGACCTAATGCTGCAATTGGTATGCGCGGGCAGGGGCGTGACAGTTCTTCCCGATTGGCTCCTGCAGGAGGATGCATCGGGCCTGCCGATACGTGCGCTGCGCCTGGGAGATAGCGGCATCCGGAAGAGCATTAACCTTGGTGTGCGGCGCGGCGAGGAGACGACCTCCTACATCGAGGGTTTCCTGACGCTTGCCCGGGAAATGGGCCGCTAATCCCTTGCCGGGGATTGCTCAAATTGAGTTCCGAAACGCGGCCGTGACGTTGACCTTCCGGCGCATTCCCAGCCGCGGGCATCAACCTGGCATCGGCAACACGTCGGCATGCTGAAGGGGGGCGTCCTTGATCCAGATCTGCGCGCCCTTCGGCCCCGCTATGGCCTCAAGCGGCTTGCCAGCAGGCAAGCGCCCCCAACTTTGCGGTTCCAGTTTCTCGCCTCCGACGGCGAGGCGGCCGGACACGACGAGGAACTCGAGGCCTCGGGGATTTTCGACCTCTATGGCGGAGCCGGGCCGCCATATCTCGACTGAGACACGCTCCTCACCGTCGTCGAACAGGACACGCGCTTGTGTGGCCCCCTCGCGCAGCGCTGCTGCTTCACCCTCGCCGGGCCGGCGCACGATTTGCGCGTCGTCGCCCTTCCGGAACTGCCAAAGACGGACGAAGATCGTGCAGCCGCCTTCCGCCGCCGGCACGTGCGAGGTTCCGGGCGGGTTGCGGAAATAGCTTCCTGCCGGATAGTCGCCATGCTCGTCCTGGAAGGTTCCGTCCAGCACGAGAATTTCTTCGCCGCCCGCATGGACATGGCGCGGAAAGGCACTCCCGGGAGCGTAACGAACGATGGAAGTCGCCCGAGCGACTTCGCCGCCAACGCGATAGAGCATGCGGCGCTCGACGCCCGCGGCTGGACTTTGTACCCAGTCGAGCCTGGCAGCGTGCACGATTACCGGCTTCGTCAGATCATCATTGATGCGCATTGGATTGATCTCCCATCGTCAGGACTGTGCGAAACTTCGCGTCGCCGGACCTCATTTTTTGGACCACTTCCGCGGCTCGCCCCAACGGCATGGTTTCGATTATCGGTCGCACTCCCGTCAGGACACTGAAATCTAGCGTCTTCTCGTTTTCGAACGGTGACCCCGTAATCGAGCCGATAATGCCACGTTAGGCGCCCACCAGATATCCCGTTGAGACCGGTAGCGGATCCTTGCCGACGCTGAGCACGATCAGACGCCCCTCCGGCGCAAGCGCATGCATCGGCGCGGCGATGGCCGCTGAATTGCCGATCGTCGTAAGGATAGCTTTCGCGCCGCCCATGCCGTTCAGCGTGTCGGTCGCGTTTCCTTGTTGGCGTCAATGTAGCGATGGGCGCCGAGCTTTCTCGCATCCGCGGCGATACCCTCGCCGCGCCCGATCGTCACCACGCGGAGCCTATCTTACGAGAATACTGAAGCACCACGGAGCGAGCCGATTGCGTGCTTTCATGCTCGTCGCGCTGCCCGGTATCCAAAGCGGTGACGCAGCCGGCGCGATCTTTGCTTTCGTCTCTTTCGGAGAGGCGAACGCGACACTCTTCCTGGTCGAGCCGGGATTGGCCACACTACCGATCGATGTGTTTAGCCAAGTCCTGTTCGGCGCGGAGCAGTTGGTCGTTGCCGTAGCCTCGACGGTTCACATGGCCTTGGTGATCGCGTCGATTTTTGTGCTCGAAAAGATGGGGCTGTCGGTCGCTACGCTATAGTCGCGAAGCCGCGGTTCGCCCTCTCTTTGTTTCCAGCGACGATCGCACGACGGTCGGAGACCCGCCTATCATGATCGAAGAAAAAGTCGGTTTTTGTACGCTGTGTAAGTCACGGTGTGGCACCATCAATATCGTCGAAGACGGCTGGCTCAAAAAGGTGGTGCCAAACCCCGATCATCCGACCGGCAAGGCAATGTGCCTCAAGGGCCGATCGGCGCCGGAAGTCGTCCACAATTCACGGCGTCTTACGGCGCCGCTCCGGCGCACGACGCCGAAGAGCGATCCGGATCCGCGGTGGATGGAGATCGCTTGGGATGAAGCACTCGATGAGATCGCTGATCGGTTGAAGGGCCATGTTGCCCGAGGCGGTCCGGAGTCCGTCGCTTTCGCGGTAACCTCGGGATCGTCATCCCCGTTGTCGGACAGCACCGACTGGATCCTGCGATTGATCCGCGGGTTCGGCAGTCCAAATCTTTGTTACGCGGCGGAGGTTTGCACCTGGCACAAAGACTACGCTCACGCCTTCACTTTCGGATCGGGAATCCCCGCCGCCGACTATTCCCATTCCGAGCTCATTCTGCTGTGGGGACACAATCCTTCAAATGTCTGGCTCGCCCAGGCGGAAGTTATCGCGGCCGCGCAGACGCGGGGAGCGAAGCTTGCCGTCATCGACCCTCGTCGCACACCCTTTGCCGGCCGAGCCGATCATTGGTTGCGGGTTCGGCCTGGCACCGACGCTGCTTTGGCCATGGGCCTCGCCAGAGAGCTTATTGAACGTGCGGCGTTCGATGTGGATTTCGTGCGCGATTGGACGAATGCTCCATTTCTCGTCAGGTCGGACAACGCCAGATTTCTGCGCTCGCGCGATCTCTTGCACGACGACATGGCGCAAGGTGAGCAAGACTACCTGGTGTGGGATAACGCGACCAAAGGATTGCTACCGGCGGCGCTCAAATCGAAGTCGGCCGCACTATCTGCGTCCCATCTCGTCGCGACCAAGACCGGAAATGTTTTGTGCCGCACAGCATTCGACCTCTACCGCGATGCAGTGGCACCATTCGATCCGGACACGGTGGAACGACTAACTGGCGTTGCACCGACGACGTTCGCGGCATTCGCGCAGGCGCTCGGCTCTGCGAAGAAGATCAGCTACCACACCTGGACCGGCACCGGACAGCATCGTAACGCCACTCAAACCGAGCGGGCGATTGCCACGCTTTACGCGCTGACTGGATCCTTCGATGTACGGGGAGGAAACGTCCAGATAACGCCACTGCCGACACCGGTCCTGCACAGCATGGCCTTGATGCCGCAAGAGCAACGCGCCAAGGCGCTGGGATTGGCCGATCGCCCGTTAGGACCGCCGCTTAATGGCTGGATCACTTCCACCGACCTCTATGATGCCATCATCGATCGCCGACCTTATGGAGTAGAAGCGCTCGTAACATTCGGAACCAATCTTCTTGTCTCGCATCCCGCGCCCGGACGCGGCAAGCAAGCGCTGCAACACCTGGACTTCTACGTTCATTGCGACTTGTTCCACAATCCTACTTCGGACTATGCCGATATCCTGCTTCCCGTCTCAACGCCCTGGGAATACGAGGCGCTTCGAATAGGCTTCGAGATATCCTTCGAGGCACAGGAACTCGTTCAACTGCGCCAACCAATGGTCCCCCGCCAAGGAGACACCCGATCAGACGTCTGGATCGTTTTCGAGTTGGCGAAAAGGCTCGGACTGAGCGAGCTCTTCTTTGATGGAGACATCGAAGCTGCCTGGAAATATCAGCTCGCCCCGCTCAATTTGGACCTCGAGACGCTGCGCGCGAACCCGCAAGGGGTGAGGGTCCCGATCGCGCGACGCTATCAAAAATACCGTGAGCAAGGCTTCCCGACTGAAACGGGCCGGGCCGAACTCTATTCGGAGAAATTGTTGCGTCACGGCTATGGTCCAGTTCCAGAATTCGTGCCCTCTCCTGACAGCGGTGATCAGTCTTTTCCCCTGGTGCTGATGGCCGCCAGCACCGGCCACTTCCGCCACAGCCAGGACCGCGGCATGTCGTCCCTGAGACGGAAACGGCCGGAGCCGCTAGTGGAAATGCATCCCGATCTGGCGGCAACCTACGGCATTGATCAGGGAGATCAGGTGCGCGTTTCGACGCGCATTGGATCGATCATTCTGAAAGCTTCGCTGGATGACGGCCTTGCCCCAGACGTGGTGGTCGCCGACTATGGCTGGTGGCAGTCTGCGCCGGATCTCGGTTTGCCGGGATATGGTCTAGAAGCAGACGGTGAAGGGGCGAATTACAACGCCCTGGTGCCGGAGCGTGATCGGGACCCAATCAGTGGCTCGCTGCCAATGCGCTCGCTTGCCTGCAGCATTCAGCTTGTTCGGACTTCATCCGAGCGGGCGGTGCGCAATTTCCAGGTTGTTGGCCGGCGAGCCGAGGCAAACGAGATCGTTTCGCTCGAGTTCAAACCTGTCGACGGACTGCCGCTATCCGGGTTCAAACCTGGCCAGCATGTGACGATCAGGCTCGATGGAAACGAGCGCTGCTATTCCTTGATCGGTGGCAGCAGCGAGGAGCCGCATTCTTACTCTATCGCGGTCAGGCGAATCTTGGACGGCCCAGTTTCTGACTACCTCACATCCGTCGTCAAAGAGGGTGACGTGATCTCTCTGAAGGCTCCGGCTGGTCGCTTTATCTTGCCGCTCGTCAACGAATTTCCCGTGGTTTTGATCGCGGCAGGCATCGGCATAACGCCTTTTCTGTCGTGCCTGGAAAGCCTGACCGGTGCCCCCGGCGAGCCCGAAGTTACCCTCTACTATACCTGCCGCGATGCCCAATCTCGGCCCTTCCACGCACGTCTTTGCCATCATGCGCGCCGCCTGAGCAATCTCCATGTCGTGAATTACCTGAGCCGGCCCGCGGAGCCTGTTGGAGATTCTCGAAGCGGTAGGTTCACCGTCGATGAGATACCTGAAAGCTTGCTCCTGCGCCGGCCGCGGTTTTATCTGTGCGCGGGCAATGAGATGATGGATGAGGTCACCAGGAACCTGTTAGCTCGCAAGGTGCCCAAGTTCGAGATATTCTCCGAGCGGTTCCGCGCGCCGACCAGGCCGCTGACCAGTGAGTCCGTTGCGTGCTACATCTGCTTTTCCCGATCTGGCCGAACATTGCGATGGCAACCGGACTCAGGTGTGCTTTTGGACTTTGCGGAGAAGAAGGGCGAGCAACTGCCCAGCGGCTGCCGCGTCGGGCAGTGCGAAAGCTGTGCGGTTAGGATCCTGCAGGGCCGTGTCCGACACTTGATCGAGGAACCGGAATTGGAGGAGGGCATGTGTCTGGCTTGCCAGGCTCTGCCGCTATCCGACCTGGTTCTTGAGGCCTGAAGCCCCGCAGTGCCGGGCGCCGTTCCTCGCTGCGTGGGTTCGAACTGCGGGCATCTTGCGGTCCTGTTTTCGCGCCATTCCTATCGCGCGTCCGGCAGGTTGCTCCTGGCGCCCCGAAATGCGTCTAAATTCCAATCTGATGGAGTGCTACGCCCACTGCCCCGAGCGCTGAGGCATCGCCACCAAAGCTGGCCATCAACAATTCCTATCGTAGGACCCATTTCCGATTCGTCGAGGCGAATTAGCGTGGCGTGAGAACGCTTCACGAAGCGGCTGCACGAAGAGTTCGCCCGCTGGAAGGAAGTCGCCGGCCACCACTATGACCTCTGGATTAAGAATATTACATGCACCCGCGATCGCTCGACCGAGAATGCCGGCCAAACGCAACGACATGGCGGCAGCCTATGTCCCCCTCCTGTCGCGCGCGATGAAATTGTCGATCCTAAAATCCCCGCCATAAGCCGGACGCAAAAGGCGCAAGACGCTTCGCCTAGAAGACGGGCTAGTCTAACGCCCGAATGCCGAAGCCGGACTGCCGACCCGAACCGTCGCACCGTCCCCTGCGCCGGTATAACTGGATCAGGTTTAACGGGTCACTGCGCGTGATAACAGTATCTCAGCAACTCGAGCTGACGAGAGCAACTCCATGGCGACCACACCGGCCGCGCCCGTTGACCCCGATCGCAATCAGGCTGACGCGCGTATTCGCCGGCGGCGTTGCACCGAGGAGGAATGTTCACCGCTTCGCGATATTTCGTGATAGTGCGACGCGCAATATCGATGCCGATTTCCTTGAGCCTGAAGGCAATGTCGTCGCCGGAGAGTACCTCATGAAGCGATTCCGTCGATAGCATTGCTTTGATCTGGTGGCGAACGCTTCAGCGGAGTGCGCCGTGCGGCCTTGGGAGGAAGCGATCGCGGCGGTGAAGAAATACTTCGGTTCGAATACAACAGGTGGCGTGAGCATATACGTCGACGTCATCCGGCTTGCGATCGACGCATGCATATTGATCGCCGCGGGGACGCCTCTGAGATTGAGTGGCTGCAAGTGGCAACGCCGTGTTTCAGGAACGCGTCCTGCTGACGGACTATTTCAGCCGCTACTTTGAGGATCGTGTTGGCGCGCTGATCCAGGCTACGGATCAGCCAGTTCGCGTTGTTGAAGCATTCATTGAGGAATGCTTTGTGGTCGCGTTGTTGGCGGTGAGACGTGAGACTTCGACAAAATGCGGTTGATCAGGGGCTCAGCAGCGTTTCCGGATTGAGTTCGATTTGCCACCCGCCGCCGGGCGGGGCTGGATCAAAACATCGGCTATGATTACTTCCGGCCCCCCGGAATGGAATTGGTTTCCAGGCTTGGATCGAGCGCACCAATTTCGCGCAATATATATCGAAGGTCTTCCTCGTCGACGCATGGTAGTCGCCCGTGGCCAGCAATTGCGCAAACGAGCGAGTTGACGGCGTTGACGGCGGCGATCGACATCTGTCACGGCTCATCCAAGATGCCCGGCAGTCATAGCCTTCGATCAGGGCGTCTTTTTTTGATCGTACACGCGATGGGAGGCCGACATGCTTGGTCGAGACCCATTAAGGCGATCCGCGACCCGTATATGTATCACGTCGAAGTCACAGAGCAGTTCTTGAAGTTGAAGTTCGATCCTCCGGGAGACCCGGTAATCTCGACACCGTATTGAATGCTTCCGACATTTATATCGCCAAAGTAACCCTTAGACTTGAGCCATTCCAGGACAGCCTTGATGTCCACCGCCCCGCTGTCGGTCTTCGAAGTGCGCACCAGTGAGATTACCCTTTGGCCGTTGGAGCCTTCAAACACATTCCAATTCGCCCCGCCTACATTGACGTTGCTGAAGACCGGGATCGCCGCACCGGAAGGGTCATATTGACTTGAGATCGGCTTAACATTGCCGCTGCCGTCTGGATTTCCGGTGTGGTTTGTCCAGAGCATTATCTCATTTTGATGTGAGCTGTCCCAGATGTCGTAGGCGGTGTCCCAGGCGCCGCCAGAAGGAACATCCTGATTGAAGCTCCCAGTCAGAGTTTTAATTGAACTGAGCGGTTTCCCGACATTGAATGCCTGGTGGGGATAGCTCTTGATACCTCCAGTATTAGGCTGGTTCGACCACACGCTCCACTGGTTGTCTGCATACACGGAAATTGTCTGAGGCCCTGCGCCCTTTCCTCCCCAGATATCATTGTTCCAGGAATAGCCGCCATGTGAAAAGTCTTCGTATGGAGCGCTCGACCTCCAGATCGGAGCGTTTGCCGAGACAAGTGCGACTGTCGATGACCTGGCTTGGTTCAAAGCTTGCCTAAAGAGATCATCATCGTGTCTGTCGACGTACCCCGGCGGGGAGGGCAGCGATCCGGTACCGTTTATCCGAGTGGAATCCATGAAGCTCTCCTTCTGTTACGGGAACAACGATCTCTTACCGATCCGTGTGGCGAGTACTTGGGTCCGTCACCAGTTGAGGCATCCGCATCTGGAGACCAAGTTCGAATGCTAGGGAGCTTAACTGTCGAGAAGCTGACGAGTTTTCTGGAAGCCAAACGCATTCGGCTCGCATAGCTCTTCGCTCGGACAGCCGACTCTTTCCTGGTAAGAAGCCCGCTGCCGGAAGGCGACAGCGGGCTCGCATCGAAAACAGCGCCCGAGGGGACAGCGCTGAATTCACGCCGGCATGCACTTCAGGGACAATGCAATGCCGACACCGGGACCTTACAGATCGAAGGGCTCATCGCAATGCACAAAATCTTTTGCACGGTGCCCAAGTATTTCGTTGTTGGTCCGGTAATTGCGTCGCTCAGAGGAACTGGCTTGGCAGCTTGGGAGGTGGGAGAAATGGATCCAAGTTGCGGTTGCCCTATCGGCGCCCGTCCACCGTCTTGATAAATGGCGACCAACTAGGATACTGTTCAGCGCCTAAACTGCCGATATGTGGAGCTTACTGAGCGCCGTCCGGCGATATGCGCAAAGGGATGGCTTGGCCGCCCAGGTCCCGAACGGGCTAGTCACCGATCCCTTCTCCGGGGGGCGGTTCGTGTTCCGGAGCAAGCGCGGCGACTTGTTGATAATACGGCAGCCCAGCCCTGCATTTCGTGCTTCACCTTGAAGGGCGTAGAAAATTTCCTTGACCGCATATGACTTTGGCCTTCGAGTGAGCAAGGGAACATCTCGCCTGGCTTACGAGATGCGGTAATAGGTGGGAAATGTCCCGCTGCACGTTTTGCAACTCGTTCCACCGTCGTTGCCCGATGYCGAAAACCCACCCGCCCGAACTCCACGCGGAATCAGGTTTCAGCGGCTGGAGCCTGCGGGGAAGGGTCTCTGGGACCTCGAGTCTATCACCACGAGAAACGCCGCTATCACGTCGCTCATGGCGACGATGCCTTGAAGAGGACGAGGCGTGAGAATCCTGGTGTCTCCTCGAAAGCCAGCCTCGCAGCACAGAAGAACTCGGTCATCAGCCGCAAGCCGCGCTCCAGGATGAGGCTGTGGAGCGATGAGTATTTCGTGTGCGGCGGCAGGGCGGCGACAAAATTCGCCATGTCCTGATCGGTGATCTGAAGGGGACACAGGGATTGTCGACAACCGCTTCGATCGCGCCTTCTCGAAGCAGGCGCCGTATGCGTCAGCTCGTGGGTGGGTCCTGTTCCTTAGGCGGCGCGTTGGCCCACCTCCTGGCTTCATGGCATTTACAATGTCCCAGTCGGTCCTCGCGAGGTGACTACCGCACTTCAGGCACCGCCCGAGCACGAGAGTGGTGTTTGGCAGACCACGGGGCCACGGCCACGAGCCGCGGTCAGTTCCAGTTCTGTCGCGAATCGCTGTCTGGCTCCTCCGCGTTCCAGGACAAAACTCGAGCGAGCACCGGTCTCGCCGTCACATCGCAGGAGAAATCGCTATCTGTCACAGCCACTCGTCGGCAAGGATCCCGTCACGGCCGATGTAGAGAAATACCAAAGCATCGTGGTTGCACACATGCTGGAAAACCGGTGCGATTGTGCCGGTTGCCCCCGCCAACAACGCCGCCGATAGCGTTGCCGCAAAGGCGCGCACTGACTGTCACGCTATCGATACCAACGAAAGCGCTGAAACAGATTCGTCAAACAAATTTACAGAGTCTTTGCGAATGCAAGTCGCTGACAATGATACGTTCGCTTTAAGCCGAAATTGGCCGTAGCTAGTTGTCTGACTCAGTGGTTTGGAATGCGTGAACATAGAACCTGCAGCGTTGATCGCAAGCCGTATACAGAGAGGCCCTTTCATGGACATCGACATTTTCGAAGCTTACGAGTCTAACGTTCGTCGCTATGGACGATCGTTCCCAACAGTATTTACTAAATCTCTGGGGGCGACAATCTGTGACGAGGCTGGCACACCGTTTATTGATTTCATTGTTGGGTCCGGTGCGCTTAACTACGGTCATAACAATCCAGATATCATGGCACCGGCAATTAAATACCTCGTCGATCAAAATATAGTTTTGTCGCTTGATATGTATACAGCCGCAAAGCGTGATTTCATCAATGTGTTTGTCGAGTCGATCCTGAAGCCCCGGGGCCTATCTTACAAGATACAGTTTCCTGGGCCGACCGGGACAAACGCTAACGAAGCGGCGTTGGCGCTGGCGCGAAAATATACCGGCCGCTCTAGCGTCATGGCCTTCACAAATTCGTACCATGGCATGTCGCTCGGCTCCTTAGCGGTGTCGGGTTCAGCGTCAACCAGACAGCTTGGCGGGGTTGCTCGCCACGATGTGATCCGTGTCCCTTACGAGAACTATCCGAACCAAACTTTCGATTCCGCGAGTTACATTGACCACGTGTTGGGCGACCCAGGCAGCGGGATAGAAAAGCCAGCCGCAATTATCCTAGAGCCCATCCAAGCAGAAGGCGGCATGAACACCGCATCCGCACCTTGGCTCTCAGAAATTCAGCGCATCTGCCGTAAGCACGACGTTGTTTTCATCGTGGATGACATTCAGGCAGGTTCGGGACGAACGGGCGATTTCTTCTCGTTCGAGTTCGCGAAAATCGAACCCGACATAGTGACCCTTTCCAAATCCCTAAGCGGTTCAGGTAATCCGCTGTCCATAGTTCTGATTCGCCCCGACATGGACATATGGAATCCGGGAGAACATAGCGGCACCTTTAGAGGCAATAATCTCGCCTTCGTGACTTCCGCGGCCATGTGCAAAATGTGGTCCGATAGGCAGTTTACTACAGGCGTCGAGCGGATGGCCGTCAAACTTCAAGAACACCTTGATCGCCTCGTTGCGAAATTCCCCAACTGCATCGAGCAAAAGCGCGGCCGTGGGCTGATGGCCGGTCTTAAGTGCCGTTCACAGGCCGATGTTGGYCGTGTGCACGATGTCGCGTTCGAAAACGGCTTGCTGATCGAATCCTCGGGGCCAAATCGCGACGTTATCAAAGTCCTTCCACCGATAAACATCTCAGATGACGAACTCGATCACGGCATTGCCATCCTCGATCACGCACTACAGGAGAAAACCAATGGCGACTAACCAAGTAGCTCAAACGCCGGCCATCTCGCCTCTTACAATCAAAGAACGAACCGGCTCGATTAGCACCGCGGAGATCATCTCGGTCCTGAAGGGTGAGATCACGGCACTGCACATCAGCCAAGCTTTCAGCCCCGATGTAGCCGAGGAGATCACCACGAACTTTGTTGGCAGTCCCGGTCTCAAGGAGCGTAAAGACGGCGTCCCCGGACAATATGTGGGCGCATCCCACTACAGGAAGGATGCAGCCACCTATTTCAAGGAGGCGGAAAATGCGCGGCCGCACGTTGACGCCCTTTTGGGCAATTTAGTTGACCCGGTCCGAGCCCTATTCGACGCGTTGAAGCGCGAGCTTCACAAACAGGGCGTTGAATTGCGGCTGGCCTGTTCAGAACATGGCAAGGCCAATGTTTGTCGCGGTCTCAGCTGGTCTGGCAGCGGCACGTATTCCTTGGACCCTCACGACGATGTCGCTCAAGTGTTACGTGCCGGGAACGATTACGAGCTTTCTGCGGTGGCGCACAACATCGTCGCAGCACTCAACTTTTATCCCAGCATGCCTGATGAAGGTGGAAACTTGAGGCTCTGGAGTCACAAGCCGACAGTCGCGGATCGAAAGTCGCAGGGCGTGGAGAACACGGGATATCCCTACTCCGCAGCTTATCTCGATGCGGTGCCTAGTCGCGAAATCCAACTCAAGGCCGGGGATATCGCCCTGATTGATGGCGGTTTCGTTCATGGGGTTACGGGTCAATCAGGCAACGGAAAACGTCGTCTSGTGCTCAACAGCTTTTTCGGGTTTGCGCGGCCGGATCTTGTGCTCTGGTGGACTTGACGTGCATGTCGCAGCCACTGACCAATATCTTCGCGCTATCACATCGGCCGCCAACGGAGGGGTCCCTCAGTCGCAGCCCTCGGCTGATCCAAAGACCGGCCGGGAACTTGCCGAACTGACTGCTGCTGCAAAAGGCGTGCAGGTCGCTCTCGCCTTGACCACGTTTGGCTCATTAGAGCGGCTACCGCTTCAAAAAGCGCTGCTGGCCAGCAGTCGTCTCGACATCAGCAGGGGTGGCGTAAGAAGTGCAAGCCGTGGATGCGGCTCGAGCCGCATCGGCTGGTGGTGCTCATCGACGATGGAACGACGCGCCCGCGCGGCCGTTGCCTGAAAGGCAACGGTTTAAAGGCGCCGACCAGCTGCGCTGCCATGGCTCATCGCCCCTCTCGTCGTCGGAACCCGATGAACTGGGCGCATCTTTGAGGCCTACGTCGAAACGCAGCTCGCTCCGACGCTGGCAAAGGGTCGGAATCTGTGGTGCGCCAAAGGGGCAAGATCCAAACGAATGGCTACGGAGCAGAGCCTATGCAACACCGGCGAATGACTGCTGTCACTGAATTTCGAGAGCTCTCACCTAGAGTGTCCGACCAGCTTTGTTACCCAGGATGAATTTCCCTGGGGCTGCCAGGGAGGCGCTTGCGGTCGAACTAGCCCGTTTTCTCGACCTGACTTATGGTATCGGAAAACCCAAGCAGTTGTTCGACCTGCTATCTGCTTTTGCCCTGAATTTTGATTGTCCGTGGGTCGCCTATGGCTCTCTTGCACGAGACCAAAAAGGCTTAAAGCCGGTGCGAGGCGATCCGGCGGTCATGCTGAATTACCCTGATGGATGGCGGGAGCGCTATTTCGAAATGGGCTATGACAAGATAGACCCTACTATCAAGAGAAGTYGGGGCCGAATAGAAGCCTTTCGTTGGAGCGAGGTCTACAACGACGAAAGCACGACTGAAGACGAGCGGCGCGTTTTGGACGAGGCTGCCACCTTTGGCTTAAGGTCAGGCATTAGCGTCCCATTGCACGGCCCCGATGGCAGCTTTGCAATCATGAACTTTGCCCGGGCCTGGGACGGTGAATTCCGAAATAGAACAATCACGTACTTGCAGCTTGCGGCGTTACATTTTCATCTGAGAGTTGCGGAATTCGCTAATTCGACATGCGTCGAGAGCACCTCTAGCCTTTCCCCAAGAGAAAAAGAGTGCATCCTATGGACGGCAAAAGGAAAATCGTCGTGGGAAATAGGAAAGATTTTAGGGATATCTCTAAATACCGTTAATTTCCACATAAAAAACGTGATGAGAAAAATGGACGCCAATAACAGAATAACCGCGGCCATAGAAGTGATAAAGCGCGGGATAATAGAATTATGATTTGATCTGAAAACGCAAAAATATTGTTATACCGCAGTCACGGGGTGGCGTGTTGTGATGGAGAACGGCACTCTTACACTAGGGGATATCGTTGGCGGCTTCATCGGCGAGACGCGGGAGAACCTTCTTACCGGGCAATCCGAAGAGGTAGTCGAGCGCGTTGTTATCGCACCAAGCCATGACCTGCGCCTGGCAATAGCTGGCCGTCGCCGCGGACCAGGGTTTGGGTGGCCGGCCAGCGCGCGTGGATGCGCTGGACAAGCAGCGCAGATGGCCGCGAATCTCCTTGCCGGGCGGGGTCTTGCCAGGAGGCAGGATCACGGCGGTCGCGGCGTCACAGATGTGGGTCGGCAGGAAGCAGCGCTGGTCGTAATGCGGCGTTGAAGAGCGAGAGCTGCTGATGGCCGTGAACGACATCAAGGGTGTCGGCGATGTCGAGCGTCACGCTTTTGGGCGGCGCGGCATAGCTCGACAGCCAAAAATCGACCAGCACCCACCCGAGCCTGATGACGGTGAGCAGGTCTGGCAGGTTCTCTATGCGCGAGCAGGTCGGCTGCGAGCACAGATCAATTCCCTCTGTCGGGCGGCCGTCCACAGGCGAGCTTGAGGGCCGGGTCGGTGCGCAGCCAATCGAGATCGTCGGCATCTCGTAGCCGCTGGCGGTCGCAAAGATGCGGGCGCGCAGAATTTCAGCCATGGCGTGTGTCACCCGCTGTGGATTTCGCGAATCCTGGATCGCAGTGGCCAGCCTGTCGGCCAGTTGCAAGCCCTCGCTCGGCCCCGGCCAAAAGCATGACGCCGCCATCCGAGGTGATGGGTCCGCCATCAAATCAGCTGTGATCTTCTTGCGCGTAACGTCTGGAATGAGAGCGGCAGCAAGGTATCGTCGGTCATGGCGGTGAGGCTCTGCGGGAAGTGGTGGCAGGGCTGACTTACGCCAAATCGTTGCCGGGAGAGTCCAGCACGCTTCGCATGAGGTGGATGCGGAGGTTGCCATGTCTCCGACAGCGCCTTGCTGACGGCCGCCTTGAGGCCTTCGGGGGCACTATACAATCTGTTGTGAGGTGCAGATCCTGGGAAGGTACGACATCGAGCGAGTTCTGGCTTTTTTCGGTGAACCCTGCCAGGCTTTCGTTGATCATTACTAGGAAAAGCCCTTTACCGCCGCCTTCTGAAATCGGAATACAAAATGAGAAATGTTAAGCGGTGGTGGCTGGATTTAATGGCTTTGCAACAAATTCTTATCTTATCTTGTATTGATATAGCCGGATATTCGGTGGATATATAGGTAAAGACGCCGAACGCACCCATGTGCATTCCGACGAATGGAGTAAGCCATCATGTACTTAACACAATGGAAGTACGCTTTACCGTGGATGGCCTGAAAGGAACCCCGCCGCAACCGACATGTCCAAATCAGCGTCGATCCTGATAGACAGGCCTGGAATACGTCGGGTGGACGCGTCTTTCGTGCAGCGACGTCCGGTCGGATTGGCTGTGCGAGCCGGTTTGCAGCGGCGTCGCTCTCCAAGGATGTGAGCACGTTGCGTTGTGCCGGAACCTACTGAGTTTGCGACGAAGTTTACAGGCCAATGGACCAAGGATGAACAATTATGACCACACTACCACAAATATCACTGGAAAATCTGGCAACCGATAAAACGCGGGCCGAAGAGCGCAAGCGCTTACGCATGGCATGCGAGGATTACGGATTCTTCTACCTTGTCCAGCATGGCATCCCAAAGGAACAGATCGCGCGAGCTATCGAGGCCTCCCGACGGTTCTTCGCGTTGCCACAGTCGATGAAGGAACGCTTTGGTCACGCCGCTCAAGGGATCTATCCCACTATCGCCCGTGGATACAGTCCATTACACGGGGAAATCCTGCATCCCGACGCCGGCGGCGATCCGAAGGAAGTGTTCGATCTCGGAATCGACAACGAAGGCGACCGCCGTCCGTTTGGAGGGAGCACGCTGTTTCCGGATGAGGCCTTGGCCCCTGGTTTCGCGCGGAGCCTGCTTGCCCTGCAGGCAACCGTGCTCCGCGAAGTCGTCCCGCAGCTCGGAACCGCGCTTGCCGACGTGATCGGTATGGAGCAGGGCTGGTTCCAACAGTATTTCAGCCCGCCGACGCTCGAGCAGCGCGTAATTCGGTATCCAGCTCGCGGTGGCACGTGCGCCAAGCACACCGATGGTGGCTTTTTCACGCTGCTGCTGCAGGAGGAACTCCCCACCCGGTCCTTGCAGGTGTGGTTGCGCGGGCGCTGGATGCCAGTGCCAAGCTTGCCCGACAGTCTCGTAGTCAATTTGGGCGATATGCTTCAAGCTTTGAGCGACGAYCGCTTCAAGAGTACGCCGCATCAGGTCGCGCACAATGGTCTGACCGACCGAATTTCGCTTCCCTTCTTTATCTATCCCGACGTCGACGCGCGCCTGGCTTCGCGGGAAGGGCGCCACGCGTTCAGCGTCGCGGAAATGATGCTGCGCAATTACGAGTCAGTCGAAACCGGGAATGGCGCCGGACGCGCGCGAGAGTTGCAGTAGTGTCTGGTGTTCTCGGGCGTCTGTAAACTGCATGGCGACGAGCCCGGGCACCTCGGTTGATACGCCGAAAGAACTCGCCCAAATTCTATCCTTGCGCGTCGCGCGTATAGCGCGGCGGCTGGCAAACGGAAGCCGTTATTCCGTGCTCCGCTAACAACCTTCAAGAACAGAAAAATACTCATGCTCGTGGGTCATGATCTCACCTATGCGTTGCAGGCGACCCAGAATTGGGTCAGCGATTTGGCGTGGAGACTTCGTTGGCATGATCGCGAGCGGGCTTTCCTAGCTTTGATTGCGACGCTGCACGCGCTGCGCGACTGCCTGGGTCGCGACGAGGCCGTGTACATGGGCGCGCAGCTGCCAGCCTTACTGCGCGGCTTTTACTACGAGAGTTGGCACCCCGGCCGCCGCGCCATAGCCAGAAACCGGAACTCGTTTCTCAATCGGATCCACGACGGCGTCCACCGCGACCCGGCAGCGGATCCGGAAGAGGTCGCCCGCTCGGTCCTAGGCCAATTGGCGGACCGTTTGTCTGCAGCAGAGATCGAAGAGGCTAAGGCTGCAACTCCCAGAGTTCTGCACGACCTTTGGCCAGACTGAGGCAGACGTCAGACGTCTGCCCGTGCTTGTCTAGGAAGCCGCCGCTAGGAACCTTCCCCGACCGGCAAAGCTCGATACGAAAAATCGAGCTGTCACAGGCTGGCCATCAATCCTATCAACACCCAGGTTAACCTCACCGCATTCAACCTACCGGAGACTGCGCGGCCGAATTGCGACACCAACCGCTACGGCACCCACGCCTCCATTAACGCACATTAAGCATCGCGTCTGAAATCTTCTCTGCGACCATAACTGTTGGGATATTCGTGTTTGCTTGAGGGCAGAATGGCATCACCGACGCATCGGCAACTCTCAGCCCCCCCACTCGGTGGACGCGACCGAACGAATCCGTAACACTAGTTGGGTCCATAACAGTTCCCATCCGGCAAGTTGAAGTCGGATGGAAATTACCAAAGACATTCTGGCGTATAAATTGGTCAAGAAGCTCGTCGCTCTGGAGAAGTGTTGATATGGTGTGACCATCGGCGATCGCAGACCTTATGAGGTTTCGACGCAACCACGGGGAATTATCCATAAGCGTGGCGACAATGGAGGTAAGCCCCAAATTGAGGCGACTGTACTTGCTGATCCGCTTTGCTCGCCCAGTCCAGGCAGAAGGAAACGGATCGAGCGCGACCGGTACCAGTGCTTTGTGCTCAAGCAGATGTGCTACAAACCGAAACGCCTCCTTCAGTCGCTCAGCATCGCGTTTGTCGCTCAACATATTGAAATTCACCTCCGGCTCGGTAGCATGTGAAGAATTCTTGAGCGAAACAGTTCCTGTTGAGTAGACCCGGTTGACCCAAAAAGCCAAGCTGCCAAGGCGCCTGCCGATCGGATGCCACGCAGACTTTGCGAGGGCTGAGATGGCCATATCTGTTGACGGGCAGCCCTCGTAGCCTGACGAGTAACGAGCATGCATCTGAATATAGCCGGTCGCGTTAGCCGCCATGCGGTCGTCCGGACTCAGATACGCTGAGATGGCGACCCCGGGGTGCTCTTGAAGATTTTTCCCGACGCCTTTTATGTCTGCGACTATTGGAATGCCGAGGTTTATTAGCTGCTCAGCTGGACCGATCCCGGATCGCATCAGTAAGGCAGGCGAATGAATGGCCCCGGCACACAGGACCACCGTTGACGCGCGATAGGAGGAGGGCCGACCATTCTTACTTTCGGTCTCCACGCCAGTTATTTGACGTGCTGAAGAGGTTAACCGTACGACCGTGGTCTCGGGCAGGATTGTCAGGTTGGGCCGAGCTCGGACGCTCTCTGACAAATAGGCCATTGCAGCTGAGACGCGACGACCGTTGCGGTTCGTCAATGGAACCTCTGAGTGGCCATCGCCAAACCCGCTGTTAAAGTCTGGCCGGAACGGTATACCTCTGTCTTCAAAAGCCGTCGATACAGCGCGTATAAAGCCAGACCATTCTGCTTTACGCACGCGGCTAATCGGCAGTGGACCGTTGTTGCCATGAAATTCATTCTCAAAGTCTAAATCGCATTCAAGTCGACGGAAATATGGAAGAACACCTGCCCAATCCCAGCCCGTCGCACCAATAGACGCCCACTCGTCATAGTCCGAGGGGGCTCCCCGATTAGCCACCTGTGCATTAATGCTAGAGCCCCCGCCCATGACTCGGGCTTGCTCATAGTGGGTGCGCCTGCTGACATCCTGCACTATGGTCGCGTTGAGTGAGGGCCACTGATAACGAGGATTGTAGTAAGCCCTCGTAGGGTTGCCATCGAGGATATCATCAGGGATGGCATCTGGGGAAAAGTCAGGACCAGCCTCAATGAGCAGGACGCGACTTCCGTTGGCCGATAGCCTGTTCGCTATGACACATCCGGAGGAGCCCCCGCCGACGATTATATAGTCGAATAACAAATCCGGTCCCTCGCTTCCATCTGTATGCCCCGACAAGGGTAGCAGGTGTGACTTGAGCAAATTGCCTTCCCGTAAGGCATGAATCCACACTGCACATCAGTAGTTGGCGAGCGGTCGAGAATCAGCAAGAATGAAAGGTTGATCGCGATCGGCCGACTTGTACCGCCGCCACTCCAAGCCGCGCGTTAGACTCGCTGTCCGGAGCTCCGCCGTCGAGGCGCATGGCTGCAACTTCCGAACCCTAGATGGACCGGCAGAATGCAATCCGTTGTGTATGCTCGTGTCACTAAGGCGAGCTCGCCTCGAAAGTCTACCGGTCCCGGGACAGTCTCGCGAGCCAAGCTTCCGTGCACGTGAGCAGTCATGGACAAGTCGCTGCGCGATCAGGCCTCGCGGCTACGTCTTTTGACCGTCACAGGGTGCGCCGCCCGGCGCGAAGGGCAGGTCGGACGAGGAGAGGGTCGCATCCGCCGAGCCCGGAGATGAGACAAACAAACCGGGATCGAGCTTGAGGAATATCACCCATACGAGGTTTGTGACGCTGTCGGTCATAAGTTTAGACTTTCCACGTCGCACTAGCGCTCTCGAACATTGCACCCCCAAAATTCCTTGAACGGTCCGTGCCTCACCGGCAAACAAAGCAGTGCAAAAGATCCTTCAGTTAAATTTACGGAACTTTTACGAATGCAGATAGCTGACCGTGGTAGTTTCACCGCACAGTCTGGGGTCAGGCACGAAAGAAAGCTGGATGCGATTTCAGGCTCGGACCACTGCACCGCACGCCAAGGAGGTTGCCGCCGATGGCAAGAAGAGCACTCATCCTAATTGAAGGCACAAGGAGCAATGGCCCGCTATACGTCAAAGCGGCCCAACGTCTTGGCCTTCATCCGATTACTCTGTCGGCTGATCCAGCTCGCTACGACTATCATGCCCCAGTAAGCGTTGAAGCGATCCGTGTCGACACAAATAAGCTTGATGCGCTGATCCACGAATGTTCGCTGCTGCATGCGACCTATGGGCTTGCCGGCATTACGAGCGCAGACGAGTTGGTCTATGCGACAGTTGGCAAGCTCTGCCGACATCTCAACCTGCCGGGGCCGAATCCTGAATCTATTGAGCGGTGTTGCAACAAATTCACTCAACGTCAACTCCTTGCGCACGCCGGCATTCCAGTGCCTGCTTATCACTTGGCAGCAAATGCAAAGGAGGCAGAACGAGCTGGTGCGGAGATCGGTCTGCCGGTGATTATAAGCCAGCGGTAGGCCACGGCAGCATAGGGGTACGATTGTGCCGTGATTCCGGTGAGTTAGCCGAACACACGACCTATCTGTTGGGTGGGAAGGTTATATCGCGATCTTCGGTCGTGTCCCATCAGGTGGTGTAGCTGCGGGTTATGAAGCCGCTCGCGAGCGCGCCGTTAGTAGCGCCGTAGCGAGTGAGCGGCCTGTCGGTGGTCATCGGCGCTTTCCGGTAGGGTTTGGTTGTTGACGCCAACCCATTTCGGAAGGACCACCGATGACCGACGACATGATGAACCTGCGCACGCTCGTGGAGAAGACCCCGGATGCCGATCTGCTGCGCGAGATGATCGGCTTTGCCGCCGAGCGGCTGATGGAGTTGGAGGTGGGCGCGGCCACCGGTGCCGGCTATGGCGAGAAGACCCCGCTGCGGCTCGCTCAACGCAACGGCTATCGCGAGCGGGATTGGGAGACGCGAGCGGGAACCGTCGAACTGCGCATTCCCAAGCTCAGGAAGGGTTCTTACTTCCCGGGCTTCCTCGAACCGCGTCGTATGGCCGAGAAGGCGCTGACCGCCGTCATCCAGGAAGCCTATGTGCAGGGCATCTCGACCCGGTCGGTTGACGACCTGGTCAAGGCGATGGGCATGAGCGGCATCTCCAAGAGCCAGGTCTCGCGGCTGTGCGAGGAGATCGACGGCAAGGTGAAAGCCTTCCTCGAGCGGCCGATCGAGGGCGATTGGCCATACTTGTGGATCGATGCCACTTACCTAAAGGTGCGCCGCGGTGGGCGCATCGTATCGGTCGCCGTCATCATCGCCGTCGGCGTCAACGCAGACGGCCGGCGCGAGGTGCTTGGCATGGAGATCGGCGCCTCGGAGGCCGAGCCGATCTGGACCGAGTTCCTGCGCAAGCTGACACGTCGCGGCCTGCGCGGCGTCAAGCTCGTCGTCTCAGACGCACATGAAGGTCTCAAGGCGGCCGTCACCAAGGTGCTGTGCGCCACTTGGCAGAGATGCCGCGTCCACTTCATGAGGAACGTGCTGGCGCACGCCGGCAAGAGCGGCCGCAGGGTCGTCTCGGCCTTCATCGCCACCGCCTTCGCCCAGGAAACGCCCGAGGCCGCGAGCACCCAATGGCGCGCCGTCGCTGATCAGATCCGGCCCAAGGTCCCGAAGCTGGCGACAATCATGGATGACGCCGAGCTCGACGTGCTGGCCTATATGACCTTCCCGAAGGAACATCGCGCCAAGCTCCACTCGACGAACCCCATCGAGCGTCTCAACGGCGAGATCAAGCGGCGCACCGAGGTCGTCGGCATCTTCCCGAACGACGATGCGATCGTGCGCCTCGTCGGGGCGCTGCTGCTCGAACAGAACGATGAGTGGGCCGTCCAGCGAGCCCGCTATATGACCCTTGAGACGATCAGCCAGATGAGCGATGATCCCCTCATCAGCCTGCCAGCCGTGGCGCGCTGATCAGCCCGGCCCATGCCGGAGAGCTCGGCGACCAATGCCGCCAGCTACACCACATCCCGGGACATGATCCGATCTTCGCCTAGGATACTGGTGGAAGAATTCGCACAAGGCCCATATTATAGCGCTGACATAATGGGCAATGAAGTGATTGGAATTGCCGCTGGTGACTTCGGCCGCCTACCGCATTTCGTCTTTAGCGGGTACAGTCATCCGGCCCCGCTGAATGATGAGGACTATAAACGTATCGCAGACGTTTCGCTGAGCTGTTTGCGAGCTCTCGACCTTGGCTGGGGGCCAACGAACATTGAATTCCGGTGGACGAAGCGTGGACCAGTCGTCATTGAAGTCAATCCGCGTCTTGCGGGTGGGCCCAATCCTCGGCTGGTTCAGCTGGCTTACGGTGTCGATCTGGTCACCGAGCATATCAAGCTTGCTATCGGCGAGGAATGGGATTTGAGCAGACGGCATTCGAACGTTGCGGCCGCCCGATTCCTGATCGCGGATAGAGATGGCATCCTGGATTGGATCGGTGGCGACGGTCACGCGGCTGCTGTACCCGGTGTCGCCGAGGTCGCAATGTATGTTAACCCCAAGACGCCGATCGTCAGGAAAGGCGATTACCAAGACCGTATCGGACATGTCATCGCCGCTTCACCAAGCCAAACTCAGACTGCGGGGATACTTGAACGGGCCGTCGACATCATTGATTGGTCGATTTCACCATTTCCGAGCCTTGGGGAACAAGAACAATCAGTTGCCCTCTCACGGATAGGCAGCGCAGGTTGCGCCACTAAAGGGATGATCGTGGCCAAACATCAGTGCAATCGAGAACAGGAGAGGGGCGGGTTTTAGCGGACCCTCAGCCTAGACCAGATCAAGCAACATGTCCGCGCGCGCGTTGCAGGCTGCGGCTGTTCAAATGCGTTGCGGATGACGGTCGGGACCGAAGCGATCCATTAGGCGGAATTGTCGCCGCAGGCACCAAATTCTTGAAAAGATGGCCATGTCGAAACGTTTGTTTGGAAAGATCGGCTTGGTCGGCATCGGCCCGATCGGCTCATCGTTGGCGCGGGTCATCTGCCGTGAGCGGTTGGCCGGCCATATCGCCATCGCAAGTGGTGGCATCGAGACCCTGAAACGCGCCGAGGAGCTGAAGCTCGGCGATACCTATACGATTGAGGCGAACGAAGCGGTACGCGGGGCCGACCTGGTTGTCGTCTCAGTGCCCGTCGGGGCCTCAGGCGCCGTGGCTGAGGAAATCGAGCCGGCGCTTAAGGAGGGCGCTATCCTAACCGAAGTCGGCTCCGCCAAAGTCTCCGCGATTGCTCAGATGCAGCCCTTCGTGCCGGAGGGCGTACACTTCATCCCCGGTCATCCGCTGACCGGCACGGAGAAGTCAGGTGATGCGGGTTTTGCCGATCTGTTCGAGAACCGCTGGTGCATCTTAACGCCGCTGGAAGGCACCGACCTCACTGCGCTGGAGAAGCTCTCCGAATTCTGGCGCCGCTGCGGCGCCAACATTGGCACGATGGACCCGCAGCACCACGACACGACCCTGGCCCTCGTCTCGCACCTGCCGCACATCATCGCCTACAACATCGTCGGCACGGCAGCCGACCTAGAAACGGTCACAAAAAGCAAGGTCATCAAATATTCCGCCTCCGGTTTCCGCGATTTTACTCGCCTCGCCGCTTCCGATCCCAGAACATGGCACGACATGTGCCTGCACAATCGCGACGCGATCCTCGAAATGCTGGCTCGCTTCTTGGAGGATCTTAGCCCACCTGCAGCGGGCGATCCGCTGGGGCGAAGACGACAAGCTGTTCGATTTCTTCACTCGCGCGCGCGCCATCCGCTGCTCTATCATTGAGGAGGGGCAAAATATCGACGCGTCCGGTTATATTACTTCGGCCAGGCAGTCGGGGATCCGCAGGTCGCTCGCACAACAAACAGCCCCTTCGCCACGACACCCGCAAGGCCGGTGCCAACTTGATCCGTCTCTCTAAATATTCGCCCGATCTGACCCCATCGAGCAGGTCTTCGCAGAACTCAGGGACCTTGCGGCCGCCCGCCTGCACGGTCGAAACTGTCCTCGTCGCGATCGTCCAGCTTCCCGAGATCTTCACTCCGCTGGAATGTGCCAACTATTTCGGGAATGCCCTCCGGGCGTATGCGCAAGATCAGAAGGCTCTAGCGTCTTGAGCCACCGGTAACTTTAATGAGCCGGGACAATTCGCGTCGCGTTAGCCAAACAAGCCAATCATCCTCTTCGATGCCTCGGTCAGGTAGACTCAAAATGGCCCCGCTCGCCTCTCGGTGGAGATAGCCATACTGATCCGCAACTCCCTTCTCAACTGACCAAGTAGGGACAAGGGCATAAATGAAATCGGGTGTCCATTTCACCCACGCCAGCCCAAATGCAATACCCGCAAACGTTCTCGGTAACCCCTGCCCCCTAAAATCCTCTCGGAGCCATATATCGCCGTGATAAGCTACCAGTCGAGTTATTCTTTGAGCGGTGGGTGCCCGGCAAATGCATGAGGAGCCTCGGCCGGCGAGGCTCTTTGGATTCGCGTAGAAGGCTTTCAATGACTCTAGATGTCTAGCCAAGTTGGTGGCCGTCAAATCGTCCACCCGAAGTGCCTGAACATGCGCTACTTTGCCAGACCGGTCTTCTCCGACGATCCAAAACGCACGACCAGCATCAAGCTGCGAACAATCTGGCCGGAAGTTCGGATCTGTACGGGCCTTTCCGGCAATACCCGCGGTAATCTCGGCGTATTCTTCGAAATTCTCACCCATCCTGAATAGCAAACCAGAATTGCGCGCTGCCTCATCAAGCAACGAGATGTATTTTGATGCGACAAGAATTGTAACGTGATCGTTCATTTACCGGTTCCTCGCGTTGAGGCCCAATTCTCTGGAGCAGCCATAGACTCAACCTGTCCGCATCCGCCGTCTCCACGCAAATCACCGGAGCAAAGAATCGAAGGCCAGGTTTTCGAGGTTTCCATCCGATGCCAGCGACGGGACGCGTCAGAAGCCGGTACGTCAGCACGATAGGTCTTACGGACCTGAGAATCACCCACGCGTTTTGGTAGGTCTCACCAAGGGGAATACGGACTACATAGTGCCTTGGCTTTCTCCGGTAGAAGACGCGCACTGCCGCCCCAGCAATGTGTCGGGTGAGCGAGGAGCTGCCTCGTTGTGAGTTAGCCCGTATGGGAGGCATGGTGCCGATGGTGAAACCTGGATTTGCCGCGCCTGACGGATACAGCGATCCTCCTAGGCGAGTGCGAATGTCGACTTCTTTGAAGTCAGCATTATTGCTGAAGCGGGGCCGGGAGACTGAATTCACCCTAGTGAACAACGTTAGGAACGTTCCATCACCCAGGAGTAACCAGAGATGGTCGACAGGATCTTTGATCGTYGCAATGCAGTGTATGTTAAAAACGTTCCCCGCAAAGGTCGCGGCGTGTTTGCAAATATTCCGTTCAAGGCGGGAGACGTAATTGATCGCGCCCCAACATGGGGATTCGAAGGTGATGACGCAAACATGCTGAATCGTACAGGATTGCTCGAATATTACTTTGTGAGAGATGATCTGGATCTGCGAGAGGGACCTAATCGGGTGGTGGGTTACGTTGTCTTCGGTTTCATCTCCTTAGTGAATCATTCCGCGAACCCAAACGCAGAAACAATCTGGACCGATGGAGACGCCGGCGCGTGGGCGAGTATTGTCGCAATAAAAGACATAATCGTTGGCGAAGAAATTACTCATCACTATAAGAATATCCCAGATTACCCTTCAACTGTCAAATTCATAGAATGAGCGCAAAGATGATGCGCGGCGATATAGAGCCTTCACCGCCCAGAGGTGCGGGTAAGCTTCAGGGCACTCGCTCCACATTTAGCGGCCACCTTTGTCGGTCGTGACCGGCGTCACGGTTAAGCTAAGGCCTTATCATACCATCGGGTGACAACCCAATCCGCCCCGAGGAGGTCACTACGTCAAGCAGCGGCACGCGCCGATGAGAAGTCGAAAGAGGACTAGAATGGCTAACGCCGAGGTGACCAAAAATTACATCGATGGCACGTGGCGGGATTCCTTGTCCGGTACACGGATCGAGGTCGATGACCCGTCGAATGCCGAGACGATCGCCGTCGTAGCAGAAGCAGGGCCCGAAGATGTCGAAATCGCCGTTGCTGCCGCTCATCGCGTCTTTCGCGACCGCGTCCTCATAGATATGCATCCCTATGATCGTGGACGAATGTTGTTTCGCGTAGCCGACGCACTCGAAGCCCGCAGCGACCAGATCGCGACAATTAACTGCGCCGAGACGGGGAAGGCACTGGATCTCGCCCACGACGAAGTTCGAACCGCCATTAGATACCTGAGGTACTATGGTGGCCTGGCCGACAAGCTCGAAGGTCGTTCGATCCCGCGCGGAGCCAATTTAGTCGACTACACCGTCAGAAGTCCTTTCGGCGTGTCCGCTCAGATCGTCCCGTGGAATGGTCCACTAGAGCTGACAGCTCGTTCGTTGGCGTGCGCTATCGCAACCGGCAACTCCGTGGTGGTGAAGTCACCAGAGCTGGCACCCTTGTCCGGAATTGAAGTCGCACGCGCCTGCGAGACCGCGGGGTTGCCTGCCGGAGCAGTCAATGTGCTCAGCGGCTACGGGAAAACGGCAGGCCAGGCGCTGATCAACCATTCCGATGTTCGCCACATCGTCTTCACAGGCTCGATGGCAACCGGGCGAATGGTCCTCAAGACCGCATCGGACCGTATAGTACCCTGTATCATGGAACTGGGCGGCAAGTCGGCTGCGGTTGTGTATCCCGACGCCGATCTTGACGGCGTTGTAGAAGCCGTGCGGATCGGGACCTTTCTAAATGCCGGCCAGAATTGCAATAACCTTACACGACTGCTCGTGGAACGCTCTGTTGCAGACGAACTAGTAGAGAGAGTGAAGGTCTGCGTCGAAGGACTGTCGGTTGGTCCAGGACGCGAGAACTTCGAAATCACCCCCTTGATCTCGCAAAAGCAGCGACAGGGAGTCGAGCGAGCTTGCCAGACTGCCCTCTCGCAAGGGGCACGGCTTGTGATCGGCGGAACTGCACTTTCCGAGCGGTGCGGCTATTTCATGGCGGCGACGGTTTTTGCCGATGTTGGGCAAGAGAGTAGCCTCTTCCAGAGAGAAGTCTTCGGCCCTGTTCTTGCCGTCACTGCGTTCGATGATCCGGTAATGGCGGTCGATCTCGCGAACGGCACCGATCAGGGCTTGGCTGCGGGCGTGTTTACGCGGGATATTGACCGAGCCCTTTGGACCGCGGATCTGCTTTGGGCTGGCCAAGTGTACGTGAACGGATGGTACGTCGGCGGCGTCGAGACGCCGTTCGGTGGGGTAAAACAGTCCGGCTACGGCAGGGAGAAGGGGAGGGAAGCACTGGACGGCTACGTTCAGACGAGAAACGTCGGCATCCGGATCTCGCAACCGTCAAGTAGCAATAGRCAGAGGCGCGCAAAATGACATAGTTGATCGTCATTGCTCGCAATGTTATCCGCCAGTCTTAAAGTGTTGCGGCGGAGATGCGGTCCCTATCGAGCTGTTGAATTGTAGGTGCCGAGATCGAGAGCAATATAGGGGCGGCGTGCGCCCAGGGCAAGGAGCATGAGCCCTGGTCAGACACACACTGAGGTACATCCGAGGGAGTTTTTGATGCAAGTAGTCAAAGGTCCGCAGGTATTCCCGCGCTCGGAATATCTGCGCAGGCTTAATGCGGTGAAAACGAGGATGGCTGAGCGTGACACCGCCGCGGTTGTCATCACAGACAACGCACATATAACTTACCTCACGGGGTCGGTTGCTCGCTCTTATGACACGCGCGGTCTTGTCATCTTGAGCTCACGGGAAGAACCGGTCTTCATCCTGCGTTGGATGGACGTTGCTGCGGCCGTCCAGGAAACCTTCATGGAACGTGACAGCATCATAGGCTACACAGAAGATTTGGTGGGTGACCCGGACAAGGACGGTCACGATGCGGTAATTGACTTCCTGTTGGATCAGGGATTGGGGCAGTGCAGTATTGGGTTCGAGCTGTGCAACTTGACGCTCTACTCGGGTGAAAAGTTTAAGTGCCGTTTGCCGCAGGCCCGCATGGATGACTTTTCGACCGTGGTAACCCGAATTCGCACGCTCAAGTCGGATCTCGAGATCAGCGTCATGCGCGAAGCGGCTGCCATTTCGGACGCAGGTGTGCTTAGGGCCGCCGAAGTTATGCGCCCCGGCATCAGGGAGGCAGATGCCATCGCCGAAATTGTTCGGACGCTCGCCCGCGGAGCGAACGGCAAACCCGGAACTTGGATCGCAACGCCCTACCTCTGCGCCACGTCTCGAATTGGAAATCCGCATACCACCTGGAGCGAGGACATCCTCCGGGAAGGTTCACAGGTCAATCTCGAAATAGCTGGCGTCCGACATGACTACCACGCTCCAATCTGCCGGACTTATATCCTGGACAAACCGTCCGATCGCTTGCTGCGTATCCATGAAGCCCAACTCGCCGGCCTCGAGGCGGGGCTTAATGTAATACGCTCCGGCGCCGTCAGCGGAGAAGTGGCCAAAGTGATTCACAGCACGACCGAGAAGCACGGATTCAAGAAGCGGTCGCGCGCCGGATACTCCATCGGTATCAACTGGATGGAAAACACGACCAGCCTAAAGCTGGGCGATACCACGGTTCTCGAGCCAAACATGACCTTCCACTTGCATCTAGGTTCCTGGGTCGAGGAAGACTTCGGCTATGTGCTTAGCGAAAGCATTCTCGTCACCGAATCCGGCGTCGAGGTTCTCACAAAGGCGCCGCGTCAACTTTTCATATTGGACTGAGCGCGCGAACAGCGTCGCTCAAACGCCCAAGATCCTGCCGCGCAGTCATTCCGGAGCGCCCGGACGACGCGGCGCCCCAACAGGGCCTGGTCGTGAACCACATGGCCTAATCGGCATGCGAGCATCGAGTAAGCTGCTCGTGTCAATGATGCCATTGGAGAGCGCGATGTCGACATATGTAGGCCTGGATGTTTCGCAGAAAGAGACTGAGATTTGTGTGGTGGATGTCGAGGGACGTCGGATCTGGCGAGGCAAGTGCCGGACGGAGCCGAACAGCATCGCTGTCGCACTTAGAGAGCATGCTGGCGGCGCTGTCAGGATCGGCATGGAGACTGGTCCACTCTCAATATGGCTCTGGCGCGAACTGCGGGCGCTCGGCCTCAAGGTCGACTGCATCCATGCTCGCCGGGTCGCGGCTGCGCTGTCGCTGCAGGTGAACAAAACCGATGCCAACGACGCGCATGGCATTGCGCAGGTCGTGCGCTCGGGTTGGTATCGCGCCGTTGCGGTGAAGAGCCTGGCGAGTTGTCGCATACGAGCAATTCTGACGGCGCGCGGTCAGCTGGTATCCATCAGGACAACCCTCTCGAACCAGATCCGCGGTTTGCTGAAGACATTCGGCGTTGTTCTCGCTCCCGGAAAGGGCGGAACGTTCGATAAGATGGTGTTGTCGAGGTGCCCCGAAGACGCGTTAGTACGGTCCGCAATCGAGGCGCTGCTTTGCGCCTGGCGCGTTGCTGGTGAACGCCAACGCGCGCTCGATGCGCAGCTCATTCGTATAGCCAGGGCAAGCGAGGTATGTCATCGAATGACCAGCGTCCCCGGAGTAGGCGCGATCACCGCGTTGACCTTCGCGACGACAATCGATGATCCAAAACGCTTTGGCCGATCAACCGATGTCGGTGCGTACTTGGGCCTAACGCCTAGACGCTACCAATCGGGAGAGGTCGATATCGCCGGTCGCATCTCCAAGTCGGGCGATCGTGCTGCCCGCAGCTTGCTGTTCGAGGCTGCCAATACGTTGCTGACGCGAGCCAAAAAAGATAGCGATTTGCGCCAATGGGGCTTGGCTCTCATGATCCGGATCGGCGCCAAGAAAGCAAAGGTCGCCGTTGCCCGTAAGCTCGCAGTCATCCTGCATTGCATTTGGACGGACGGGACGGCCTTCGAAGGAGCACGTTAATCAATTGCACATCGTAGTCGTCCTGAGGAGGACGCCGGCAGGATCATCCCGAAACTTCTTACGCGACGACGATCGCGGGAATCACATGGGGAGATCCACTGACGTGGGCCATGATGCGGCGACACAAGTGTCGACCCCGAAGACGACAAGGTCCAAAACCTCAGCGCTTGACTGCGATTAGACGATAAGAAGATCAGGCGCCTGATGCGCGCGCATGATCTGCAGCCCAAGGTCCGGCGGCGCTTCATTGCCACCACCGACGGCGACCATGACAGCCCGATCTTCCCCCAATCTGGCAAAGGACGCCGTTCCGACCGGTCCAAACCAGCTTTGAGTCGCCGACATAACCTATGTGGCTGTGCCGGGCCGCTTCGTTTACGTCGCCATCGTTCTCGACGCGTAGTCGCGCTCGCCGGATACGCCATCGGCCGCTCGATCGACCCGCACCTCACGACCAAAGCTCTGATGGCGGCTATCGACCGCAGAGAGCCGCCGCCAGGCCTGATCCATCGTTCCGACCGAGGCGTCCAAGGCGGATTCAAGCGGTCGTCGCAACACTGATTGTGTTCACTCACGACAGCAACTCGTCAAGCGCCTCCGCCGGCGTTTTCCAGCCCAGGGTTTTTCTAGGTCGGGCATTGAGGGCCGCGGCCACGGCGGCGATCTCATCGGCGCTGTGGACGCTCAGGTCGGTGCCCTTCGGGAAGTACTGACGCAGCAGTCCATTGGTGTTCTCGTTGCTGCCGCGCTACCAGGGGCTTTGCGGATCGCAGAAGTAGACTTGGACACCCGCGTCGATCTTGAGACGATCGTGCTGAGCCATTTCGGCTCCCTGATCCCACGTCAGCGAACGGCGCAGTTCTTCGGGCAAGGTAATGATGGTGCGGGTAATCGCATCGCGCACGGCTTCGGCCCCATGTCCCGCGAGAGCAGGGCCATTCTTCACGCGCGGAGCTTCGCCATGCCTGCTAGCCGGGGAAGATGCAGCAACATCGTGAAGCGTGTCGTACGTTCGATCAGCGTGCGATCGCCGAGCTGCCAAGGCCAAGGATGAGGTCTCCCTCCCAGTGACCCGGCACCGCGCGATTGGCCGCTTCGGCGGGGCGTTGACTGATCATGATCTCCGGCAAGACAAAGCTCTTACCTCGACTGCGTACGCGGACCCTGGGGACCCGCAGCACGCGCCCCGTTCGCAAGCAGGCCGACCGTTCGCGGCGTAGCGCTCCCCGACCCTGAACGAAGAGGGCTTGATAGATGGCTTCGTGGCTGATGAGCATCGTCTTGTCGTCCGGGAAGTCGATCGGCAAGCGTCGGGCGATCTGCTCCGGGCTCCAAGCCCTGGCCCATCGCCGATCCTTTCGCGGGCCGTGCCGGCGGCCCTTCCACCGAACGGCCGGACCAGGAACGGCTGCGCCACTTGGGGTCATGACGACGCCGGCCAGTCGCTGCTCCACATAAGTGCGCAAGGTTGTGTTGAGCGCAAGCTTGGTCGGTTTGGGCCGACGGGCCGATCGGTCGGCGTGCCATTGGGCTGTCGATGGACGATATTCCAGCCCGCCGCTGCGGGTCGCGGCATTGCGTCGTAGCTCACGGGAGATGTCGAGGCGGATCGGTCAAGTCGGCGTCCGATCTCGCGTCTCGAAAAGGCCCTGTGCGATCTCCTCACGTTCCGCAAACGCAAGGTATCGCTCTGACGGCGGCTTGGTGGAAGATCTGAACATCGCTGGTGCCATGCCGCCCGCCTGTCGGAACAATCTGGTTCCAACAGGCTGCGACATACCAGCCGCCAGCGCAGCATCTTCGCCAGTGACGGGGCGATCTGAACTGCAGCGATTCTGGTTGGGGAGAGCGCAGAGGCTGACCAGCGGACGTCCCGGTGATGGCAACGACGCCCGTCCAGAACGGTGTGATCGTCGCTTTCCAATGCCCATCGAAACCTCCTTCGTTCAGGTGTTGCGACGACCGCTTGAATCCGCCCAGTATGCGGCCGAGCTCTACCGCGAGACACTGAGCTGTAATGGTCTGATCGGCTCAATGGGGCGCAGAGAGCTTCATGAAGACGCTCAAGACCGAGGCGGTCTATCCCATGGCCTTCGAAACATTCGAGGAAGTCGCGAATACCTTCCTCACTTCATTGAGGAGGTCTACAACAAGCGCAGGCTCCATTCGGCGCTGGGATATCTCAGCCCACAGCAGTTCGAGGATCAACACATCCGGCAGACTGGCAAAACAGCAGCCTGATCAATGTCCACCCTCAGGGGCGTACTCGAGCTCTGGCGCAGGATTGGCCCCTTCGCTCTAGCGTGTGCCCACCCAGTGATGTTGCGTACAGCGAGGGATCTCCCACTCCAGCAGCAGAATCGTCGGCCTCTACGCTAGACAGAGAAAACGCCGATTCACTGCGTATGTTAACAATATTTCGCACAAAGCGGCCCCTTTGTGCTGCTATATTCACAAAGTGGGCACTGAGCGGCCCGGTATCAAGGATGGGCAAGTTGGAACGAACCAGGTTACCGAGGCGCAATGTTGAGCCCGCATAGCAAGGGAACCGCCGCATCATAATTTATGTCAACAGATGGATATGAAGTCGCCTCACGGTGCGTGCTGGTGTGACCAGCGGCGAGAAAGAACGGAGGATTACTAATGAACAAGTGGCAATACATTGAGCACAGGGGTGGTCTTTTCAGGCGTGCTATTCTGAAGGGTATGGCTGCGGTGGGTGTGGTGGCGCTGGCAACCGCTTGGTTCGCCGGTTCCGCCTCGGCGCAGACGCTACTCGAGAAGATCAAGAGCGGAGGGACGATCCGGATCGGCTTCTCCAACACCCCTCCCTCCGCCTATCCGGGCAAAAACAACGAGCCGCTCGGCTTCTTCAACGCCATCACCCTCGACATCCTCAAGAAGCTCGGCACGACCAAGGTCGAGCCGATTGTGGCGGAATGGGGCTCGCTCATTCCTGGCCTGCAGGCGGGCCGCTTCGACATCATCACCGGTGGCATGTACATCCTACCCGAGCGCTGCCGTAATGTGCTGTTCTCCGAACCGATCGGAAAGTTTACTGAGGGCCTAATTGTGCCGAAGGGCAACCCTGAAGACCTGCACTCCTTCGGCGATATCCGTGACAAGGGCCTAACGTTGGTCACCGCCGCCGGTTACGAGACGGTTAAGACTGCCAAAGACGTCGGCATTCCGGAAAATCGTATCATGCAGGTCGCCGGCCCGGCCGAAATCCTGCAGGCGGTGAAAGCCGRTCGCGCCGCCGGGGGCTCGGCCTTCTACTTCACCGTTAAGGATCTCGCCGACAAGGACGCCAGCGTCGAACTGGCCAATCCGTACAGCCCGTCGGAAAAACCCGGCTACTCCGGTATCGCCTTCCTGCCCAACCAGCAGGCCGAGGTCGACGCCTTCAACAAGGTATTGAAGGACTATATCGGCTCAGACGAGATGATGAAGTCGGTCGGCAAGTACGGCTACACCAAAATCCACCTGCCGGACGGCACCACGACCGCCGAGCTCTGCAAGGAGTGATGCCCGGCGTCAGCCGTTTCCACACCTGATGCGCCTCCCCGGTCATGGCCCGGGAGGCGCTCGGCGGGGAGCAAGGACATGAACGAATTCGCGCTTGGCTTCAGCGTGGCGGCGCTCGTCAAGGGCGCTCTGACCACGCTTGTCGTAACCTTCGGCGCATCTGTGGTTTCGATCGTACTCGGGCTGATCGCTGGCCTGCTCCGGGTCTCTCCCCTTTGGCCGCTGCGCTGGTTTGCGGTTGGCTATATCGAATTCTTCCGCGGAACTTCGCTGCTGGTGCAGGTGTACTTGTTGTTCTTTGTGCTGCCAATCTTCGGCGTCGCCCTAGCGCCGTGGACCGTCGCAATTTTCGGCATCGGCATGAACGTCTCCGCATACGGCGCCGAGCTGGTGCGCGCTGCTATCCAGGCCGTCGACCGTGGCCAGTATGAAGCGAGCATCGCGCTCAATTTCCGACGGCTCACCATGATGCGCCGCATCGTGTTACCGCAAGCGGTCCGGATCATGCTGCCGCCCTGGGGCAACCTACTGATCGAGCTGCTTAAGTCGACCTCGCTCATCTTCTTCATTACCATCACCGAGCTTACCGCAGCCTCCAAGCTGGCAGCCGACGCCACCGGCAACTACCTGCTGTTTTTCGCGGTGGCGCTGTTTGGCTACTACGTCATCGCGCGCGCCCTGATCACGCCTTTCGTGCGTTGGCTGGAGCGTCGTCTATCAAGTGGCTTTGTGCGGCAGGTGCTGTCATGAGCATATGGGACTGGTCCTACGTGTGGGAAGCGTTGCCGTACCTTTACCGCGGCGCGATAGTTACGGTTCAGTCTACACTGCTCGGCTTCGCGATCGCGCTGGTGCTGGGCTTAGTCTTCGCGCTGATCCGCCAGTCGCCGAACCGCTACGTGTCCATAGCCGTGACGGAGATCGTGGAGTTCATCCGCTCCACGCCGCTGCTGCTGCAGGTGTTCTTCGTCTATTTCGTGGGACCGCAGTTCGGTGTCGTCATCCCCGCCTGGACGGCTGGCATCGGCGTGCTCGGCATCCATTACGCCGCGTATTGCTCAGAGGTGTATCGCGCCGGCATCCTGGCGGTGGAAGAAGGCCAGTGGGAGGCCTGCACGGCGCTCAACCTGTCGCGGCAACGAACCTGGCGCGCCATCATCCTGCCGCAGGCGATCCCCCCCATCGTGCCCGGCCTGGGCAACTACTTTGTCGGCATGTTCAAGGAAACGCCCATCCTAGCGGCCATTGCGATCCTGGAGATGTTGCAACAGGCGAAGAATTTCGGGGCCGAGCACTACCGTTATACCGAGGCCATAATCATGGCCGGCTTCTTCTTTCTCGTGTTCAGCTTGGTCGCTTCCGCCATCGTGCAATCGGTTAGCCTGTGGCTCAACCGCCGCTATCATTTGCAGTAGGAGGTCCGTCGTGAACGAGCCAAGAATCCGCTTCGAGAATATCGCAAAACGTTATGGGGCGCTGACCGTGCTGGACAATCCCGACATCCCGTGCAACGGGAAGGTCATGAACGAACCCATGGTCCGGTTCGAGAACGTCACAAAACGTTACGGCGCGCTGACCGTGCTTAACGAACTCAATCTCAGCATCGCCCGCAACGAGAAAGTTTGCATCATCGGCCCTTCTGGGTCGGGCAAGACCACGGTGCTGCGCGTGCTGATGACGCTGGAGCGCATCAACGGGGGGGTGATATGGGTCGACGGTGAGCCGCTGACGCACGTGCAGAAGAGGGGTCAGATGGTGTTGGCGAGCGATCGGCATCTCAGGCGCGTGCGCGGCAAGATCGGCATGGTCTTTCAGCACTTTAATCTTTTCCCGCACATGACCGCGCTGCAAAACTGCATGGAGGCGCCGGTTTCCGTGCTCGGGCTACCGAAAAAGGACGCCGAGGCGCGCGCAGCCGAACTGCTCGAGATGGTGGGGCTCAGCGACAAGAAGAATCACTTCCCGATCCAGCTTTCCGGGGGACAGAAGCAGCGCGTGGCGATCGCTCGTGCGCTGGCCATGCGGCCCAAGGTAATGCTGTTCGACGAAGTGACCTCGGCGCTCGATCCGGAGCTGATCGGGGAGGTGCTCAGCGTCATCCGCAAGCTCGGCGCCGAGCATGACCTCACTATGCTGATGGTCACGCACCAGATGGGCTTCGCAAAGGAATTCTCCGACCGGGTCTGTTTCTTCTACGACGGCAAGATCATCGAGCAGGGCCCGCCCGACCAGCTCTTAGGCAATCCGCAGAACGAGCGGACGCGGCAGTTCCTCAGCGCCGTACTGGAGGCGAAATAACTAAATGGGGTAACGGGCCTCTGGCGCCGCGGCCAGACCTTCGGTCGAGGCGGTCGTCCCTCACAATGACGGTGTGAACGGCGTCATGGCCGAAGCCAGCGCCAAACATCAAAGAGGACGACGGTGTATTATTATGCCGGGATTGATGTGTCATTGGAATGCTCAAGTGTCTGTGTGGTTGATGGGCAGGGCAAGATCGTGTGGCGAGCGAGCCGGAGACGCTGATCTCCTGGTTTGCGGCGCTCGAAGTACCGCTTGCGCGGATTGGCCTAGAGGCAGACCCGCTGTCGCAATGGCTATTTGCTGGGCTGCAGGCGTTCGGCCTGGCAGTGGAGCTTCTCGCGACGCGCCACGTGCGCGACGCCTTCAAGGCGATGCCGGTGAAGACGGATCGCAAAGATGCGCGTGGCATTGCACAGCTCATGCGGCTTGGCTGGTTCCGCCCCGTGCACTGCAATCACTGCCGGCACAGGAGGTCCGCGCCCTGCTGACCACGCGCAAGCCACTGCAGCCGAAGCGGCACGATGCCGAGATCAGCATCCGCGGGGTCTTGCGCGGCTTTGGCCTGAAGGTTGGCCCGACGACGCCGAAGACGTTTGAGCGGCCGCTTCGCGAACTGGTCGCCCATCATGACACGCTGCAGCAGATTGCCGAGGCTCTTCTCAAGACCCGAGCGGTGCTGCTGTGCGAGACGATCGAGAAGCGTCTTGTCGGGTTGGCAAGTCGCGATGGGCAGGTGCGCAACCTGATGAGCGTGCCCGGGGGTCGGGGCTTTGGTAGCGCTGACATTTTCGGCGGCCATCGACGACCCGTCGCGGTTTCGCTCGTCCCGGATGGTGGGCGCCCATTTCGGCCTGACGCCGAGGAAGTACCAGCCTGGTGAGGCCGGCCTGGCGGGGCGCATCTCCAAGGTCGGCGACCATGGGGTTGGGTGTGGCGCTCTACGAGGCGGCCAACGTGATGCTGACGCGACAGGTCAAGGGCTCTGCCTTGAAGTCCTGGGCGCTTGTGGTGGCGAAGCGGGCCGGGATGCGAAAGGCCAAGGCTGCATTCGCGCGCAGCTGGCGGTGGTTCTGCACCAGATGATGCGCAGCGCTGAGCGCTTTCTGACGACAGGCCGTCCTGCGGCAGTCGTTTCGTGAAGCGTTCGATGAGAGGATAAGGATAAGGAGGAACACGGCGGGCGTCGACACCAGATCCTGCCGTTACGACGTCCGTTGCCGGAACGTTGGATTCGTTTCCGCTAAGCAGGGAGCAGTTCGTTTGATGACTGCGCGTCCCTAGATTGGCCAGCCGATCCCGATCAGATCCCATCAGGCAGCGGCCAAAAGCGCCGACTGCGGACAGAAGCAAGACCCGGCATCGGACGAAGTTACGAGGGATTGCCAAGACGAGGCCCGTTACAGAAGAAGCGCCGTCTTAGGGGGACAGTGGGAGCTCGAGCGCGTCGCTCTCAACTGTTTTGCTGCTCATCAGTTCGCGCCTTCCGGTCGTCGAATTGCGATAGCGTGCTGCTCTCGGCCACCGACTTTAGATGCCCTTATGCTGCTCCGAGTTGATCCGGCGGCCGTATGCCGGCCGAGAGACGGCCTCACAGTCGCCGCCCGTCCGAGGCATGGTCCTTCGCCAGGCTACCAGAAACCCGGCGGCCTTCCCCAAGAAGTCACGCAGCGGATTCTCCGAGGCTCTAGTCGCAACTGCTACGAGGTCCGTGCAGGGAAGTGCGCTACCGTCGCCGCCGCTAGCTGATGTCCCGCTCCAGAGACAGCAACGGCTTATCCGAAGCGATCGTGGGCACGGACATATGTCCACAATTCGTAATGATCGAACGCGAATACCGGTAGCGAGGACTCTTCCAGGCCCACCAACGAACGGTGGTTGTGTGCGCAATCAGCGATGTAGCATTGATTTCCTGCGCTGATGGAAGATGATTTGCGCAAGGGCGCCCCAGTGAGGCTGGTATACTCATGAACAAGCGGTCCGCTCGATATCCAAGCCGAACCTGACACGACCAGTTTTGCCAGGAATCAAATGATTACTCAACATCGCATATGGGTTGGAGATATCGCGACCTCATATTGCGAGGCCGGAGCCGGTGAGCCGATTGTGTTTCTACACGGTGCCGGATTCGGCGCGGAGGGAAAGAGTTCCTTCGTTCGGCAGCTGAACGGCCTATCCGACCAGTTCAGAGTGATCGCGGTTGACCAGCTCCATTTCGGTGGGACGGATTATCCCGCTGATCACAAATACATCAACCGGCTGGGTCGTGTGGATCACGTGCTTGGCTTCATCGAAGCGCTCGGATTGAAGCAGATCACGTTGGTAGGTAATTCAGAAGGATCATTCGTCGCCGCGCGGGTCGCGATCGTGCGTCCCGATCTTGTTTCCAAGCTCGTACTGCTGACCGCCAACTCCGTATCACCAGCGTTTGGAGACGACCGTGACGATGCTTGGATGCAGGCCTGCCAGCAGGCTTACGACTATTCGGGACCGATGCCAAGCGAAGAGGAATACGTTAGTAGATGGTGGAAAGGCACCCGCGCCTGTGGGCAGGATGTGGAACACGCGAAGCGAGAGGCTTATCGACGAGCTACCGCTCGCGGACAATGGGAGATATTCCAGAAACTGCCCGAAGAAGAAACCAATATGCGTCTTTATGTTGCGCTACAACAAAGATACATCTTCCCCTATCTTGATCGGCTTCAGTCAGAGACGTTGATTATCTGGTCGAAGGACGACCCAACCGTAACGCCGGAACAAGGGCTGAAGCTGGCAAAGCTGATCAGGAATTCGGATTTCCACCTGCTGCACAATGCAGGGCATGCCGTTCACATCGATCAGAGCGAAGCTGTCAACAGACTCATCCGTCAAAGGTATGTCTAAATCGGCAGCGAACAGAACTCCATTTTGCTCTACAGCCAACATTCCCGGACGCGCATCTGCTCTCGCGGGCTACGACGGCAACCGCTGCACCTGGCCATGTGCAGTCTGCAATCCCGAAGAGACGGCCACCGCAATGCGCGTCTACGGACGGTTTTGCCTCATGCGCGGAATTGCCGGTGATGGTGATGTCGAAAATATCGCAGGCAAGCGTATGCGGCCCCGCGCCGACCGCAATCTTTCCGGTCGCGGTAGAGGGATCGACATGGATGCCGATCGCCGCGTCGACATCGTCCAGCAGCCCTTCCGCGACGACCCGGCGGCCGCCGAGCGGTTCCGCCTCTTCGGCGGGCTGGAAGATGACCCCGTGGGTCGGTCAAAATCCCCCAGGTATGGTCACTTGAAACTCCCCCACCTGATGATCACTGGCAGCGCTGCTGAACAGCGGTAGCCGGTAAGGCAGGACGTTTATTTTCGCCCCCTTCCATACCGCAAGGGGGACCGGGAGTTGAACGTCTTGAAGGCACATCTGCAAAGCACCGTACTGACGCTACTTGATCGCAACACCAGCCAACGCGAGATTCAAAGGCTGACGGGGGTCGATCGCAAGACGATACGGCGTTACCAGGCACAGCGGGACGGTGCGGAGGTAAATTCCCCCGGGCAAGTGACCACCGGCTCGGCAAGCGCGGAGGACCAAATTCCTCCACCCCGACCACCGGCTTCTGGAGTGTCGGGAGCGACGGTCACCAGCAGCCTGGCCCGGTCGGCCTGCGAACCGCATCGGACGTGGATCGAAGACCAGGTCCGCCTGAAACGGAATGCGCAAGCGATTTACCAGGACTTGGTCGATCAATTTGGCTTTCCGTCCAGCTACCAGAGCGTCAAGCGGTTTGTGCGCACGTTGCGACACAGCGATCCAGAGCAGTTTGATCGCCTTGAATTCCTTCCCGGCGAGGAAGCCCAGGTCGACTATGGCGAGGGCGCGCTGACGATCGATCCCAAGAGCGGCCGATATCGCCGGCCCCGCCTGTTCGTGATGACGCTGCGCTATTCGCGGCGCAGCTTCCGGCGAGTGGTCTGGAAATCCAGCCAGCAAGTCTGGGCGCAGCTTCACGAAGAGGCATTTCGATATTTTGGCGGGGTGGTCAGTTATGTCGTCCTCGACAACCTGAAGGAAGGCGTCCTCAAGCCCGATCTGTACGAACCCGAGCTCAATCCGATCTACAGTGCGATGCTGGCCCATTACGGCGTCGTCGCCGACCCGGCCCGCGTGGCGGACCCCAATCGGAAGGGGAGCGTCGAAAACGCGATTCAACATACCCAGGGCACCGCGCTGACCGGACGGCGCTTCGAGACGCTGGAAGCCCAGAACGAGTTCTTGCGGCACTGGGAGGAAAACTGGGCTTCCAAGCGCATCCACGGCAGCACTCGTCGTCAGGTCGAGGCCATGTTCCAGGAGGAAAAGCCGCACCTGCGGCCACTGCCTATCGCACCCTTCCGCATGTTCACTGAAGTGGTTCGGACCGTCTGCGACGACACCACCGTTCGCGTCGACAACAGCTTTTACGCCGCGCGGCCGGCGCTCATCGGCAGTCAGGTCAACGTGCGCGTCTACGCTTCCACGATCGAGATCCGTGATCGCCACACCCATGCGCTGCTGCGCGTTCATTCCCGGATGACGCACCCCGGTTCTGTCGTCCTGCCGACCGACGAACGGCCGTTCAATCCCTCGCGGCAAACCGCCGTGCTGCTGGCGAACGCCGGTCGCATCGGTCCCCAAACCAGGGCGCTGTGACAACACATGTTCGATGCCGAGGGACGCCCCGGACAGCGCGCAATGTGGGGCATTGTCGGGCTGAGCCGGAAATATCCGACACGGCTGGGCGAGCAAGCCTGTGCTCATGCCATCAGCAACGGCATCTACCGTTACAGGCACGTACGCGCGACTGTCGAGCGGCTGTTCGAGCAGGCGCTGGAACAGGTTGAAGAAGCTCCACAGCCGGCCTCGCAGCTCACCCAGGATCATCCACTGATCCGCGCCCCCGCGGAATATGGCGACCTCTTCAGCCGAGCTGCGCGACACGATGCCGGCAACGATGGCGCCCAGGCCGACGCCCACGACGACCGTGCCCCTGCGATCCACGCTCGTGGCGCCTGCGCAACCCCGACCAGCTTCGGCGCCACGAGCGCTGCCGCTGCGCCTTCTCACCTCAAACTGGAGACCCAATCCCATGATGACCATACCCGAAATTGAACGCTGCCTGCGACAGCTGCGCCTTTCGGGCGTCCGCGACACGCTGCGGACGCGCGTGTTGCAGGCGCAGGGCGCAAACCAACCCTTCCTGGAAACCTTCTCCTTGATCCTGCAGGACGAACTGGACCGTCGCCAATCCCGACTTATCGAGCGGCGATATCAGCAATCCGGGCTCGATGAAAAACTGACGCTCGCCAAGTTCGACCGGTCCTTCAATCCCAAATTGCCGCGCCAAACCTGCTTCCAGCTCCACACACTGGCGTTCGTTGCCGCCGGCGAGAACGCCCTGCTCGTCGGCAAACCCGGCACCGGGAAATCCCACATCGCCAAGGCGATTGCCTATCAGGCGATCCTGCACAGCCACAAGGTCCAGTATCTCGAGACCGACGACTTCTTCCACCGCCACGCTCTGAACGCCCCCGCGCAACGCGAGGCCCGGATGCGAACAATCATTGACTGCGATCTCCTCGTGCTGGACGATCTGTTCCTCGCACGCGCCATCCCCGCCGACGCCGGCGCGTGGCTGCAGACCCTGATCCATCAGCGCTACAAACTGCGCCGCAGCGTCATCGTCACCTCCAATCGGGTGGTGCAGGACTGGGGCACGTACCTGCGAGACACCACCATGAGCACGACGATACTCGATCGGCGATGCATCATTGCCATCTGCTTGAGTTCGATGGCCGCAGCTATCGCCTCAAAGAAGCCGCTGAAGCCCTTGCCCGGGAAACAAAGTCAAACTAACAAATCCACTTCCTGTCCTGCCTTGCAGGTGGGGGAGTTTGACTGAACCCAACCGGGGGAATTTGAAGTGACCTGCGGGAAAGATGATTCTGACGATGCCGCTAAACGACTGCTTCTGGCGCTCCAGAAGAACGCTGGCCGCATAGCCCATCGCTGTATGAGCGTCCTGGCCGCAGGCATGCATGACGCCCGGACGCTCGGAGCTGAACGGCACGCCCGGGGTTCCAGTGATCGTAGCGCGTCGATGTCGGCGCGGATCACGATTTTGCGGTTCGAGGGACCGGCGGCACCTACGACATCGACGGCCTGATCGAAGCCTGCCACAGGCCTGATTCCGCTTAACCCGGCCTCTTGAGATAGGCCTGCGTCTCGCGCTCTTCGTTCGAGAGCTCCAGATTGCGGTGGAGGTGGCGGCGGATCTCGATCATCCTGCGCTCCAGCGCGGCATCCATCAATCCATTGCCGGTTTCAGAGTTTGGCGTGGATCTCTCGCGGGAAGCTGGTGAGCGTCTCGCAGCCGTCGGCGGTGACGATGATCGTTTCGCTCACTTCGATCCCCCAGCTATCCGCTATCCATCCACATACCGAGGATGGAATGAAGGACGTTGCCCGACTTCAAAATCGTCTTGTCGCCCTGGCGCAGGCTGATCGTGTGCTCACCCCAGTCTGGCGGATAGGCGGCTCCGATCGAATAGCCGATGCGGGACTCCTTCTTCAGGCCGTAGCGCTGGATGACCTTGCGCCAGGTCGCCTCGACGTCTTCCGCCACAACACCAGGCTGTGTAGCAAGGACGGCCTTCATGCCTTCGAGCACGGCCTTGCCGGTGTCGCCGACCTTGGCAGGCATCGCGCCTAGCTGAAGCGTCCGCGCCAGCCCTGCGGCGTAGCGGCGCACAACCCCGGCGAGTTCGAGTGCGACGATTTCGTTGTCGCCAAAGCGGCGGTGCACATGATGTGCGGTGCCGAGGCGTTTTCGCCACCCAATATGGTCGGCCGCAGGGCGGTGATGTCGCCAGCGAAATCCCGCGAGCCGGCTATCTGGGCGGCCTGCATCTTGGCGATGGCGTCGCACTCGCGCACGCCCGGCGCTGCGGATCAAGTTCACCAGAAGGTCGGCATCGTGGAAGATTGCATTGGAGGCCCGCGGTTAGCCGCGCATGCGCCTTCGGGGAATAGTAGTGGGCCTCGAGCTCGATGGCTATATTGCCGCGCCCCCAGCCCTTCCGTTCAATCCAGGCGGCAATCCCATTCCGTCGGATGGCGGTCGGCGCGATGGACATGATCTTCCGGGAAGCCGACGACGTTCTCGGGCTTCATCCACGCCGTCAGCACCCGCCAGCGGCATCCATGGCGCGACCGAACCAGACCGGCTCCTCGTCGGCGAGTGCACCAGGACCATTTGCGGCGTGCAGAAACGACCAGCCGTCGGTGATGTAGTGCTGGTTGGCGACATCGTTCACCATCAGCAAGGTCAAGGTTGCGGCGCGCCATTTCGGCGCGGACGCCGGAAAGCCTGCTGCGGTATTAGCTGAGCGCAAAGGGCAATTGGATCGTACGGAATCATCCTATTCTATCGTGATGCCCGAGTTCTATCGTGGCCGAGTGTGTTCACTTAACGCCATGCGAGTAAACAGGCTGGGCCGACCCGGCTTACAACGGGGCATTGGAGAAGTGCTGGTATAAGCCGGACCAGTTCGAACTCTGGTCCCCCCCGGGCTGGTTATTCTGACAGCAAATGGAGCGCCATACTCTATCTAGAGAAACAATGCGGCGCTCTCCTAGTGGCAGTTAGGCCTTCTTTCGTTACTTAGCCTCCGATCGATTTGCCGGGTTCTATTTTCCGACCCGTCCGACCGCACTATCTCTCGTTGGTAAACTGGCAATCGTGATTGATGCGGCGCGCATCCGTACGCGTCGCGATACGATTTTGAGAAATGCGATGCAGAGACAAAGCCGCAAGCCATCGCGATTTCGACGACTGGCAGGCGCGAGCTGATGAGCAGCAGGTGCGCACGTTCCAGACGAAGATCCAAATAGTAGCGGCTCGGAGAACATCCCAATTCCCGCCTAAACAGCCGCTCGATTTGACGGCGGGAAAGGCCGGCTAGTCCCACAAGCTCGTCCAATAGCAGTGGCTCCGCGAGGTTTGCCTCCATCTTGTCGATTATCTTGATAACTGCTTGATGGTTTAGTCGCACTCGAGAATGGATAGGCAAACGTTGGCGGTCACCCGCAGAACGGGTCCTATACGCGATGGCCTTTTCGCAAATGCGATTGACGACTATCGTCCCATGGTCGTGGTCAATCAAATCTAGAAACATGTCAAAGGGAGCATCTCCCCCGGCGCAGGTATACAGGTCCCCATCCCGCTCGAAGGCGGTTTGAGTGGCACTTACGCCGAGAAAACGCTCCGAAAATATAGGAAATTGTTCCCAGTGAACCGCGCAACGCCGCCCTTCTGCAAGTCCGGCTCGAGCGAGCACAATCGTGCCGCTACTTATCCCTACAAGGCTGCTGCGACGATTGCGACACTCTCGTAACCAGGCTTCAAGCTGTTTGTGTGGGCGAGGAGCATTCTGACCGCCGACGACAACGACGGCCGGTGCCGAGATTAATCGACGACTCTTTTCACGTTCGAAGGACAACGACGATCCGGTGCATGCCAACAACCCGCAACTTGAGGCCACGGGCTCCCCGTCGTCTGAAATGACCTGCCACCTATACACGTCCCGCCCCAACACTTCGTTGGCGAGTCTCAACGCTTCTACAGCCGACGAGAAGGCCTGGAGCGAAAAGGCCGGCAGGAGGTAAAAGCAAAAATTTCGGCATGTGGACTGTGAGTCTAGCATCCCCGGGTTCCCTTTCTCCTAGCCTGGTCTGTCGTGCTTCCCACGGCATCATGCKAACTGCGCGACTACTCCTTCGTTGGGGACCAGAGCAGCATGCAAAATGGCTATCGAACCTGTTCGACAGCATTCTGGCGAAAAAACCGTGCTAGCTGCGTCGAAAGCTCGATCGCGCCGGATTCCAGAGCGGGGCTGAGCTCCGCTCTCGGGCGCTTTTTTCCGGCGCCGGCCCACCGCGCCTCGCCATCGGGTGATCGCTCGATAGAGCGGTGTGTCCTGACACCCTCAAGCCCGGCAGCCGTTCGCCTCAGATGTACAGCCCATCTCGCGTGAGCTCATCCATAACGATGCGCACTGCACTTTCTGCGATGCCAACGATTTCTTCGACCTCAGCCTTGGTTGTCACCAAGGGAGGAGCGAAGCCCAGAATGTCACCATGCGGCATGGCGCGAGCGATAAGCCCGCGTTCACGCGCCGCCTTGGAAATTCGTGCACCTACCTTGAGGGCGGGATCAAAACGCCTCTTTTTGTCCCGATCGGTCACGAACTCGATTGCGCCCATGAGGCCGACGCCGCGCACTTCGCCGACGATAGGCAACTGCGCGAATTTTTGCTTCAGCAGCGCTTGGAAAAATGCACCGACCTCGCGAGCGTTCCCCGGGAGGTCTTCTTTCTCGACGATGTCCAGTACCGCGTTGGCCGCGGCAGCCCCGATCGGATGACCTGAATAGGTGTAACCGTGCGAGAATGCGCCTACCCTGTCCGCCCCGTCCTCGAGGACCTTGTAGATCTTTTCACCGACGAGTGCCGCGGAAAGGGGGAAATAGGCCGACGTAAGACCCTTTGCGATCGTGACGAGGTCTGGTTCTATACCGTAGTGATGCGAGCCGAACATGGAGCCAGTCCGACCAAAGCCGGTGATGACTTCATCTGCAATGAGCAGTACATCGTGTTTTTTGAGCACGGCTTGGACTGCTTCCCAGTAGCCTTCCGGAGGAGGCGTGATGCCGCCAGTGCCGAGCACCGGCTCGCCGATGAAGGCGCCAACATCGTCCGGGCCTAGGCGTTCGATCAGCTGATCAAGTTCCTCGGCGCGCCGCGCTGAAAATTCGCGTTCGCACTCACCAGGGTTGGCGCCCCAGTAGTGATGTGGAACACCGGTGTGAACGATCTGCGAGAGCGGCAGGTCCATATGGTCGTGATAGAAGCTCATGCCCGTCATTGAGCCGGACACGACGCTGCACCCGTGATAGCCGCGTTCACGCGAGATGATCTTTTTCTTGTTCGGCTTGCCCCGTAGATTGTTGTAGTACCAGACAAGCTTGGCCTGGGTCTCGTTCGCATCCGAGCCGGACAWGCCATAGAAGACCTTGCTCATCTTGCCCGGCGCCATCTTTACGAGGCGATCGGAAAGGATTGCGAGCTCGTCCGTTGTGTGGGCAGCGTAGGAATGGTAGTAGGCCAGACGGAAAGCCTGGCGGGAAATCGCCTCGGCGACTTCGGTGCGGCCATACCCGACGTTGACGCAATAAAGGCCGGCGAATCCGTCGATTAGTCGGTTGCCATGCGCATCTTGGATGCGAATGCCTTCACCCGTCTCGATGATGGTCGGATCACCAAGCTTGCCGGTGGCAAAATCCTTCAGTTGCGTGAAAGGATGCAGGACAGCGTTTCTATCCTTCTCGCTGATATCCTTGATGTCGATAGTCATACGGCTTTCCTTTTAGTCTGCGATGTTACTGATGCACACGTATTTGGGTTCGAGATATTCGGTGATACCATGTCTTGAGCCCTCGCGGCCGAGGCCAGATTGCTTCCACCCGCCGAACGGTATGGGAGCGCCGGTGAATTTCGGGGTGTTGACCGCGACCATGCCGTACTCCAACTGATCGGTCACCCGCATGGCGCGGTTCAGATCTCTTGTGTAAACGTAAGCCGCAAGGCCCATTTCCGAATTGTTAGCTCGCGCAACCACTTCCGCCTCTCTATCGAACGGAAGGACTGCAGCCACCGGCCCAAAGGTCTCTTCCTTGGCGATCAGCATGCCGTCCGTGACGTCGGCGAGAACAGTCGGGGTCACGAAATTTCCCCCGAGAGGACTGTCCTGTCCACCAACAACGATGCGGGCTCCGGCACAAAGAGCTTCAGAAATCTGTCGCCTGCACTTTTCGACGACAGATGGTTTAGTCATTGGGCCAATGTGGACACCGGGTTCGAATCCGTTCCCGACTTTCAGTTTGCTGGTGGCCTTCGCGAATTCGTGCACAAAGCGCTGATAACTTCCCCCCTGGACATAGATCCTGTTGGCTGCCAGGCAGTCCTGACCGGACGTGGCGAATTTGGCTGCCATGCATCCAGCTACGGCAGTCTCCAAAGGGGCGTCATCGAAAACGATAAAAGGAGCATTGCCGCCGAGCTCAAGTGAAGCCTTCCTCAGGGTTTTTGCCGACTGCTCGAGCAAGACCCGACCGACCTCGGTCGAGCCAGTGAAGGAGAATGCCCGCACATCGCTGTGATCCAATAGCCGTTTTGCGAGCGGGGCAGCCTCTCCCGTGATCACTTGAAACACGCCGGCGGGAACTCCCGCGTCCTCGGCAAGACGAGCAAGCGCCAGAGCTGACAAGGGCGTTTCCGGGGCCGGCTTGACAATCATGGTGCAGCCGGCAGCCAGCGCGGCTCCTGCTTTTCTGGTGATCATCGCCGACGGAAAGTTCCAAGGGGTGATAGCGACCGTCACTCCGACCGGCTGCATCTGCACAGAGAGTCGGCTTCTCGCAAGATGGCTCGGGATGGTCTCGCCATATGCCCGCTCACCCTCCGCTGCAAACCAGTCAAGAAAACTAGCGGCATATGAAATCTCACTGCGCGCCTCGGTCAATGGCTTGCCTTGCTCGGCAGTCATGATCGCGGCAAGGTCTTCCGCATTCTCGCGCATACCTGCGGCCCATTTCCGCAGGTGCGCGCCGCGTTCCGAAGGAAGAACATCGCGCCATCGTTGAAATGCGGTGATCGCGAAGCTGACTGCAGTATCTACATCGGATCTCTCACAGGCTGCCACCTGGGCCAGTTCCTCGCCAGTAGCCGGGTCCACGACCGAGATTGTTTCAACCTTTGATAGCCAAGCGCCATTCACATAGGCGCATTTTTGCAGAAGGTTCTGCCGTTTGAGCCTCTTTAATGCTGCGGTCGCGGAACCTTTCATGTGTAACTCCATATCGGCTGCTCGTCTTCACCAAACTAGTGCCACGACTGCGAGGATTGGCAGCGCTGTGTTGCGCTGCCAGGACGTTCTCCTGCGAATAATGAGGTTCTGCTGAGTTTTTCGCCGTCTGCTCTCCCCGCTTGCTTTTATGGACCATCAAAGGAGGTGGCATTCGTACCAGTCTACGCATGGGCGACGACAGCGACGCGTCAAGTCTCGAGCGCGGCGTAGCTGGTAAGTTTCGTCGACCGCGCTGTGGCCGGGTGTGCCGGACACGTATATTCCGCAGTATGCACGGCCCAGTTGTAGTGGCGCTTCGTCATCCAAGAGTGCATCACTCAAAGAACGATCCGGGCGACCCGGTGAGTGAACTTCATTCGAGAGGTCGCTCTGAGCGATCGTCGCGATGGATCTGGAAATCTGAGGTGCCAAACCTACGCTCGCACCTCCTCCCTTGCTGCCGGCGCAAGAAGAGCCGCGGTCGCGGCGCCAAAGTCTCTCACAACGGGAAGCCAAACTGCGCGCAAGACGCCAAAAACGCAGGTTTTCTGCGGCTGGCCCGCTGGGTACGCGCCAAGTAGTCCTGGGAGGCATGCTATGTTGTTTCGATTAGTACGGATGGCATTAGCAGAATGCTTGGCCGATCTAGGTGCAGAGGACGACTACGAAATGACGTATCAGAAACCCTTTCTGCCTGCGGAGTACCAACGCCGTGTTCATGACGTGAAGACACGGATGGAGCAAGCAGGACTGGACCTATTAATCTGCCAAGATCCCGCAAATATGTGTTGGCTGACCGGTTACGACGCCTGGTCCTTCTACACGCCCCAAGTTGTCCTACTGCACCTGCAATCAGAATCGCCGATGTGGATTGGACGGCTGGTTGACGTAAACGGTGCTCATGCTACGACGGATCTGCCTGCTGAGAACATCATCAATTTTTCCGATGACCGACTCCATCATGTGGAGCTGCATCCCTACGACGAAGTCAGCGAAATCATAAAATTACGTGGATGGGGATCCGATCGCATAGGGGTCGAACTCGATGCGCATTTCTATACTGCGCGAGCACACCAGCACCTTGTTAAAGGGCTTCCAAATGCAAAGTTCTCCGACAGCCGCGGACTGGTTAATTGGGCGAGACTAGTTAAATCCGACGCTGAACTCGTTTATATGAGAGAAGCGGGCCTGATTGTCAGCCACACCATGCGAACGGCGATCGAAAATCTGAAGCCGGGAGTCCCGGAGTACGAAATCGTCGCTCAGATTTACGCCTCTCAAACAAGAGGTGTTGGCGGAAAATACGGCGATTATACTAGCCTTTGTCCGTTGATTCAGGTTGGCGAAAAGACGAACGCTCCGCACCTCACGTGGTCGGATGAACCATTGCCGTCATCGGGACTGATTCTCTTGGAAGTTGCGGCAGCGAGACGTCATTATCATGCGCCGCTAACGCGTACCATTTATATGGGAAAGCCACCCGCAGAGGTCAGGCATCTTGCCAATGCCATAGTGGAAGGTGGCGACGCTGTACTCGAAATGGCAAAGCCCGGTGTAGTCGTCGACGAGGTGAATGCCGTCTGGCATAGCGTTCTCAACCGCCATGGGTACACCAAGAAAGGCCGCTCCGGGTACTCAATTGGCATGAATTTTCCGCCGGACTGGGGCGAACGTACCGTGAGCATTCGCGCCGGAGAAAAGACTGTGCTCCAGGCGGGCATGTGCTTCCATTTCCAATCTGGGGTCARGCCGCCTGCGTTCGGAGCCGCAATATCGGAGTCGATTGTTGTTACCGAAAAAGGTGGCGAGCGGCTAGCTGATGTTGCCCGCGAGTTGATAGTCGTGAACTAGCTGACAGCTTAGCATAATCGGATTGGGAAGTTTCACTGATGTGCTTTTGTGCTCTGCTTCCCAATCCTCGTCCCATCTCTCCCAGCGGTTTCAGGCGCTGAGTTTCCGCAGTAGGCGCGGCGCCGAGCAACCTGGGAGACGCGAGCCGCCCGCGCTGTTCGTCGCCGTCCACCTATCCAGCAAGCGCTACGGGCCGGCGAGTCGAAGACCGCATTGATTTGCCTCTGCGCAGACCAAGGCCGATTAACGGACAGATGGGTATATTTGTCGCCGGGGACAGTCGTCGCGCTCGACAGGCGGGCCGTCGAGAATTTGTGCGCAAGGCGGCTCTTCCCGGCCTGTCGAAGCTTCCACTTGAAGAGGAGCGCGGGTCGTGTCCCATTAGGTGGTGTAGCTGCGGGTTATGAAGCCGCTCGCGAGCGCGCCGTTAGTAGCGCCGTAGCGAGTGAGCGGCCTGTCGGTGGTCATCGGCGCTTTCCGGTAGGGTTTGGTTGTTGACGCCAACCCATTTCGGAAGGACCACCGATGACCGACGACATGATGAACCTGCGCACGCTCGTGGAGAAGACCCCGGATGCCGATCTGCTGCGCGAGATGATCGGCTTTGCCGCCGAGCGGCTGATGGAGTTGGAGGTGGGCGCGGCCACCGGTGCCGGCTATGGCGAGAAGACCCCGCTGCGGCTCGCTCAACGCAACGGCTACCGCGACCGGGACTGGGAGACGCGGGCCGGCACGGTCGAACTGCGCATCCCGAAGCTCAGGAAGGGAAGCTACTTCCCGGGTTTCCTCCAACCGCGCCGCATGGCCGAGAAGGCGCTGACCGCCGTCATCCAGGAAGCCTATGTGCAAGGCATCTCGACCCGGTCGGTTGACGACCTGGTCAAGGCGATGGGCATGAGCGGCATCTCCAAGAGCCAGGTCTCGCGGCTGTGCGAGGAGATCGACGGCAAGGTGAAAGCCTTCCTCGAGCGGCCGATCGAGGGCGATTAGCCATACTTGTGGATCGATGCCACTTACCTAAAGGTGCGCCGCGGTGGGCGCATCGTATCGGTCGCCGTCATCATCGCCGTCGGCGTCAACGCAGACGGCCGGCGCGAGGTGCTTGGCATGGAGATCGGCGCCTCGGAGGCCGAGCCGATCTGGACCGAGTTCCTGCGCAAGCTGACACGTCGCGGCCTGCGCGGCGTCAAGCTCGTCGTCTCAGACGCACATGAAGGTCTCAAGGCGGCCGTCACCAAGGTGCTGTGCGCCACTTGGCAGAGATGCCGCGTCCACTTCATGAGGAACGTGCTGGCGCACGCCGGCAAGAGCGGCCGCAGGGTCGTCTCGGCCTTCATCGCCACCGCCTTCGCCCAGGAAACGCCCGAGGCCGCGAGCACCCAATGGCGCGCCGTCGCTGATCAGATCCGGCCCAAGGTCCCTAAGCTGGCGACAATCATGGATGACGCCGAGCCCGACGTGCTGGCCTATATGACCTTCCCGAAGGAACATCGCGCCAAGCTCCACTCGACGAATCCGATCGAGCATCTCAACGGCGAGATCAAGCCACGCACCGAGGTCGTCGGAATCTTCCCGAACGACGATGCGATCGTGCGCCTCGTCGGGGCGCTGCTGCTCGAACAGAATGATGAATGGGCCGTCCAGCGAGCCCGCTATATGACCCTTGAGACGATCAGCCAGATGAGCGATGATCCCCTGATCAGCCTGCCAGCCGTGGCGCGCTGATCAGCCCGGCCCATGCCGGAGTGCGCGGCGACCAATGCCGCCAGCTACACCACCCCGCGGGACATGATCCGAGCGCGTTGGGTGTGTTGGTATTAAGCCGCTCATGTGGCAGTCTGCTCGCCCCTTCATTCCTCAGTTGCTCCACCTCCTTTGGCGCCGCCGGTTAAGGTGCCCGGCTGGATTTGATAGCCCATTGCGGACGAGACCTTCATTTCTGATCTGCACCCAGACCGCGTCAACGCAGAGCAAGCGAAATTCAAATGCGGACCTAATGTACCATCTGCAAAGACCGCGTCGCTACTACCCTCAATAGATCCGCCGACTGGTCGGCTCGTTCTAGAGCTTCCGGAGGCTCGGCCAAGCGGCGAGGGTGGTCCCCAACCGTCTGCGTCGAGGACCGAGTCGGGAAGAAGGTGCAGGATACGATTGGACATGCCGTGCAAGGCATTATACTGGGTTTGATTGCCGCCGCGCCGCCCACGGGCGCAATAATTCAGCGCTGAACTTGAGTAATATGCAGAATGGCACCGTTTTTGCGTCCCATTAGCAGGCTCTCCGCGAGCTCCGCCCCTTAGTCTGTTCCAAAATAATCGATATCTGAATCGTGGGCCGGAAATGCGCGGAAACGCTGCCATAGAAGCTCAATCTGGCTAAACAGGTTGACCCCTTGCCGCTTGCATCGAGTGAAACCGAAAAAGGATACATATGATTACGAATCCGCCCTTCCGTCCTCATGAGGTACCCACTCGCCACCACGAGATTCTCATAGTTGGTGGAGGCATTGCGGGAGCAAGTATTGCCTTTCACCTTGCAAAGAACGGTAAGAAGGACGTTGCGCTTCTGGAGCGCAACAGCCTTACGTCCGGAACAACTTGGCACGCTGCTGGTTTGATCATGCAGACGCGTGGCACCCACGCGCTAACGGAGATCGCAAAGTATAATGCAGAACTCTACTCCGCTCTGGAGGCCGAGACCGGGCAAGCTACCGGATTCAAACGAAATGGCACGCTCGGGGTCGCCAGAACCAAAGAGCGCCTATACGAAACCGCTCGCAACGCATCGATCGCCAAGAGTTTTGGCCTTGAGGCCAATATTATCTCGCCGAGCGAGGCGAAAAAGCTCTATCCGGCGCTTAACGCCTCGATCATCGAAGGTGCAGTCTTTATTCCGGGCGACGGCCAAACCAATCCTGTTGACACTTGCATGGCGCTAGCACTTGGTGCCAAGAAAAACGGCGTAAAAATCGCCGAAAAAGCGGAAGTGACCGACCTCTGGTGTACAGCAGATGGGCACTACCAAGTTCGGACTAATGACGGAGTTGTTGAAGCTGAAATTCTCGTACTTGCGTGTGGGCTTTGGACCAGAGAACTTGCGTCGAAGTTGGGGGCACGAATTCCGATATACGCGGCAGAGCACTTTTATGTAGTGACCGAAGCCATGGATTTCGTGACGCCCACCTTGCCAGTGCTGCGCGACACCGATGGGCATGTGTATCTTAAGGAAGATACAGGAAAGCTCTTGGTTGGTGCCTTCGAGCCTTGGGGAAAACCTTTGCCGATGGGGAAGCTTCCGAAGGACACCGCCTTCATCGAGCTTCCGGAAGACTGGGAGCACTTTGAACTGCCGATGACCAAGGCGATAGAAATTGTCCCTGATCTCGCGAACGCCGGCATTGCTAAATTTTTCAACGGTCCGGAAAGTTTCACCCCCGACCTTCTGTTCATGATCGGTGAAGTTCCTGGATTGAAAAACCTTTACGTTTCTACGGGTTATAACTCAGAGGGCATTGAATTCGGCGCAGGAGCCGGGCGAGCTCTGGCAGAGTGGATCATCGCGGGCGAGCCTCAAATGGACATCAGCTTCGTTGATGTCGCCCGATTTCATCCCTTCCAGGTCAACAAGCGATATTTGCACGATCGCACAGCCGAAGTGCTGGGCCTTCACTACAAGATGCACTGGCCAGCCTACCAGCCTGAGACATCCCGAGGGGTTCGCAAAAGCGCGCTTCACGACCGGTGGGCGAGGCTTGGAGCCAGCTTTGGTGAAGGAATGGGATGGGAGCGTCCCATGTGGTTCGCAGGCGAGGGGGAGTCGACCAAAAACATCTACTCCTACGACGAGCCGAACTGGTTCAAGTATGTCAGTCAGGAGTGCAAGGCTGCCCGCAACGATGCTATCTTGTTGGACCAAAGCTCTTTCGGCAAACATCTGGTTCAGGGTCGCGACGCCTGCCGCTTCCTCCAGTGGCTTTGCGCCGGCAATGTAGATGTTGCTGTGGGGAAACTGGTGTATACCCACATGCTCAATGAAAGGGCCGGGATAGAAACGGATATCACCGTAAACCGCTTGTCGCAGACGGAGTTCCTAGTTATCTCCTCAGCGACCGTCCATCCCAGGGATAAGGCATGGATTTCAAAGCATATTACCGATGAATGGAACGTCACGGTAACTGATCTGACATCCGGGTACGCGGTCCTTTCATTGCAAGGCCCGCGATCGCGCGAAATCCTATCCCTGGTAACGGATACAGATCTGGCCAACTCGGCCTTCCCATTCGCCACCAGTCAGGAAATTGACATCGGGTATGCTCGCGTAATAGCCAATCGACTGACTTACGTCGGAGAGCTTGGTTGGGAGTTTCATATTCCAACCGAGATGGCACAGCACGTGTTTGACGTTGTTTGGGAGGCCGGCCGAGCGTATGGCCTCAAAGCCGCAGGATACCACGCGCTTGAACATCTGCGGTCTGAGCGTGCCTACCGAGAATATCAGCTTGACCTTACACCAGTTGACACGTTGCTTGAAGCTGGCCTTGGATTTACAGTTGACTGGAATAAACAAGGCGGATTTATCGGAAAAGAGGCGTTGACGTCTCAGAAAAATGCCGGGCCGCTAAAAAAACGACTGGTATCATTCAAGCTTCGCGATCCGAATCCGGTTCTCTTCCATGAAGAGCTTATCCGCTGCGACGGCAAGATCGTCGGGTATATTTCCTCTGGCGTGAAGAGCTTTACAATCGGAACTTCAATCGGACTGGGCTATGTGAACCATCCCGCCGGTGTCACGAAGGACTTGATCGAGAACAGTCGGTGGGAAATCGAGATCGCCGGCAAGCTCTACGAAGCAGACGCATCTCTGCGGGCGTTTTTCGATCCAAATGGGGATCGGGCAAAGCAATAGGTGTGCGCAGCTATGGAAGCGGAAGCCCCCCATCCCAGGTAGTTCCGCCCCGCAACCACTTTCGAAGCCGGGCGAGCTCACTCTCATTCTGGCGTGGAGCTTCAACTGACACGCACCTTCGACCAGATGCGGCGGTGAAATGACGAGGTAATCATCGTGACGAAAGGTTCACAAATCGAGCGCATTGAGAAAGATCCGCTCGGGTCGGTGGGCATTCCGGTCGATGCCTACTACGGCCCGCGGACGGCGCGGGGCATTGCCAACTTCCCGATTTCGGGGATGCGGATCAGCCATTTCCCGAACCTCATCAAGGCGCTTGCCTATGTGAAAATGGCAGCGGCCCGCGCCAACGCCGCGCTCGACGATCTGGACAAGCAGAAGGCAGACATCAATCTGTCAGGTCTGCGACGAAATCGCGACAGGCATGCATCTTGGCGAATTCCCCCTCGATGTATTTCAGGGCGGTGCCGGTACCTCGACCAACATGAACATCCGATGCTGCGGGAAGATGTAGCCCGGCACGGTGAGATTGCCAGCTTCTTCCATGAAATCAACCTCGGAGGCACGGCGATTGGCACGGGCATCAATACGAACCCCGACTATCAGCCGGCAGCTGTCGCGGAGTTGCGTGCGATTGCCGGCCTGCCCATCGTCTCGGCCGGTAATTTGATCAAAGCCTGCTGGGATACCGGCGCTTTCGTGCTCTTCTCGGGAATGCTGAAACGGACGGCCACGAAACTGTCGAAGATCTGCAACGATCTGCGGCTGCTTTCCAGCGGGCCGCGTGGGGGCTTCAACGAAATCAATTTGCCAGCCCTTCAGCTCGGCTCCTCTATCATGCCCGGAAAGGTCAACCCTGTGGTGCCGGAGGTGGTCAATCAGGTCGCCTTCCAGATCATCGGTTACGATCTCACGATCACTCTTGCCTCCGAAGCAGGGTAGCTGCAGTTGAACGTGATGGAGCCGGTGATCGCCCACAAAATACTGCACTCGCTTGAGCTTCTCACCAATGCCGTCGATGTGCTGCGCACGAAGTGCGTCGTGGGCATTACAGCCAATGCAGAGAATTGCCACAGACATCTCGAAGCCAGCACCGCCGTGCTGTGAGCGGGCAGCGGAGCTTGCCAAGCAGGTCTTGTCCTCGGGTAAGACGATCCACGTTGCTCAGCCCTGGTCCGCCCGCGGTGGCGTAGCGGGTGTGGCCGATGGCGCGCGTGCCCTTCAGCCGGTCGAGGACCGGCTGCTTGGTAAAGGTGTCGCCGATCAGGCCGACATGACGTTCGACGTGGAACTGCCTGCCGTCATAGGAGGACAATGCCCGCCGCCTCCTGACCCCGGTGCTGCAGGGCATGCAAGCCGAGGGTGACGATAGTGGCCGCATCCAAGGGGCCAAAGAATCCGAATATGCCGCATTCGTCATGAAAATGATCGTCGGCTCCGCATAGAAGAGTTCATCTGCCTCAAACATTTGTCATGATCATTATCGGAAGCACAAGATGAGGTAAGCTGTCGTCTTCGCCTGAATCGGACCATGGGCGCCGAAGTTGGCTGCGAAGTTCCTCTGCCGGCAAATCCGTCCAATGCATCAGCCTCTTGCCGCATCGGAGGTCAGAGATGATCATCCGGCATCTGCTAGGTAATATCTAGAGCATCGGACGTTCATGTGAGTCCATATCCGGCGGCTGAGAAGTAATTTCTGCATTCTGTTGGGGAGAACAGATTGCAGATGTCGCCGATGGCCTTCCAAAGGGCGTTGTGGGCGGCGAGGTTGTCGAGGATGACAACATCGCCCTTTGCCAGCGGGGCAAGCTGTGTCACGACATAGGTCTCGAAGATGCGCCGGTTCATCGGGGCGTCGACGACGGTGCGGTGAGCCCATGACAGCGTAGCCCGGCGATGAAGGTCTGGGTCTTCCAATGTCCGAACGGCGCCTTCGAGCGCAGCCGTCGACCCTTGCGGCAACGCCCGCGCAGGCGTGTCATCTTGGTCGTGGTTCCGGTCTCATCGATGAATACCAGCCTATGCGGCTCAACTCGCATCCGGGGCTGGCGCTTGGTGCGCCATTCTTGCCGCGCCTTGCTGATGTCGGGACGATCTTGCTCGCCGGCCAGAAGCGTTTTTTTGAAGCTGTAGCCATTCCTGATCAACCACCGCGAGATCGAGGCGGGAGCCACCTCGACGCCGGCAGCAGCGGCCAGTTCGGCCGCCAGCTCAGGCATGGTGATGTCGTCCTTCTCGGCCACGCGGCCCGACAGAAACGCACGATGCGGGTCGAGCTTGGAATGGCGACGCCCACCACTCCGCTTGGGCGCCAAGCTGCCGTCGCATGGTAGTTCCTCATCAGGATAACGACGAACGACACCGATACCCCGAAATGTGCCGCAGCCGCGTGCCGCGAATGACCGCCCTCTACAAACCGCACTACGCGTTCACGCAGATCGAGCGTATAGGGCTTGGGCATCGCAAATCACCTCCTGGCGGGAGTGAATCACGAATCAGCCCTTACCGGAATCTGGAGGCTTCTGTGAGGTCCGCGGGCACGACGGAGCGGCCGGGTTGGCTGTCGGACCTCATTGCAAGCCGGATTGAACGGAGTCGCGGGCAGGACTGGCGCTATGGGGATTGTAGCCCGGAGCTGTGGCCGGGATAGTCTTCGCCGGAATGATCAAGGGCCGTCGGGATGCAATGACGGCAAAGGACGCTGCGACGGGGGGCGGCATCTTGATGGCGGGTGCCGTCGGACAGGCTGTGGTGCCTTCTATGAGGCTGGCGAAACAGGCGTGACAGGACGCGCACCGGAAGGAAGAACCCTGGCCGACAGGAGACCCAGCGCGAGCCGTCGGGCGAGACGCCACCGCCCGGCACGATGCAATGGATGTGCGGATGGTAGTGCAGGTTCTGCCCCCAGCTGTGCAGCACCGCGATGAGGCCGATCTCGGCGCCGAGATGTTTGGAATCGGCGGCGATCGTGCGTAGCGTCTCGGCCGCAGTCCTGAACAGGATGGCATAAACCACCGCCTTGTTCTGGAAGGTGATCGCGGCGACCTCGGCCGGCAACGTGAACACGACGTGTAGGGAACCGGCAGGAGTTCGGCCTCGCGTGCGGCGAGCCAGTCGCGGCAGGCCTGTCCCTGGCATTTTGGGCAATGCCGGTTGCGACAGGAGTTGTAGGCCACGCGGATCGCCCCGCAGGATCGGCAACCCTCGACATGGCCGCCGAGCGCGGCCGTCCGGCAGAGCTCGATCGCGCTCATCACACGCCGCTCGACACGTCCGAGATGGCCGTCATGAACCTGCCGATACGCCTCGCCGTGGCGGCGGAAGATATCCGCCACCTCCAGTCTCGCCGACATGGGCGGAACCGGTCAGCCCGGCGGCACCACTTCAATGTTCAGCCTGTCGAGCGGGCTCGTCGTGCGCCGGATGAGGCCGTTCGAGACCTTGGTGTAGCGTGCTGTCGAGGAAAGATTGTTGTGGCCAAGCAGCACCTGGATGATGCGGATATCGGTGCCGTTCTCGAGCAGATGCGTGGCGAAGGAGTGCCTGAGCGTGTGCACCGTCACCCGCTTGTCGATGCCGGCGGCGGCGCGCGCCGAGCGGCAGGCCGAATACAGCACCTGAACGTCGATGGGGCGATTGGGGTCGCGGCCGGGAAACAGCCAGCCCTGCGGCTTCGCCAGTCGCCAGTAGACCCGCAGGATCCGAAGAAGCTGCGCCGACAGCATCACGGTGCGGTCCTTGCCGCCCTTGCCGTGACGAACGAGTATGACGCCGCGGCCGCTGTCGATATCGCCGACCTTCAGCCCGACGGTCTCCGAGGCGCGAAGACCCGCTGCGTAGGCCGTCGTCAGCGCAGTGCGCGTCTTCAGGCTCGGCACTGCCTCCAGGAAGTGGACGACCTCGTCGGCGCTGAGAACCACCGGCAGCGTGCGTGGCGAGCGGGCATAGACGATCCGTTCCGGAATCTCGGCATGGCCGAGCGTCACGCCGTAGAAGAACCGCAACGCGCACACCGTCTGGTTCAGCGCCGGCCACGAGATCCCGGTCGAGACCAGATGCACCTGAAAGGCGCGGACATCTTCAAGGCCAAGGCGGTCAGGGGATCGGCCGAAATGGCGGGAAAACTTCGCCACCGCGTGCACGTAGGATCGTTGCGTGGCCGGCGACAGATTGCGGATCGTCATATCTTCGATCATGCGCCGGCGAAGAGGGCTCAACTCGGCCATCTCAGTGCTCCTGTTCCAAGATTGCGCTTCAACAGCCGCAATCCTTCAAAACAGAAGCCTCAACCGCAAACCGACCCGCCAAATGCCGCGTCAGCGGGTTCGTTGTGTGCCCAGCATGTTCAACCGCTTGGGGGTGAAAGTCCCCTAGCCAACCTGATGGAGGTGAAGGCTTAGCAAAGCGCAAGGGTATCACCGCGAGGTGGTGTCTGAAGGAAGCGTGGAGCAAAACCGCGATCTGACGAACAGAAACCGGATATGAGGCATCCCTGGCCGGACGAGCGGGCAACGAGTCGCGAAGTCCATATCCATCAAGGGGCAGGGCTGTAGATCCGGCAGGTGCGCGGGGAAGGCGATTGAACTTACCTGGGGAGGCCTGCGTCATGTTCCGAATTTGGAACTGAGGGAACCGCAAGGTGACCTGACCGCGGCGCAGGAGTCAGCAGAGGGCGTATTAGGTCAAGCCGTCGGCAAGGCTAGTGAGGCACTCCAAGGCCGAAAGGCGGAGCAAACGGATAGGCCGAGCCGGGAACGATGACCGAAGGCCCGAACGATTGGAAGTGGCAAGTAGGACTGGCAACTCATGAGTGGAAAGCGGCAGAAGACCCAGTATTCACTGGCTCTGGAACCGATGGACCGGGGTGAAGCCCCTGTCAGCGGATACCAAGGGGCCGAACCAACTCGTGGCGAAGCCAACACCCGAAAGCCCGGCTTGGACAGAACAACTAATGGAGAAGGTGTGTAACCGAGAGAATCTGGAAACAGCGTGGAAACGCGTTCGAAGCAACAAGGGCAGTCCGGGCGTGGATGGGATGACCATCGACGACGCCAAGGACTACCTGCGTGAGCAGTGGCCAAGCATCCGGTCTCGATTGCTCAAGGGAACCTACCAGCCGCAACCGGTCAAGCGGGTCGAAATCCCCAAGCCGGACGGCGGGATCAGAAAACTCGGCGTGCCTTGTGTCGTCGACAGGCTGATCCAGCAAGCCCTGCTGCAGGTTCTCCAGGAGCAGTGGGACCCGACGTTCTCCGAGCACAGCTACGGCTTCCGCCCGGGACGCTCCGCCCATCAGGCAGTAGCCCAAGCGCAATGCTACATTGCCGAGGGCTACAGCTATGTGGTTGACCTCGATCTCGAAAGATTTTTCGATCGAGTTAATCATGACAGCCTGATGGCGCGCGTCGCCGCAAGGGTGTCCGACAAGCGTGTGCTCAAACTCATCCGGGCATTCCTCAATGCGGGGGTGATGGAGGACGGTTTGGTCCGTCCGGTGGACGAGGGGACCCCGCAAGGGGGTCCGCTCTCGCCCCTCCTAAGTAACCTCGTGCTCGACGACCTCGACAAGGAACTGGCCCGACGGGGTCACTGCTTTTGCCGCTACGCGACGACTGTGTGCCACGAACGCACTGACAGCGATGGAGGTGCGGAACTGCACAAGAGATGAGGGCAGGTCCCTCGAAGCCGGCCGTCAGGGGCAGGCTTCAAACCACCGCAAGCTGCTTCGGTCAAAAGCCGTGGTGGTGAGCGTTGCGGAAAAGGCGGGACGTGATCCCGTCAGGTAGGGCTCAGAGAGACGAGCGAAAGCGAACCGCTGATGACGTGTCGAAAGCGTATGGATGATGTCGAAACCGGGGGGAAGTCGTTACCCCGGGATCAGTCTGGGGGATGGCCTGATTGCTGCCCAGACGGCATCCGGCATGAAGGCGGCGTGACTCGGAGCCAGGCTCTTGGGTGGAACGTGGGAACCTGTCGCCCCGATGCGAAGGGAAAAATCCAAGCAGGGGGTCCCTGCGAGGACGAAAGTACCGATGCGGGGCACAGGGACGGAGCAACCCGTAGTAGTGATGAAGGCGTTGTAATGACGCTGGAGCGAAGGGGTTGCGTTGTTCAGCTCTGGACAGGAGCCAACCGGAAACGGGAGGAGCTTCATGGATAGAGCAAAGCCGTTCGACATTCCGAAAAGGGAGGTGTGGGAAGCCTATAAAAGGGTCAGTGTCAAACGCCATCCGGAACTGCCCCCTTTGCGTCATGAAGAACTGCCCCCACCTTCGGGTTCATGATGTCGGTTGAAGGTTAGTTCCGTCGGTGACGGGCCGAAGGGAGGCGGAGCCGACCGGAGGCCTGTCACCGACGGGCGGCCTGATGAGGCCGCTGTTTCGCTTGGCGCGGAGCCGGTAGCTGTCGCCGCGGATGGTCAGCACGTGGCTGTGGTGCAAGAGCCGGTCGAGGATCGCGGTCGCGACCACCGGATCGGCGAACACGGTGCCCCATTCGGCTACGCTGCGGTTCGACGTGATCAGCATGGCGCCGGTTTCATAGCRCCGGCTGACCAGCTGGAAGAACAGGTGCGCCGCGTCGGGCTCCAGCGGCAGGTAGCCGAGCTCGTCGACGATCAGCAGCTTTGGTTTCGACAGCGCCAGCAGTTTCTCGTCTAGGCGCCGCTCGCCRTGCGCCTTGGCGAGGCCAGCGACCAGCGTCGTCGCCGTCGTGAACTGCGCTGTATATCCGGCCAGGATCGCCTCTCGCCCGAGCGCGATCGCCAAGTGCGTCTTGCCGACGCCCGGCGGGCCAAGCAGCAGCACGTTCTCCCCGTTGGCGATCCAGCGGGACGCGGCCAGGTCGCGGATCTGCTTGGGATCGATCGACGGCTGTGCCTCGAAGTCGAAGCCCGCAAGCTCCTTCACGGCCGSGAAGTGTGCGAGCTTCAGCGCCATCTCGATGCGGCGGTGATCCTTGCGCGCGATCTCACGCTCGCACAGCAGCATCAGCGTCTCGCGCATCGATAGGTTCGCGCGCGCCGCCTCGTCGAGCAAGCTGTCGAGCTGGTCGCGGATGCCGAAGAGCTGCAATCGCATCAGCATAGCGTCGAGCGGATCGATCGGTGCTTCGGTTGCTTTGTTTGCGCGCGCCATCAGAAGCCCCCTCCGATCGCTGCTTCGTATTCGGCAAGAGGACGCAACAACGAGGGCGCTTGCGACGACGCCGGCACCACCGATGCCGCAATCTCCGCTCGGCAGACAGCGCCATTGCGACCGGCAACCCCGTCGAGGTGGGTGGAATCGACGATCCGCAGACGGCGGCCCTGCGATWGCCTGTGGACCGCAACCTCGCRCATGCCATGACGGATGYRCACCTCGCCAGCCGCGACCGTCACTGCGACGCGCTCGCCGATCAACCGCCACGGCACCGAGTAGCTGTTGGTATCGACCTCGACGGCGCAATCGTTGCCGACGATGCGRCTCAGTTCGCGCAACAATCCGAACGACGGCCGCCCGCTGAGCGGCTTCAGACGGTGCGCCTCGTCACGCTCGAAGCGGACCATCGGCGCCTCGCCGGTCRTGCCGTGGATACGCGCGTTTGCCACCTCGCGCTCCCACCTGGCGAGATGCGCCTCGAATGCCTCCCAGCTCGTGAAGGAATGACCCGCGATTGCGTTCTTCTTCACATAGCCGACGCCGCTCTCGGTCTTGCCCTTTGTGCGCGCCCGATACGGCGCGCAGGCGCGAGGACGGAAGCCCCAATGCTTTGCGAACGCGATGAGCTTGTCGTTGAACTCAACCGACCGGCTCGCCGCGTCGTGGCGCACGACGAGCGCGCGCGGATTGTCCATCAGAACCTCCTCCGGCACGCCGCCGAAGGTCGTGAACGCGCTCTCGATCCCGGCGAACCAGTGCTCCTGCTTCTCGGCCCGGAACGCACGCA